>JAQXGF010000001.1 GCA_029006155.1 Lachnospiraceae bacterium
CGCTCAATCTTACAGCTGTGCGTCTTGGTCTTTTTGTCGTAATTAATTCCGACAAGCAATAGATTTCCACGATAGTCTTTCAACGCATCCGTGTAGTTTCGCTCTTTGATCTGGGCAATTGCTCCGTAGACATCCTGATTCCATTTGAGTTCAATCAACAGTGCAGGCTTGTCAGCGTACAATTTTCTTGGAAGAAAACAAATGTCTGCAAATCCCTTCCCTGCCGGAAGTTCCCGAATAATCGTATAATATTCCCGTGCAAAATAGAACGCAAGGTGAATCGTGCAGCTCAGGGAGTTTTCATCATTGTATTGCAAAATCGAAACCTCTTCATGCGCACGTGCAATCCCGTCTGCCACCGCAGTTTCATCTCCGTCCCACAGGGCTTCCAGCAGTTTTTTCGATGCCCTGATGGAATCCATGACTTCATTCCAGTCCATCGTACTAATTGCATTGATATACTCCTGTGCAATCTCTTTGTTTGGAATAAACACAGCCTTATCCGGCCAGTGATAGCTCAAATAGCCGAGATGCACCAGCAGAGTCAGAACATCATCCTTGCTTTCGAAGGTCGTCATGTCATTTGAAAATGTTCCGGTATTAATCGGCACCCGTTCCCCCGCCAGCATCCGAATAACCGCATCCTTTAATCCATCAAAATTCATCTGGATATACATCTTCAATGCTTCATAGGTCTCGGTCTGATTCCAGTAATTATCAAAAATACCGCTCCGCATCGCTTCTACCACCGATTTTGGGCTGTACAGCTCCCGGATTTTCTGCTCGCCGTTCTCGACTACCAGCATTTCATAGCCATCATACCACGCTCTGGTCTCTTCAAAGCTCATCCCATACTGATCGCACAGTGCCTTTACCTCAGACTCTGTAAAGCCAAAATACTCTGCCATACCGCGCGGATTGATCATTGAGTACTCTGTAAACATATTCAGTGCAGAATGCGTCCCGTATTTTTTGATCGGTAAAATTCCGGTCATGTAAGCAAGTGCAACATATTCCTTATCCTTCAGCCACATGCGCAGGAAATCCAGATACTTTCTCTGTGCCTCCTGATCCTGCCGGTATTCCCGGAAAAGACAATCCCATTCATCGATGAGGATTACAAACGGATAATGTGTACCGGCATAAACGTCTTTCATAACCTGAACAATATCTGTTTCATCCCGATAGCGGATCGTTGTAAATTCATCTAGCAAATCAAAAATAATATATTTTTGAAACTTACTCAGCATCTCATCCACATTACTCGATGAACTCAAAAAATCCTGCACGTTTATTTTCAGCACATTGTATTTGTTTAAATGCGTAAGAAAAGAAGGACTCTTTTCGATATATAGATTTTTAAACAGCTTTTCAGAGTCCTGATTTTGCTCATAATATGCCGTCAACATATCTGCTGCCATCGATTTTCCAAACCGCCTTGGCCTGCTCACGCACATATATTTTTCTCTTGTATCCAACACCGCGTTCGTCTGCTCGATCAGTCCGCTTTTATCCACATAAATCTGTGAATTCAGACTTTCCCGAAATCCTTTATTCCCCGGATTTAAATAGCTCCCCATGCCCGCACCTCCCTACTACTTATTTGTCTATTATTTTTATTATAGGTGATTCATCAGCAAATAACAAGACAAAAGCAGCCGACACAGAACAGTTTCTCCTGCTCCGTATCGGCTGCCATCTTGCCTTTGTATATCCGTATATCCTTACTATTACAGCTCCACACGCCCTTCCAGTGCACGCAGCAGTGTCATCTCGTCGATGTACTCCAGATCTCCTCCGACCGGGACGCCACTTGCAATGCGGCTGACTTTGATGCCGGTAGGCTTGATCAGCTTGCTGATGTACATGGCCGTCGTCTCGCCTTCTAGGCTGGAGTTGGTCGCAATGATGACTTCATTCACATCTCCCTGCAGGCGTTGCATGAGCTCCTTTAAGCGGATATCGGCAGGACCGATACCGAGCATCGGAGAGATCGCCCCGTGCAGGACGTGATAAACACCGTCATACTTTCCGGTCTTCTCATAAGCCGCAAGGTCGCGGGTGCTCTCGACTACCATGATCGTATGGTGATCCCTCTGCGGATTCGCGCAGATCGGACAGAGCTCCTGATCGGTCAGTGTGTAGCACTCTTTGCAGTAGCAGATGTTCTCACGGGCATCTTTGATTGCATCGGTGAGCTGTTCCACCTGCTCCTTTGGCATATGAATGATATGGAATGCCAGACGCTGGGCAGACTTGCCGCCGATGCCGGGCAGCGCAGAGAGCTGCTCGATCAGTCTGGACATCTTCTTTCCGTAATAATCCATCAGAATCCAAAGCCTCCGAGTCCGCCAAGGCCGCCGGTCAGTGCGGACATCGCGGAAGCGGCAGCTTCCTCTGCCTGACGCAGTGCCTCATTGGTCGCCGCCACGATCAGGTCCTCAAGCATCTCTACGTCGTCCGGATCCACTGCCTCCTCAGACAGCTTTACCTTTACGATCTCACGCTTTCCGGAAACGGTCACCTCTACTGCGCCACCGCCTGCCGTTGCGGTAAATTCTTTTTCTTCCAGTGCTTTCTGATTTTCTTCCATCTGCTTCTGCATTTTCTGTGCCTGCTTCATCAGATTATTCATATTTCCCGGCATACCGCCCGGGAATCCACCTCTTTTTGCCATGGATTATATCCTCCTGTTTTTATGTTTTCTAATACAGACGTTCAGAATACAGATCGCAGACCCGCCTGCTACGCAGTCTATCCGCTGCTAAAGCAGCTCCTGTCTGCGATTGATAGGCGTCCCGCCTATCCCAAAATGTAATTACAGCTCACAGCAAATAAATTTGCTATGATCTGTCCTTACATTTTGCTGCTATTCTGAACTGTTGTTATCATATCAGTTTTCGTCTTCGATTTCTATATCTGCGTGAATAAATTCTCGAATTCTTTCGTCTATATCAATGGATGCAAGCTTGCCCCGATGGGCGCCCTCGTCAGCCGCAAGCATAAAACGCACCTCTACCTGCTTGCCGGTCTTGTCCGCGATAATGCTCTCGAGCTCGCGCTTGCGGTCCGCATTGTTGATGTAGCGCTCGGCGAGGAAATCCGCAAACACGACGAACAGACGGTTGTCATTTTCTTCCTGCGCATTGTATTTCACTTCCGCTGAGGCAAGTGCCAGGCGGAACGGGGCAGAGGTCTCCACAATGATGTTTTTCCACATTGCCTTGACCTTCTTCAGATCCTCCGGCGCGGCCTTTGCGGTCGGCAGCGACGGATCCGGATTGCCTGCGGTACTATTATAGCCCGCGCCTCCGGCCGGTACGCCGACACCGGAGGCTGCATACCTCGAATCCCCGTTTGCTCCATACATCGCCGGATCCCATCTTCCGTCATCCGCTGATGATGCCGAAGCACCTGACGGTGCCGGCATTCTGCCCGGCACAGCAATGCCCTGCTCTATCATCCGCTCCAGCTTCCGGATCCGCTCAATCAGTGACAGATCATCCTTCTCCGCCTCCGGCTTGCACAGCTTGATCAGCGCCATCTCGAGCATGACCCGCTTGTTGACCGAATACCGGATCGAATTGGCCAGCTCGGAAAAGATCCTGATAAAGCGCATAAGCGTATCGTTCCGGATCATCGCTGCTTCCTCGCGCAGCTGTGCAAGATTCTCTGTGGAAATATCCAGAATATCCTCCATATCGTCAGATGCCTTTAAAAGCATCAGATTGCGCAGGTACCACGTAAAATCATTGACAAACTGCGTCAGATCCCGTCCGTCAAGGATCAGACGGTCGAGCAGCGCGATCGCATCTGTGATCTGTTCTGCCAGAACCAGACGCAAAAGCTCACTGAACACATCCGTGTCGACTGCGCCGAGTACCTCCAGCACCCGATCATACGTCAGCTTTTCTCCGAGATAAAATGCAATACACTGATCCAGCAGACTTAAGGAATCACGCATCGAACCGTCGCCCTTTTTTGCCACGTAGCGCAGCGCCTTTTCTTCCGCGTCGACCTGCTCTTTTTCCATCAGATCTTCCAGCCGCTTCAGAATCGTCTCCTGACTGATCCGGCGAAAATCATAACGCTGGCAGCGCGATAGAATCGTTACCGGGATCTTGTGCGCCTCCGTCGTCGCCAGAATGAAAATGACATAAGACGGCGGCTCTTCCAGTGTCTTGAGCAGTGCATTAAATGCTCCGATAGAAAGCATATGCACCTCATCAATGATGTAAACCTTATACCGTCCTTCGGTCGGCGGATAAGCCACCTCCTCGCGGATCTCCCGGATATTATCGACACCGTTGTTCGATGCGGCATCAATTTCGATCACATTCATCGATGCGCCGGATGCGATCGCCCGACAGGATGCGCATTCATTACACGGATTGCCATCTACCGGATGCTCGCAGTTTACTGCCCGCGCAAGGATCTTGGCCACGGTCGTCTTACCGGTACCCCGCGTGCCACAGAACAGATATGCATGGCCGATCCGATCCGCCTTGATCTGGTTGCGCAGTGTCTTTACGATATGATCCTGTCCTTTTACATCTTCAAATGTATCCGGGCGAAATTTTCTGTATAATGCTGTATAACTCATGTTCTCTCCTGTCTCTTCCTGTTCAAGAATACCTCGGCATTCTTGCTGCGAGATGCGCGTCATGCAATGCATGACCTACTGCGTCCTCGCGGAGCGTTTCTGCTTTACAGGATGCAATTTCCTGTAAATCACGATGTTAGGGTCAAAAGGTATTTTGACCCCTATGATACACGGATTGCTTCGCATTTCATGCTCTCGCAATCCTAAAACACCTCAAATTCGCTCATTTTTCTACGAAAAATGGCTACTTTTCGGTGTTTTGCGGGTCAATAAGTCATGCTTTTTCATGCAAGCATGAAACGCATGACCTTTTGACCCTAGTATCATCAAATCATAAAAGGAGCTGCCTTATCTCTCCTCTGTAAGGCAGCCCTTCTGCTTTGTATCAATACAAAATCAGTCTCCAAAGCTAATGCCCATCAGCTTGGCCTCTTCAATGATCTGGTCCTTTGGCGATACCGTCTTCAGCTTTCCGGCCACCTCTGCGAGCGGCACCTTCTTCATCTTGCCATTCACGATACCGACCATATAGCCATACTCTTCGTCGAGGATCATCTTCGCTGCGGTCACACCGATCCGGGTAGAAAGTACACGGTCATACGGACACGGGCTGCCGCCGCGCTGTGTATGACCCGGTACGGTGATCCGCACCTCCGGCCCGTTTGCTGCCTGAATCTCTTCCGCGATCTCGTAGGCTACCGACGGATATTTCTTTGCTTCGAGCTTCTTTTTATAATCCTTCTTGCTCAGCTTTGCGTCTGCCTTGGAAATCGCACCCTCCGCGACTGCAATAACTGTAAAGCCCTTTCCGGCCTTCGTCCGACGGTCGATCGCTTCGATAACCTTTTTAATGTCATACGGTATCTCCGGGATCAGAATGATATCCGCGCCGCCTGCGATTCCTGAATACAAGGTCAGCCAGCCAACCTTATGTCCCATGACCTCTACGATAAAGACGCGGTTGTGAGAAGCAGCCGTCGTATGGATACAGTCGATCGCATCGGTCGCAATATTCACCGCACTGTAAAATCCAAATGTCATGTCAGTTCCGTAAATATCATTGTCGATCGTCTTCGGCAGGTGGATGATATTCAGCCCTTCCTCACGCAGCAGATTGGCCGTCTTCTGCGTACCGTTTCCGCCAAGAATGACAAGACAGTCCAGTCGAAGCTTGTAATAGTTCTGCTTCATCGCCTCGACCTTATCCAGCCCCCGCTCATCCGGCTCACGCATGAGCTTGAACGGCTGTCTGGAGGAACCGAGAATTGTACCACCCTTTGTGAGAATACCTGAAAAATCGCGGGAGGTGAGCAGCCGGTAATCTCCATAGATGAGCCCCTTGTAGCCGTTCATAAATCCGTATACTTCCAGCTCATCCAGATTTGCAGAAAGCCCCTTTACCACACCTCGCATGGTTGCATTCAGCGCCTGACAGTCGCCGCCGCTCGTCAAAAGTCCTATTCTCTTCATATCCGCCACGTCCTTTTCTCATTTTTATTTTCCCCGGCAGTAAAATCCTCAGCCATATCTGCCACACCCTCTGCAGTTCTGCTGGCGGTCCCACAACGGGGTACAAACCATTTCACATGACCGGTGCATGTTTGACAGATGTCATACGAAACATTCGATAAAAACAGTATATCCTATTTTTTTCTCTGCTACAACCTGTTTTTACGAACGCCTGCGGATTCGCAAACCTCATTTTCTCACCTGCGGCCGGAAGCTTTCAAAAATAAACGCATCGTAGTAAGGCTTTATTTTACGCAGCTCATCCGCCGATCGGACCGTCCACGCCACTGACGGACAGTGAAACCATTTTCGGCAGATATTTTTGGACAGCGCCTCTTTATCCCGGATGTCATACGCGATAAAATCCGGCTTCGCGAGAAAGTTCGTCAGCAGATGACGCGCGATAAGCTGCTGTGGATCATAGGTCCCCTCCTGCCGCTGGAAATTCATCGAGAGCTGTCCACGGCAAATCTCCGGACGGTGTCTGCGATACCACAGAAGCGCGAACGGATTAAACGACTCCATCACATAGTTTCCCCTGTAATTTTTCAGCAACCCGTCTGCTTTCTCGCAAACATGTACGCCAAGATCCTCACATTTCATTTCCACGAGCAGCGGCACCTGCCCGTCCACCAGCTGCAGCACTTCCGCCAGGGTCGGAATGGCCTCTTTTGTACCGTCCAAGCGAAACTGCTTCAGCTCCTCTAAAGTAAAATCTCGAATCTTCCCGGCTGCTGCGCATACCCGCTGCAATGTAAAATCATGAAAAACCACCGGCACATCATCTTTTGTCAGCTGCACATCCAGTTCAATCCCATAGCCTGCATGAACTGCCCGCCGAAATGCTGCAAGTGAATTTTCCGGTGCCTGCGCCTCCCTGCTGTGCAGCCCCCGATGCGCATAGTAAATGCCTTTCATCGCATTCGCCGTATGTCTCTTTTCCGGCCGGATCGCAAACAGATATGCCGCCGCTGCGCCGAGCACCCCGAATCTCCATTTATGTTTCATCGTTAATTACCCCTTATCAGTCATGATGATGCCAGGGGCAAAAGGTATTTTGCCCCCTATGATACACGGATTGCTTCGCATTTCATGCTCCCGCAATTCCGCAAACATTCGAAATCCGCTGATTTACTACGTAAATCGCTACTTTCTCATGTTTGGCGGGTCCCAAGTTCAAAAGCCTTATCATGCAAGCATGAACGGCTTTTTGACCTTTTGACCCTAGCATTATCATCTTATTATACCACAGATGTCAATTTCTAACCTCCATGTCTTCTGTCTGTCAATTTTTCTTCCCTGTTGACAGCCACGGACGTACGTCCTATAATAGGGGGCAGTTGAATAGCGACAGAATGTCCATACCGGACAAAACAGGGCAAGGAGGCACTGAATCATGCTTCCCTGCCCTGTTTTTCTTTTTCGCATTCTCTGCCTTCAGCAATATTCCGGAGGATTGATACAGCTCTCAATGTACTCCAGCAGCTGGTTCAGCCCGAAGACCGGAACTCCTGCAAGCTTCTGGATCAGCCCGGTAAACGGTGCCAGATTCGTGCACTCCAGCACAATCGCCCCGGTATCCGGATGCTCCCGCATGTGGCGCAAAGTCAGTTCTTCTACACATTCCTTTAATGTGCCGAGCTCCTCCTCCACATGGTCTCCAATAAACAGGTTGCTGAACGGTGAATCTGCCTGCATACCGGTCACGGCTACCGGAATATCCTTCGAAGACCACCCGGCCTGAAGAAAATATTCCTCATTCAGTACCTGTGGATTCTCTGTAAAGATCCCGATGGTGGAATGGCGATTCAGCATGGCGCGCAGCATCGGGACAAGCAGAAGCGTAGAGGTAAATACTGGAATGTGGACAGCATCTGCCAGCCGCTGCTGATAGCCCGCCAGAAAGCTGCAGCTCGTGGTGATGGCCTTGCAGCCCTCGGCCTCCAGACTTTTGGCCGCTTCCAGAAACGGAAACAGCAGCTCCTTTTCAATATTTTTCTCCGTGATGGGACCTTTGGTAATATTCCGGACCGTGCGGTAACGGACATGGGTGTGAAATGTATTCGCGTTTCCGATATCCCCGATGATCCGCGGGAACCGCGTATCCAGCATTAAAATACCGATGTCCTGTCCATAGTTTGTATAACCACCGATGATTTTCATTTTTCCTCCTGTCCGCCCGCATTTTCCATAAATGGTATGTGGTGCATCTTCATTATTTTGTGATAGATTAGCACGTTGATTTTCAAATGTCAATCACAAAACAAAAATTTGCAGGGCAGAAGGCAGGATCCAAAGGAGGTATCCGTATGAAACGAACGATCTTAATCACCGAACCCGTCAACCAGAAGGGCATTGATCTCTTAAAAGAGCAGGGCTATGACGTGCGCATGGGCAGTGGCCCGCAGGAAGATACCCTCATCTCAGAGTGCTGCGACTGTGACGGCGCGCTCACCCGAAACGGTCAGTTCACCCGTCGCGTATTTGAGCACTGTCCGAAGCTGAAGGTCGTCTCCATGCACGGCGTGGGAGTCGACTGTATCGATGTTGACGCTGCCACTGATCTGAAAATCCAGATTACCAACGCCGCAGAATCCAACCAGAGCTCTGTGGCAGAATATACGATCGGACTCATTTTAATGCTCGCAAAAAAATCCATCCGGTACAACAATGGCATGAAGGACGGGGAAACCAGTCAGGTCCGGACCATGTACGGGATGGATGTCCAGGGCAAAACGCTCGGAATTATCGGCATGGGAAATATCGGAAGCCAGGTAGCTAAAATGGCTGCCTTTGGTCTGCACATGAATGTCATCGGCTACAACCGCCACATCACCGGCACCTGCCAGACCGAATACGGTACGCTCTCCGGAAATCTGCAGGAGGTCATCTCCTTGGCCGATTTTCTCTCCCTGCATCTGCCGGGCGGCAATGCAACCCGTCATTTCATCGGTGCAAAGGAGCTTTCGTATATGAAGCCTACCGCCTATCTGATCAATACCGGCCGCGGCGAAGTCGTCGACGAAACAGCTCTGATCAACTGCCTGAAGAACGGCCGGATCTGCGGAGCTGCCCTGGATGTCTTTGAAGGAAATCTGCCCTCCAAAGACAATCCACTGCTTTCCATGGACAATGTCATCGTCACCCCGCATACGGCAGCCTTTACAACAGAGGCACTGGAGCGCATGTCCTATCAGGCCGCACTCGGTATTGTCGAGGTGCTTGAGGGACGTCCCATCTCCTACCCGGTCAATCAGCTGCACAACTCTTTTGAGGAAAATAAACATATTCAGGCAATCATGAACTGCTATCGTTATGAATTTCAGCGGGGATAATGCTCTGTCCGGCTCTTCACCAGCTGCACAAATTCTTCTGCCACACGGGAAAGCGGCCGTGCCTTGTTCCACACCAGCACATAGGTTGCCGTCACAGACGGCTCTGTCAGCTTCCGGATACAGATCTCCCCTGCGGTATCGAGTTCTCCTGCCGCTGCCGGAAAAATTGTAATTCCGACTCCCTGTCGGGTCAGCTCATAGGCATTCAGCATATGGGCAATCCGACAGCGCACGATCGGCTTTTTCCCGGTATCCCGAAACCAGCTGTTGATCTCCTCCAGACGGGATTCCCGTGACGGAATGATCAGCTCATAGGGCAGCAGCTCCTCCAGCCGCACCGGCGCACCGTCTGCACAGGCCAGCGGATGATGTGCCGGGATCATTGCTACCCACGGTTCCTGATAGACGGAAATGGATTCCACGCCCTCTGCATTGTGCGGCTCTGCAATAATCGCGAGGTCACATAATCCTTTCATCACACGATTCACGACATCATCTGAATTTCCATTCCACATGTTGTAGGTAACGTGCGGATAGACCCGGTGAAACTCTGCAATCCACTCAGAAAACAGCCGCGGCGCATATCCTTCCACTGACGCCAGATAGAGCGTTCCCTGCAGCCCGTGCTCCATCTCCCGGATATCCTCCGACGATTTTTTCACCAGCTCTAAAATCTGCTGCGCATACTGCCGGAAAAGCACTCCCTCCTCCGTCAGCTGCAGGGCATGCGGCTTCCGGATAAAAAGCTTCGCGTCCAGCTCCGTCTCCAGCTCCTGGATCTGCCTGCTAAGTGGCGGCTGTGCGATATGCAGCCGTTCCGCCGCCCTTGTAAAATTCATTTCCTCCGCAACTGCAAGAAAATAGCGAATATGTCGAAGCTCCATGATAATCTCTCTCCTCCCAGTTATTCAGGAATGTCTGTCGTACCGTTATCCTCAACACTACATGACTATGCGAATTCCTGTCCGTATTTCTTATACGCGCAGTACCATACCTGACAGGTATCGCAATACCTTTATTATATATATTTCACATTTTCCCGTCAATCTGCTATCATACAGTTATCAAAGAAATATAGATTCAAAAAAAGCACCGGATCTGCTGCTAACACATCACACACAGACGCTCAAAGGAGGTATCGTTATGAAGAAGCTTGCAATGATCAGAGAATTTATTGAGGAGTATTATAAGAGCTTTTCCGCTTCCTACCGTGGATAATCAGCCGCGGAGAATATGAGGTAAGAAATGAGTACAATTGATGCAGAACAGTGAGAGGGATACCGACAATGAAATGTGACGGTATCCCTCTTCTTATATAGACTATAAACAATTTTATCTAGCACAAAGCCTTAATGTCTCTCACAATAACTGAGTGACTCACTTAAACTCCTTTTACTACAATTCTGCGATATTTGTCATGGCTTCCGTTCTGCATAGAAACGCCTACTGAACCGCGCAGATACGGGCGTTCTTCATCTGTCACCTTCAAAATTTCCTTATCATCCATAATCACAGAAATCGTATTTCCGACCGCTTTTACGGTAATCGTATATTCCGTTCCATTTTCCCATGCATATGGAGCTTCCGCAAGCACGCGATAACCATTATCATTTTTCAGAATCGCAATCTTTCCATCCGGAAGCAGCCCGGCAGCGTAGGAACGGATCGCACCCTGTACACGTACATTTACCATATGATTTGCACCGGTCAGCGGAGTAAAGGTAAATTCCGCACTGTAATCCTCCCAGTCATGACGTCCGGTATACGCCTCTGCGAAATCCGCGCACGACAGATGCAGCTCGCCATCCTCAAGATACATCAGCCCCTTCAGCTTTGTAAACTGGCTGATCTCCCGATGCAGCCCGGTCCATACTTCTTCCTGCTCCCTGGCAAATTCAACAGAATAGTCCGGCGCGCCCTCCGCATACAGATCATCAATCATACCGACAAAGTCTATTTCTCCCATATGCGCACCATCCACATGGAAGCAAATGCCGACTTCTTCTAAAAGTCCGCCCTCTAATGCAGGAATCTGATATTCCAATGTCTTCCACTCACCTTTTTTCAATTCCTGCTTTTTACTCTCATAAATCATTCCACTGCGGAGTTCTTTTACATACAGACTTACCTGCGCCTCATCCCCATACACTGGAATATAAGCACTCGCATGAAGCACCTGTCCCGGATAGACAAGCGGAGAAAAACTCGGATCATATCGGCTGTCACTAAAATCCTTTGGCTGATAGTAGGTTCTCTTATATATATAAATATTTTCACCCGGCTTTACCGGTTTTGCCACAAACTTCAGCGAACGACTTCCCGTTGCCGCTGTCTCATCAGTATTGGTGATAGAGGTTTCGTATTTTTTTCGTCCACCATCATCTAGGCTGTCGACGCGAACATGAATTGCATGCGTAGATCCCGGGAATTCAAAGTGGCAGCTGTCAATCCGCTTTTCTGCAATCTCGCCCCACGGCTCCGGCATTTTCTCACCGGCTACCGCATAGGCCAGTTTTGCGATATAGACTGCGCCAAATGGAATATCCATCAGATTTAAGGAACCAATGACACTTGAGCATGCGAGAAAATCATTGATCGGCTTTCTCCATTTTTCATATTCGATACCTTTCAGTCCATTGCGAACGCCCATGATTGTCGCCACATTTCCGACGTTGCAATCGGTATCCCAGCCACACATGTTGCAGACACTCAACGTTCTGGAAAAATCCCCTTCTCCGTAAAGCAAAGAAAGAATCATCACTGCAATATTCGGAATGATGTGACAGATTCCCGGATACTTGTCATATCCAAAGTTCTCAAAAATGTACCGGAAGCAGTCATGCCAGTTTTCCGGGTGCGCATCATAAAATTCCATAACCTTACGCACAACTCTCGTATACTCACAGTCTGCCGGAATATAGGAAAGTCCTTTTTCGATGATTTTCCGGATATCTTTTTCGATAAACGCGTAACTGATGCAAACTGCCACGAAAATCCCACCGTAAATTCCGTTTCCTCCATGCGTCACACTCGCCGCTTCTTTTGCAAAACGGGCAGCCTGATCCGGATTGCCAGGACTTACAAGTCCCCACGTATCGATAAATATCTGTCCACCGATCTGCTCTGCCGTCGTATGTCCATTCTGTTCAATGCTTCCGCTCATCGGTGCCGGAATTCCGTTTCGTAGGTTCAGATATGCCGTGTGCTCGGTCGAAATTCCATATCCGCCCCACCAGAAAAAGCCGTGCTCAAACGGAGCATAATTCAGAAGTGCCTCTGCCACATCCTGTGCCTTCACATCATAGCCATGTCTTCCATCTTCCAGTGCCTTTAAGAAAAACAGTGGGCCGTTGCTGTCATCATCTGCTGCAAACTCATGATAATCTACCGGATAATGATCCAGCTCTCCGTAAATATTTCTAATTTGCTCGTACGTCCAGCCCTCGATCGGTGCTCCATAGCGAATACCGATGATCTTCGCCAGCCAGCCCGCATAAATTTTTTCGATAAATTCTGCTCTCATTCCTTTTTCACCCACCAGAAAATCTGTTTGTCCTTTCTTCAAATATACCATTATTATAATCAATCCCTATTTGCTTGTATATAGGCTTCTTTCAATATAAATAGATATTCATTTAGTGCTCCGCACACCTGTTATGAAGCGGGAGAATGCTTATTCTGCGTTCAAAACTGAAAAACCGCCCGAAAGTAAAACCTCCGGGACAGTCCCATCATTTTTATATCAGCTTTTCTACGGCATACCGTAACGTCGTATCCTCTCCGACATTACCCGGAAAGATCACATACGGGATGCCCGGGAACTTACTCTCCGCGCCCGTCTGCCAGACCGGAATACCCGGCTCAATCTGTCCCAGCACATTTGCCCGCTTTACGCCAAGCGCCTTTGTCCCGACATCGCTGGATGTGATTCCTCCTTTTGCGATAACAAATTTGGGGATGACTGACAGCCCTCCGACCAGTGACTGTACTGCATCAGAAATACGGACGGAAAGTCGAAGTTCATCCTCTTTATTGCCGGTATCTGCCGTGACCAGCGCTCTACTCGTATAGCAGCAAACGGTTTTCCCATCGCGAATCCATGCTTCCTCAAGCGCAAGACACCGCTCCACCTCTTTTTCCAGCCCGCCTGCCACTGTCACTTTTGTTGCATCCAGCTCAACAAACCTGATATCCGAAAGCTGTTTCAGCGCTTCCAGCTGTCTGGTTGTCTTTTCTGTATGAGAGCCGACTACAATAATTCCGCCATGCAACTCATTTGTACGAACCATCTGCTCTCTTTCAAGCAGCGGCTGATCTGAAATACCACCCATCACCTTTACAATCGCGGCAGCAGTTCGGAACATAAATACCTTTCCCTTTGCCATTGCCCGATACAAGGCAATGCAAAATACCTTCAGATCTGCATAATCTACTGCATTCACAATGATTTTATTAAATCCCTGCACATGCAGAAGCTTCTGCTCAATCTCATCGATTGCCATCCGATGAATTTCATCCAAAGAAATACAAACGACATTTCCGGCCAGATATGCACCCTTCGTCTTTTCTTCCACATACTCCGGCATAGTCGCCGCCCGATAACCAAACGTCTTATCTTTCGCGAACTCTGTCTCATTTGCCGGAATCAGCTCATTTCCATAGCGCACATAATGGACATCATCAATGGTAAATCTTCCACCCTCTTTAAAAAACGGACACAGGATTTCTCCGTCAATAATACAACCGGTATTTTTCTCATAATTTGTCCTGAGGATCTCGGTCTCTAACGGGTAATGTCCGCGCAGGGTGCTGTCGCTTCTGCTGATGAAAATATATTCTTTTCCAAGCTCCTTCGCCACCGCGTCCACATTTGCTGCAATCTCATTATGTGCCAGCGTTGTCTCATCCTGTGTAAAGCCTCTGGAATTGGTCAGTATATAAAATAAATTGCTTTTCTCCTGAAAGCCCTGACGGATACTGTCCTTCGTCCAATCTGTGTAGACTGAAATATCATGAACCGTCTGCACACCGGTTGGATCATCATCTAACACGACGATCTTTTTCTGGTTTGCAGATATCTCCTTCCGAAGAAGCTGATCTATTTTCGTCTCATCAATTTTTGCATAGGTGGTCAAAACATCTGTGCTCAATGCCATTTTCCGCACCCCCGTCAGTTCTTCTTTTCTACCTTTACATCCGCCAGCGCTTCAAAATACTGCACGATTCCGCCATGATCATCGCCCATATGTCCATGAAGCTTTAAGGTCTGTAAAATCTCATACAGCTGTGCAGTATATGGAATCGGAACATCCATCGCATGCGCGGTCTCTACTACATTTTTGATATCCTTGTGATTGATCCGAATCGGTCCGCCCGGCTTGAAATTTCGCTCCAGAATCATCGGAATCTTCGCATCCAGAACTGCACTTCCGGCAAGCCCGCCCCGAATCGCACCATATACCTTCTCACAGTCAACCCCTGCTTTCGCAGCAAAAACAAATGCCTCAGATACGACTGCGATTGTATTGTTTACAATAATCTGATTTACCAGCTTCGCCACACTGCCGCTTCCGGAATCCCCGATTAAAAGCGCTGAAGATCCAAGAATGTCAAAACACTCCTTCATTGCGTCAAAATGTGCCTGCTCGCCTCCCACCATAATAGCCAATGTCCCCGCTACCGCACCCGGCTCTCCACCAGATACAGGTGCATCAAGGAATCCAACCCCTATCTCCTTCAGCTTTGTATAACACTCTCTGGATTCTACCGGCGTCACAGAACTCATATCACACACAATGCTTCCCGGCCGAATTGTTGATGCAACACCGTTTTCGCCGAACAGAATCGCTTTTGTAATCGCTCCATTTGGTACCATGATAATAATCTTGTCACATTGTGCGCCAATCTCTGCATAGCTGCCTTCCTTTCCGCCTGCAGCTACTACATCCTTTACCGCTTCCTGATTCAGATCAGAAACAATAACCTCTGCATCTGCCTGTAACAGATTCTTTACCATAGGACGACCCATAATGCCAAGACCGATAAATCCAATTTTCATATGTATTATCCAACCCTTTCCAGTTCTTTGCTGTAATTCACGACTTCATCTATTGTCGGAATTGAAGACTGTGCACCCTTTCTTGTCACTACGATCGCAGATACACGGTTTGCAAATTCTGCTGCTGCTTCAAGTGATTCCCCATTCAAAAGCATTGCAGCCAACGCTGCTGTAAAGGAATCTCCTGCTGCCGTCGTATCGACCGCCTTTACCTTGCATGCTGGAATCCGAATCTCTTCTCCAGACTCTGAATTGATGTATACTCCATCACCACCAAGCGTCACGAGCACATTTTTCACACCGCGTGCCTTTAACGCCTGTGCTGCTTCGGTCAGATGCTTTTGTGCTTCCGCAATTCCGGTCAGCATACCAAGCTCTGTCTCATTTGGTTTTACAATATCTACATATTCATACAGCTCTTCCGGAAAATGCTCCGGCACCGGTGCCGGATCCAGAATCACTGTCTTACCAAGCGATTTTGCAAGCTTCGCCGCATAGCATACCGTATCAAGCGGAATCTCCAGCTGTAAAATCATAATCTCGCACTGTTCGATCAGCGCCCGGTTTGCTTCAATATCCTCCGGTCGAAAAGCAGAATTTGCTCCTGGCACGACTACGATGCTGTTATTACCACTTTTGTTCACCGTAATAAACGCAGTGCCTGTATTCTGCCCTTCTTTCTTTAAAAGTCCACCTACCTCAACACCTGCTTCGGAAAGGCTTTTCAGCTGAAGCGCTCCATAATCATCGTCACCAATTGCGCCAAGCATTGCAACATCTGTACCAAGTCTTCCCGCTGCACACGCCTGATTTGCACCCTTTCCGCCCGGTACAAGTGTCATGCCATCACATAAAATTGTTTCTCCTTCAGCCGGCATATGATCCACATTCATAACCATATCCACATTCAGGCTGCCTACCACCAAAATCTTTCCCATATTTGTATCATCCTTTCACACTTCCTGCAGTAATACCCTCAACAAAATATTTCTGGAACGGGAGAAACAGACAGATCGGAATCGCTGCGGATACAAGTGATGCCGCAAAAATGTAAGTCCACTGAATCGCCCGTTCTCCGCTGAAGGCACTGATTGCGATCTGGATCGTGCGGATCTCCTTTGATCTCGCTACGAGTAATGGCCACATATAGGAGTTCCACTGATTCATGAATATCATAAGGCCTGCTGTAATAAAGATCGGAACAGAAATCGGCATAATGATGCCCAGAAAAATTCTCGGCCAGGAAGCACCATCCACACGTGCTGCCTCGATCAGCGCTACCGGGATATCCTTAAAGAACTGGATGAACAAAAATGCAACCAGTCCATCCGCGATTGCCGGAACAATCATTCCTGCGTAAGTATCAACCATCTTCATCTTATTTGCAACATCGTAAAGCGGAATTGCAATTGACTCAAACGGTACCATGAAAGAAATCAGAACGAGTGCATACAAAAGCTTTTTCCCTTTAAATTCAAAGCAGGTGAATGCAAAGCCTGCGATAGAATTGACCATACAGCCAAAAAAGATCGTAACCACTGTCACAATTACCGTATTCAGAACCGGACGCCAGAACGAATACTTTGTAAAAATAATAACATAGTTTTCAAACGTAATCTTCGCCGGAATCAGTGCCTTAAAAGAAAACGGAAACATGTTCTGGAACAGATCCTCCTGTGTTCGCAAGGATGCCGACAGACAATAGACAATCGGGAAAAGCGATACAACTACCATAATAAACAGCACAACATACAGTACTATTTTTGAAATAACACTTTTTTCTTTTATCGTCATCTCTAGGCCTCCTTTTCTGTCATAAATTTATTCTGAATCACACAGATACCCACAACGATCACAAGCAAAATTGTCACAATACATGCCTGTCTCTGCCGGTTGGAATATACAAATGCAGATTTATACGCTTCGTACATCAGCAGATTGGTGCTTCCCTGCGGGCCACCCTCCGTTGCAATCTGTACCGGCGCAAACAGCAGGAAGTTTGCTGTCGTGTTGGCTACCAACACAAACAGTGAGGTGTTTTTCAGAAGCGGGATTGTAATACGGAACAGTGTACTGAAAAATCCAGAACCATCCATCTTTGCGGATTCATAAACCGAAAGATCAATACCCTTTAAGCCAGCGAGGAAGAACATCATCCAGTAAGCGCATCCGCGCCAGGACGAAATCAGGATAATGGACAGCAGTGCCCAGTTTTTATCAATCAAAAATCCGATCGGCTTTACTCCAAATGTGCCGAGGATACTGTTTACAACACCATTATTTACGTTTAACAGCATCTGCCAGATAACGGTAGATACACTCAAAGATACGCAAAACGGAAGGTACAAAATAGTACGAATCGACTCAATTCCTTTAATATGCGTATTCACCAGCATTGCCATAATAAAGGAAACGATAATCTGTATCGGAATAATCATCAGATTAAATTTTAAGGTTACCTTTAAAGAATTCCAAAAGGTTTTATCTGCAAATAAAAATTTGTAATTGTCAAGTGTCACTGCTCCATCCTTGGACAGAAATGCCTGAACGACACTGATAATAATCGGATATATCTTAAAAACACAAATCAAAACTACCGTCGGCGCTACCAGAACATATGGGAGCCACTTATTTTTAATATGTATTCCGCCCATGTAATGACGTCTCCTTTCTTTTCTCTGCCCATTTCTGAGCGCTTCTTTTTCTCATTACTCCTCTTTTTCCCTTTAGAAAAGGCGGCAGCCGCTCGGGCGCCGCCTTCTGTTCAATTTCTGCGTTTTACTGCTTATAAGATGCCACTGCGGAATCAAACTGCTCTACGGCGTAGTTTAAGGTATCCTCTACATCTGCACCATTTCTGACATCTTCCCATGCCTGATCCAGAATTGTGGAATACTCTCCGAATACCGGCGTAACGGCACGCGGATATGCAGTGTTTGCTGCCTCGTATGCTGCGATCTTCATGTCCTTAGTTGCATTTTCATCGTTTGCAATCTCTTCCTGCTTGTCAAGACGGCTCGGAACATCGCCATTGATGCTCAGCCACATATCACTTCCCTCACCAAGTGTGAAGTACTTGATAAACTCAGCTGCTGCATCCTTGTTTTCAGACTGGGAATTGATACCAAAGTACCAGCTACCGGTAGAGGTTGCCACTTTATCCTCATAGCCCTCAAAGCATGGAGCATAAGTGCAGTCAATCTCATCATCACAGGTCATACCATTTCTTGTCCAGGTTCCGCCAACCATGAATACCATCTTTCCGGAATAAAACATATCTCCAAGCTGATCTGCGTCATATCCTCTGGATGCGATACCGTCATTTACAAGACCCTGATACCAGGTCATTGCCTTGATCCACGGCTCTGTATTTACAACGCCGTCAAGAGAATATCCATCTTCGCTGATGTTGGCTCCGCCCATGGAGTTTGGAAGCATGTTCATCTGGTAAATACGGCTTACCTGCTGGAAATCCAGTCCGATAATCCCTTTGCTTCCATCCGGATCCAGTGCTTCCTGAGCCTGTTTTGCCATATCTGCCACCTGCTCGTAGGTCAGGCGATGCTCTGCATCATTTTCCGGAAGCTCAATTCCAGCCTCCTCCAGTAAGGTCTTATTGTAGTACAGCTCCTGACAGGATGTATTCTCCGGTGCTGCATACATGGTATCTTCCCATACACCTGCTGTATAGGATGCCTCATCCCATTTTGCCTTGTCTTCATCGGTGAAATACGGATCGAGCGGCTCAAGATATCCGCTGGAGCCATACTTTGATACATAAGTCACGTCAACACTCATAACATCAAAGTCTGCATTTCCCGATGCGCACTTTGTCTCGATAACCTCAAACAGATCGTTGAAAGAATAAAACTCTGCTTCCACATGAATTCCTGTCTCTTCCTCAAACTTCTCCAGAATCGGGACGGTAAGTCCTTCCCACCCCGTCTCTCCAACACCCTGTGATACCCAACGGATTGTCGGCTTATCCTCTTCTGCAAAGCCTGTCATTGTCATGCCTGATGTCATGCCGGCTGCCATCACCGCCGTCAGCCCAAATGCTACCATTTTTCTGTACTTCATACTATGTTCTCCTTTTCTTTTTTATATTTATATCATTTACTTTTTCAGTTTCTCAAATAAGTCTGCGAACAGATTGTCACGCTTGATGTGGTATACATATTTGATAAAATGGCGATTGTTATCAAAGGCATACCTGTCATCATACTCCGGAATCGGACTATGAATCAGACAATCCTCTTCAAAGTCACCGTCCAGCAGCCATGCCACCGCTGTCACATCCCAGATCGGTCTTGTCCAGGTAGAACCACCATAGCAGGCACGTGCCTCTTCGGTCGTCACATCAATCAGGTAATCACAAAGCTTGTTCTTCCCTCTCAAGTGATACTCCAGCTCCGGTCCGCTTGTCGTAAATGCAGATACGACACCCATACACGGAAGCTGTACAAGCGGCACGCCGCATCCAAATACAATTCTTGCACCTGCCACATCCTGATACAGGTTAAACTCCTTGTTGTTCGGCCAATTCAGTGCATGTCCGCCCAGCCAGATCAGTACAATACGATCTCTGATCGCCGGATTCATTATCAGCGCAGAGGATACATTCGTAATGGCACCGATCGCAATGACATACAGTGGATGCTCCTCCGTATAATTCATAGCTCTTTCTGCCAGATCCTTTGCCGCATCTGAAATCACCGGCTCTGTCTCAGACGGCATATATTCCGTCGATCCGCGATAAACGACCTGCTTCAGATCCTCACGTTCCAGCAGGGTAAGAACATTCATGATCTCCTGATAGCTCTTCTCCATGCCATCTGCCGGACCTGTTGACTTCTCATTAAAAAACGGCGCTGCATAAATTGCTTTCAGATTCAGCTTCTCATCAGACTTGATCAGATATGAAAGTGCAAACTGGTCATCAATCTCATTGTACGTATCGGTATCGATGACAACATCTACTCTTCCCTTCGGCTTTTCCAGTCTCTGAATCAGCTTTGCATTATCAATGACTGATTTTGTCCCGGCAACGCCTGCAAACTCCTGCCACTCCTGTTTTTTCTTCTCGTTATCCATTGTCCTTTCTTTTGCCCTCCCATACATTTTGTAAGGAAAATATTTTCCTAAACTTCTTTTTCATGTGTTTATACTACATCTGAAATATCTTTTTGTCAATACAATTTCTTAATTTTGTATAGGAAAAGTTTTTTTCTTTTCTTTTTCCTATTAATATTGACGATTTCAAGCAGCCGTTTTGAAAAAGTATACTTCTTTATAAGTACTTTTAACAAAAATCCGGAGATAATAATTGAAGGCTAAAAACCGAAGCTTCGATTTTTAGCCTTTTTCCCTTCTTTATCCGTTTCACTATTCTCCATAATTTTATCTTCGAGTCTTTCCAGCAAATTTTCCACAGCCTTTATCCGCAGCACACGCATATTCGGAACCAATACCAACTCAGCAATCGCTTCAGCAGAGTGTCTACGCCTTTTCCCCTCTCATCCTCTCTTTGATCTCCCGAAGCTGTTCCATCGAAATATTTACTGCTTCTGCAATTTTCTGTTCCGGCAGTAAGCCCTGCAGCAGAAGTGCCTTAACTGTCGCATCTCTTTCTTCGCATCTTCCCTGCGCAATTCCTCGTTCGATTCCCTGCTCAATCCCTCGTTGTCTGTTCTCCTCCGCCAGCCGTTCCAACGCCGTACACATATTCACACTCTCCTCTCTCTCCGCTTCTGCCTGTAACACATCCGACCCCGAAATCAACGCGATCAGGGTCGCCTCCTCTGCCGGAATTGGTTTGTTATACTTTTTTGAAATGAAATCCAGATCCCCTCGCAGTAACGCCCCTGCCCCTTCAAACACGGTTCGCACCGCTTCGTTGTGAAAGCTGTAATGCTCACTGTCAATAATCTGCACCAGATTAATCCCGTGATCAAAAAACAGTGCCTCCGTCCCACAAGGAAATGGTGGCATCATATCCTTCAGGCGAAGTGGGCCATCCCAGCGTTCTTCACCATAATACAGCACTATCGACAGCTGCGGATGCAGCCTGTCTCCTTTGCCGATCCCGGACAGGAACTCTTCCGAAGTCTCTCCCCGCAATCTGCCTGCCGCCCGATCCTGATTCCGCTTCTTCGCCAGCTCTTTATACTCCTTCAGATAACCCATCGCATCGTAAATCATCGTCCGCAGCGGCATCGCAAAATGCGCCTTTTTCTGATTTTCCACCGACCAGACCTGAAATTCTGTGTCAAGCGCCAGCTTCTTCACCACATCATGGTTTCTTCTCAGCGTCTCCTCATATTCCGGAAATGACACAACTCCGGAAATATCCGTATCCTGCTCAATGAGCATATCCGGGGTAATCCGCTGCCTTCCATGAAATACCACCGCATTGATGAGATCTGCAAAATGATCATTTTGCCTCCAGAATTCCTTCAGACGGACATCCAATTCAGATTCGCCTGCTGTTTTCTTTATTTTATCAACTTTGTTTCTTTTCTGCAACTCATCTTCTCCTTTTTATTATTTTCTTTTTGCTATTTTTTGCATCATACTATGTATAAATTATAATGCATTCTTTTTGTTAATTCAAGCATCTTTTTATTTATAGTATTCCAAGTAGTGTCGAATCTTTTTGCCTCAACAAAAAACTGCCGTTCCATAGATGATTCACCTATAGAACAGCAGCACTATTGTTTTACATTTTATTCATATTCTTATCTGCCCAATTTTGCAAATAAATCTGCAAACAGCTTATCCCGTTTAATATGATATACATACTTTATAAAATGGCGGTTGTTATCAAATGCATACCGATTGTCGTACTCCGAAATCGGACTGTGAATCAGACAATCTTCTTCAAAATCACCATCCAGTAGCCATGCAACTCCTCTACTCAATCTTACATTCTCGCTTCCGGCTCACCGGAAAACGGCAACATCTCAATTCCTCTTTCAGCCATCCTTTAATCTGCGGAACTTGAAACTTCTACCAGTTCAGCAATAGTTTTGATGGAATTTCTACACCTTTCCCCCTATCATTTTCTCCTTAATCTCCTGAAGCTGTTCCATCGAAATATTTACTGCTTCTGCAATTTTCTGCTCCGGCAGTAAGCCCTGTAGCAGAAGTGCCTTAACTGTCGCATCTCTTTCTTCGCATCTTCCCTGCGCAATTCCTCGTTCGATTCCCTGCTCAATCCCTCGTTGTCTGTTCTCCTCCGCCAGCCGTTCCAACGCCGT
>JAQXGF010000002.1 GCA_029006155.1 Lachnospiraceae bacterium
GCCCAGGTCGTCGCCGCTTTATTGATATTGAATCCGCTGACAGTGATGTAGCTCACGCCGGTCTTCGACGGGAAGAAACATTCCCGGCGTACGTTGATCTCGACGTTCTCCTCGTTCGGATTCTTGCCCTGGAAGTTTGCATAGATGACGGTCTCGTCGGTCTCAGTATCCTGCTCCGTGTACCATTTATATACAGACTCTTCCGGTACCCAGCTGCACTCATAGACTTCACCTGCGATACAGTCTGCCAGTGTCGCTGCCTCATAGAGCGCACGGTCATTTAAGTAGACACAGCCGGTATGCTTGTCTGCCTTCGCAAAATACCAGTCGCCATAAACAAAGGTCGTATATGGATTGTAGCTGCCAAAAATGCTGTTGCTGATCCGGCATACCCATACGTTGCCATCGTACTGCTTCCATGTCTTTACCTGCTCGGCACCTGTGATGACGGCACCAAGCGGCTCTGTGCTGCGGTAAGAAATCCGTGCATCCTCCGTCCCAGCATGCACCGGATCAACATATTCCCGGTAGATGCCCGGTGCTACGAGCACCTCATCGCCCGGCATGGCAACTTTTGCTGCATCATTGATGTGGCGGAACGGCATGGCAGACGTACCGTTGCCATCGCGTCCTGCGTTCGCATTGACGTAAATCTTCATGTGTAAGTCCCCCTTTTATTCCCGCACGCTCTGCATGTCTCCCCGGAGTTTTATTGACAGGCGAAGTTTTCCATACAGTTTTCTTGCGGTGGTGTGATTGGTTCGATAATGTCAGACTTTATGGCATTATTTTTCTGATATTGACAGTATAACAGGGCAGGCGCCTGATTTCAATGCACATCTTGCTGTTAAAGTATCAATTGTTGGCATTTGAAATCGACAAAAATACAGCCGCCAGACTTTCTGTCTCTGACGGCTGCATCTCTTTTCCTCAGACCTTGATCCGGTCTGCCACGTCCTTACTGACTGCAAAATACTTTCCTTCTGCCTCCACGATCATATTACCCCAGCAGTTCTGCACGACCTGGATCGCACTTCCCTCCTCGATGTGATTCGCTCTCAGGTATCGGAGCAGCTCCGGAATCCCAAACATCCATTTTACCGTACAGGCATCTCCCGCCATCGCTTTTGAAAGGCTCTGCATCTGCCCTCACCTCGCTTTTCGATTCGTTTTGTCCATTGTACGCTTCGGATGTTTTATTAGTCAATAAGAAATGTTTTTAGAAATCGCTTACACAATTTAGCATTTGCATACCCATTTTCGCCACTACTTATTTTTGTTTCCTGTTCCGTTACTTCTGTTTGCAGCCATGCGCCGCCTGATCAAATTCATCAAGCACACTCTGCTCCGGCGGTGCCGTCATCAGGCTGACGATCAGGATCGCCGCGCAGGCCAGAAGGAATGCAGGGAGCAGCTCATAGATATCCCAGATGCCGCCAAGCGGACGCACAAGATATTTCCAGACAAAAATCATGGCCCCTCCGACCAGCATACCGGCAAGTGCTCCATACTTATTTGTCCGTCTCCAGAACAGGGAAAACAGCATGACCGGCCCGAATGCGGCTCCAAATCCGGCCCATGCAAAAGATACGATCTGGAACACGGAGCTGTCCGGATTCCGTGCAAGAATGATCGAAAATACGGCGATCATCAACAAAGTAATCCGGGCTGCGATGATGCCACTCTTCCCGTTTCGGTTCAGAATGTCAGATGATACTGCAGACGATGCTGCCAGCAGCTGAGAATCTGCGGTAGACATCGTAGATGCCAGAATACCGGCAAGTACAACGCCGGCGAGCAATGCGAAGATCACACCGTTCTGACTCAAAAGATCCGCAATCCGTACAATGATCGTCTCCGAGTTCGATCCGGTCAGCACCACAAGCTCTCCTGCTTCACTCATCGAATAGCCGACAACGCCGATCAGCACGGCTACTGCCATCGAGATCACGACCCATACGACAGCGATCCGGCGGGACATGGTCAGCTTGTGCTCATTTTCGATCGCCATGAACCGAAGCAGGATATGCGGCATACCGAAATAGCCAAGTCCCCAGGCCAGTGTCGAAAAAATGGTGATGAGCCGGTAAGGGGTCGCCGTCTTTGTCACCGGGTCATAGCTCTGCAGCATCGAAAGATAGCCGGGAAGCGCCTCTGCATTTTTTACGACCGCGTCCCATCCGCCGGCTACCCGGATACCGAATACCAGAATAACGATCAGCGCAATCGACATGATAATGCTCTGAATAAAGTCTGTCGTAGACGCTGCCAGGAATCCGCCCAGCATGGTATAGGCAACGATTACGATGGCACTGATGATCATAGCAGCCATATAATCGATCCCAAACAGACTGGAGAACAGCTTCCCGCAGGCCGCAAATCCGGATGCGGTATAGGGAATGAAAAATACGACAATGATAACAGCCGAAATAATCAGCAGAATGTGACTGTCATCGTGAAAACGGTTTTTAAAAAACTGCGGTAAGGTAATGGAATTTCCCGCCACATACGTATAACGGCGCAGCCGCTTTGCCACGATCAGGAAATTGATATAGGTCCCGACCGCCAGGCCGATGGCCGTCCATCCTGCATCCGAAATACCACTCAGGTATGCGACTCCCGGCAGGCCCATCAAAAGCCAGCTGCTCATATCGGATGCCTCTGCACTCATGGCGGTGACAAACGGGCCGAGCTTGCGTCCTCCCAGATAAAAGTCATCGGTGCTTTTGTTTTTTGCGGAGCAGCGGTATCCCACATAGAGCATACCGAGCAGATATACCGCGATCGCAATCATAATACAGAGTTTTGCTGTTGTCATAATGCTTCTCCTCTTTCCCTTTTGTTGTTTTTACGATTATAACACCTTCCTTTTTATCCCTTCAATTAGAACGAAGTTTAGACTATATTCTATACTGTTTTTAATAAAATCTGTGATAAATGCTTTATTTACAAGAAAAATATAGTAGACGAAATAACAAATACCGGTATGTACTGAACTGTATTTTTTTCAGTACATACCGGTATCTCCACCATCCGGGAATCAATTTCCCTGTGTTTTATCATTTTTGAAATCTGCCAGGAACATCGGCAGCATCCGCTGGGAATAGCTGCGCAGCGAATACTCTCCTCCGGAAATACACCAGTCGTACATCAGCGCACGTTCACAGATCGCATAGGCTTTCACGATCTCCCCGACCGAAATATCAGACCGCAGCTCTTTATTTCTCTGTCCCTCCTGAATAATCTTCGCCAGCAACCGGTAATACAGCCGGCTGCGGTCGAGCAGTGATTTTTCGCCCTTTGTGATCAGCTGTGAGGAAAATAAACGTGCCAGCAGATCCAGCGAAATTCCGTTTTCAATCATCGTGAACAGCTCATTATTCAAAAACAACAGCTTTTCAAAGCTCCCCATTTCAGGATCCATTGTCTCCATCAGCTCTTCATACTTCTCATCAAACAGGTAGGCCAGTGTACTAAGAAGCGCGTCTTTCCCGCTGAAATAATGGTAAAACGAACCTTTTGATGTCTTCGCCTGCGCAATAATCGCATCCACGGTCGTATTTTCGTAGCCCTGTTCATAAAACAGCTTCCATGCCGCTGTGATAATTTTTCCTTTTGTATTCCGGTTCTGTCGCTCCGACATTTCCTCTCCTCCTGATACAAGCAAGTCCCAACCCACTGCTTATTGCTCTACGCAATTGAAGCAGGGGACTTGCTTGGCTCGTTAAAACAGTGTGATTAATCCGACGATCATGGCACTTAAGATACTCACCAGCACACCGCCAAGCATTGCACGGAATACCAGTCTGGAAAGCGTACTCTTCTTTTCCGGACACAGTACTGCGATTCCGGATACACAGATTCCGAGGCTGGAGAGGTTTGCAAATCCGCATAAGGAAATCGCGCAGACGATCCCGGTACGGTAGTCCAGCGACTGCAGCGTTGCACCAAGCTCCTGAAATGCCACAAACTCATTGACAATCAGCTTGTTTCCGAGAAGTGATCCCTCCATCAGGATATGGCTCGTATCGAGTCCCATCAGAAATCCGAACGGTGCAAAGATATAAGAAAAGATCTGTTCTAGGCTGATGCCTGCAAATCCAAGGATCATATTGATCACGGCCACGATACCGATGATGCCGACCAGCGATGCCGCTATGGAAATCACCATCGCCATACCGGTACCAGCACCTTCAGAAATCGCATCGATCACATTTGTATTGCTGCCTTTGTTATCCATTTTTACGTCCGAGATAGACTGCACCGGCTCCGTCTGCGGAAGCAGCATTTTGGATACCAGAATACTTCCGACCGGCACCATCGCGCTGGCGATCAGGAGATAATCCATCGGGATTCCGAGTGCATGATAGCCACCAAGAATCGAGACTGACATACTTCCCATTCCGGATACTAGGATAACCAATATCTCACTGTCTGTGAGATTCCCGATATACTTGCTGACCAGAATCGGGCTGTCCGTCTGTCCAAGAAACATATTTGCGACGGCTACAAAGCTCTCTACTTCCGTCGTCCCCATCAGCTTTCCGACTGCCTTTCCGATCCATTTTACGACAAAACCAAGAACGCCGATGTAGTACAGCAGGCTGACCAGAGAAGAGACAAAGATAATATTTCCGAGCGTCTGTATGATGAAAATACTTCCGGCCGGTGCACTCGAGTCAGCCAGACTTCCAAATACAAAGGATAAACCGTTCTGTCCACAGTTGATGACTGCGGTCACTCCGTCTGAGAGTGCTGAGACAATCGTTTTTCCGACCGGTATTTTTACCAGCAGGATCGCAATCAGGAACTGTACGATGACTGCTTTTCCGACGGCTTTCCACCGGATATTTTTACGGTCCCAGGAAATGAGAAAGACAAGTCCGAGAACAACTGCGATTCCAAGCAAATTTAAAATGATTTTCATACGTAAATCCTCTCTTATTTTCGTGTTTAGTATTCCCCTAAAACATCCAGTTCACAAATCCGGTTGACACGAGGAACAAAATCAGCATGACCGGAGGCACAATATAGCGGATCATAATGTAATACAGTCTTGCCCGGTGGAAATGTTCTCCATTCTTTTTCACTTCATTGATGATCCAGTACGGTTTTACGACCCAGCCGATCAGGATACTCGTGAGCAGCGAGATAAACGGCATCAGGAAGCTGTTACTGATGTAGTCCATCAAATCCAAAATCTGTCCGGTCGAACCGTTTGGCAGCTTCAGCTCAAAGTAGAATACGTTGTAGCCGAGGCAGATCACAACAGCTGTGACCAGTGAATAGAGGCCGATCAGCCCGCACATTTTCTTACGCGGCTGGTGGAACAGCTCCATACAGTTTGCTACGAGTGTCTCCATGACGGACACGCAGGACGTCAGTGCCGCAAATCCGAGCATCAGGAAAAAAGCGGCTGCCACGATCCGGCCTGCTTTGCCCATCGCCTGAAAGACTTTCGGCAGAGAGATAAAGATCAGACTTGGCCCGGATGCCATTCCGTCCGTCCCAAGAAATACAAATACTGCCGGGATAATCATCATACCGGCAAGGACTGCCACGCCCGTATCAAAGAGCTCGATCTGGTTCATCGCCTTTGAGAGATCCACGTCATCTTTTACATAGGAACCGTATGTGACCATGATTCCCATGGAGACACTTAAGGAAAAGAAGAGCTGACTCATCGCATCCAGCAGTACTTCAAGAAACCGTTTGACAGTCAGCCCGGTAAAATCCGGCTTCAGATAGACCATCAGGCCCTGCATGCCGGTGCGCACGGTTCCGTCCGCATCCGTATGGGACAGCGTCAGGGAGAACACCGCAATCGCGATGATCAGTACGATCAGGCCGGGCATAATAAAGCTCGAAAATTTTTCAATACCTTTCTCAACGCCACGGTAGACGATCCATGCCGTCAGTGCAAGGAAGATCAGCATAAAGACGATCGGAGCTGCCTTGGAAGTAATAAAGGATGTAAAGTATCCATCTTCCGCGAGCGCGTTTCCGTCCGATACGATATAGGATACAAAATATTTTGTAATCCATCCGCCGATAACTGAATAATACGTCATAATCAGAGTCGGCACGAGGAACGTCAGATAGCCGAGAAATCCCCAGCGCTTTTTCAATGCCCCGAACGCTTTTAATGCATTTTTCTTTGTCTTTCGCCCGATGGCTACATCTGTCGTCAGCAGCACAAACCCGAAGGTGAGTACGAGCACCAGATAGACGAGCAGAAACAATCCGCCGCCATCCTTGGCGCACAAATATGGAAAGCGCCAGATATTCCCCACTCCGACCGCGCTTCCCGCCGCGGCCAGGACAAATCCGATCGAGCCGCTAAAACTGCTTTTTTCTTTCATATTGTTTTCCCTTCCTTTGTTTTCTATACCAGTTATAAAATTACAAAAATCAAGGGCCTCCGGAAATAAAGCCGTCCGAAAACCCTTTTATTCATTCGATTTATAACCTCAACTACTTTACTAGAAAAAGCTGAATTTGTAAACCTGCAATCGAATAATTTTTATTTTTATTTCTCTGCACCGACCAGAAACTGTGGCGTCAGCCGATTCAGCTCCTGATCCATCGGTGTTCTTGCGATTGCACTGATATCCGGCAGTGCGAATACCTCAGTAAACCCAAGCTTCATCATATAGTCCAGATCCCAGAGCGGTCGCTTTTTATCGCTCATGAACAGCCGCTTGCTCAGCTCTTTTCCTGCTTCTGCGTCTTCATGGGCATGGATTCCTCTGCCGTACTTTTTCCACATGGCAGCGTCGTGCGCCTCATAGATCTTTTTCTGCTCCTCATCGTACAGATGCAGGTACCAGCAGGCATCCGATACGAGCAGTCGCCCACCCTTTTTCAGTACCCGGAACCACTCCTGATACGCCTTTTGCGGATCATCCAGTGTCCAGGTCAGGTTTCTGCAAATGATCAAATCAAAGGTGTTATCTGCAAACTTCAGATTATGGCAGTCCATCGTCATCAATTCTGCCGTCTGTCCGGCTGCAGCGACGTTGGCCTTCGCTTCGCGGATCATATTTTCTGTGATGTCAATCCCGGTCACATGATGCCCCTCTCTTCCGAGCATGATCTCAAAAAATCCAGGGCCACATCCTACATCGAGTACTTCGAGATGCTCCTTTTCAGGGGCGTGCTCCAGTACCAGATTCTTCCAGCTCTGGGCGGTCTCGCTTTGCAGCTCCGCCTTGATCCCCTCGCTGTAAATCCCGGCTTCGCCCTCCCAGTATTCTTTTATTTTATCGTTCTGCATGTCATTTCTCCTGTCCCTTTTTCGTCGCTACCACGATAAATTTTTTACCAAGATACCCATATTTCCAGAAATCCAGACTCCATGGCCGGTTCAGCCACCGATTCTCCCGAATCTGGATTCTGGCAAACCGTACGCGCTTTAAGATCTCAAAATCTTTCTCCGGACGTTTTTCCGCGATCATCGGAAGCCCCTCATAGACACCACTGCTCTCTTTTACATCGGAATCATATTTCTTTTTCTCCATCAGATAAATGAGGGCATCGGCAATCTTCATCCACAGTTTCTTTTTGAGGGTCGGCTTCATTGTCTGGTAATCACCGTCAAAATAAATGATCTTCCCACCTGGCTTCAGCACTTCCTTCCAGCGGCGAAACGCCTGCTCCGGGTCATACAGCGTCCACACGACATCGCGGGAGAGGATGACATCGTAGCTGCCGGCCTCCTCTTCTGACAGGGACACAGCATCTTCTTCACACACTTCTACCTGCACGTTCTGTTTTCGCATGTTTTCTTTTGCCTTTTCGACCATTCCGACAGCTCCGTCAACTGCCTTTACTTCATGGCCCAGCCTTGCCATCAGAATGCTCATAAATCCAGGGCCACAGCCCACTTCGAGTATCCGAAGTGGCTGCGTCCCAAGAAGGCGTTTTAATTCCCGCGTCCAGTAAGCGACCGTCTTTTTGTCTCTCAGCTGTTTTTGCGTAATGTCATTATAATCGCCCGAATCCTCGGTCCATTTGTTTTCAATTTTTTCAAACATCCCGTACTCCCGTATACTTACTCTGCTACGTCAAGCTTTGCCCAGTCGATGCCCTCATAAGCAGTCGGAGCCAGCTCTACATTGGTCAGTCTTGTGTTGTTGTAGATATAGTCACGGTTCGGATAATAAAGCGGTACCGTCACTGCCTCGTCATTCATGAGGGTCAGGATCTTGTCGTAGAGCTCGGTACGCTTTTCTTCGTCCTGTGTCTTCAGTACTTCTGCGATATCGTTGTTCAGCTCTTCATCATACCAGTTTGCCGCTTTTGCACCATCTGCCGCATAGAACAGAGACTTCAGGAATCCGTGCGGCATCCAGGAATCCTCGTAGCTGCGGTAAATGCACAGATCATAGTCTCTTGTAGACCAGATCGCATCATAATAGGCTGCGGATTCTTCCTCTACCAGCTCGATGTCTACGCCAAGCTTTGCGTACTCGGACTTCAGGAACTCGCAGATGGACTTCCAGGTAGAATACTCCTCGGTCTGGAACACAAGGCGAAGCGTCAGCGGTTCGCCGTCTTTTTCTACAATGCCATCTCCATCGGTATCCTCATAGCCGGCTTCTGCGAGCAGCTCTTTTGCCTTGTCCAGATCATATGCATAGCCCTTGCTGTTTTCTTCTGTCACATATGGAACCGTCGGAGACATCAGTCCGGTAGCCGGGTTGCCATAGCCGTCCAGAAGATCGTTGACGATACTCTCATTGTTGGTCGCATAGTTCAGCGCCTGGCGTACCTTTACATCCTGCAGGGCCGGAGTGTCATAATTCTCAATCAGATAGAAGGACAGCGTAGAGATCTGCTGCTCGGTAGACAGGCTGTCAATGGACTGAATGATGCTGTAGCTCTCGGACGGGATATCCTGCAGGTTCAGATCTGCTTCTCCGCTCTGCAGCGCCATCACACGCGCATCGCCGTCTACGACCTGCTTCAGTACGACCTTGTCCACATTCGGTTTCTCACCATAATAATTCGGGTTCGGTACCAGAACGACTTCCTGTCCGCTCTCATAGCTGTCGATCATCCACATGCCGGTGCCGACTTCCTGTGCGAACTCGCCATCCTCATCCAGCGCACTCTCGCAGGTGAAGCGGAACGGTCTCGGATAGCTGAACTCGATCAGCAGCGTATAGCAGGAATCTGCGAACTGGAACTCTACGGTGTAGTCGTCAATTTTATTTACGCTCTTGAGCTCAGAAGAGAAATTGCCGAGCACATCCTGTTCTACCCAGCGGTTGTAGTTCCAGATGACATTGTCTGCGTTGAACTCCGTCCCGTCGGAGAACTTCGCGTCTTTTCTCAGATGGAAGGTATAGGTCGTTCCATCGTCACTGATCTCCCAGGATTCTGCCAGCGCCGGCTCGATCTCTCCGCCTTTACCGTAACGTACCAGTGGATCGTAGATCATCTCATAGAGGCGGAAATCCGGGCCGCTTTTCGTCGGATCACAAAGTTCAGGAGTCAAGTCAATGGAAGTCATTGCGGTAACTACCTTTTCCTCTGCTGCCTGTACCATGCTGCCTGCCATTAAAGTAGCTGCAAGTACGCCTAATGATACCAGTTTGATTAAGTTTCTTTTCTTCATTTCTTCCTCTCCTTTGTGTTTGCTTTTTATTTCTACAACATATGACATGCTGCGAAATGCCCTGTTGCGATCTCTTTAAGCTCCGGTCTGGCTTCCAGACATCTGCTGCTGCAACGGCTGCACCTTCCCTGATACGGACAGCCCTTCTCCGGAATTTTGTCAGAAAAAATTTTTTCTGACCTTGGCTGGCCTGTCTTCCGCAGGCGCGGCTCCTTTACCGGGATCGAGTCAAAGAGATCGATGGTATACGGATGCACTACCGTTTGCTCCAGATGATCGGTGTGATTCAGGAATTCGACAATCCGTCCCTGATACATGATAGCCACTTCCCTGCACAGGTAAGGAACATTGGACAGATCATGTGTGATCAGAAGATACGTCATCTCATAAGTTTCCTGCAGATCATTTAAAAGATGCAGGATCTGTTTGCGGATCGAGTAGTCCAGACTGGAGACCGGCTCGTCGCAGATGACAAATTCCGGGCGGAGTACAAGCGCTCTGGCGATGTTCGCTCTCTGGCACTGTCCTCCGGAGATCTGTCCGACATAGCGGTTACGGATATCCGGGTCAAGCCCTGTCTGGATGAGTGCCTCCCGTACCCGATCCTCGTATTCGCCCGCACTGAGCTTCTCATGCAGCTTCAGAATCTCCATGATATTGTCACCGATCGTGTAGCCTGGATCGAACACCCCATTGCTGCTCTGGAAAATCATCTGAAGATTATTCCGGTACTTCCGGAACTGTTTTTCAGAAAGCTGTTCCATCTCATTTCCCTGAAACCAGAATTTTCCGTCTGTCGGCTTTTCCAGACCGGCGATCAGCTTGCCAAGCGTTGTCTTTCCGCTTCCGCTCTCGCCAATCAGCGCCATGGACGATCCCGCATGGATCTCCAGGCTGACATCATCGACTGCTTTTACAATTTTTTTCTTTCCATAATATTTTTTCAAATGTTCTGTCTTTACTAATGTACTCATACCATTCCCCTACAAAACCGCATCCAGCAGTTTCTTCGTATACGGATGCTGCGGATGGTAGAAAATCTCATCTACCGTTCCATTTTCCAAAATTTCGCCATCCTTCATAATGGACACATCATCTGCGATCTCTGCCACCACGCCCAGGTCATGTGTGATAAACAACACGCCGAGTCGTTCCTTCCGGGAGAGCTGCCAGATCTCTTCCAGAATCTGCTTCTGTACTGTCACATCCAGCGCAGTCGTCGGCTCATCTGCGATCAGATAGTCCGGCTTCATCGACATGGCGATCGCAATCATGACACGCTGACACATTCCGCCTGAGAGCTCATATGGCTTTTTCTTCATGAGTTCTTCCGGATCGCGCAGATTCATCATGCGCAGGCTTTCAATCGCGGTCTTCTTCGCCTCTTCTTTACTCATGCGATGATTCTTCCGCAATCCTTCGAGCAGAAGCTGCTCTACGGTAAAGAGTGGATCGAGCGCAGCGGTCGGATCCTGAAAGATCATTCCGATCCGGTTCCCGTATAACTCCCGTTTTTCCTTTGCTGTCAGCTTTAACAGATTTTTTTCATTCAGATGGATAGAACCATGTATGACCTTTCCGTTTTTTGCAAGAAGGTTCATAATCGTGAGCGAGGTGACGGACTTTCCGCTTCCGCTTTCTCCGACCAGCGCATGGATCCTTCCTCTGTGAATTTCCAGATTCATACCTTTTACCGCATGCACCATTCCACGGGATGTCTGGAAGTCAACACTTAAATCCCTGACAATCAGGGCATCATCGTTTCGCTGTTCCATTTTGAATTCCCTCCCCAAGATAGTTGAATGCCAGGACGATCAGCATGATCAGGATGCCCGGATAGAACATCAGGCTCGGATACGTCTGGATATAGCTCTTGCTATCGCTGAGCATAATGCCCCACTCCGGTGTCGGTGCCTGTACGCCAAGTCCGATGAACGAAAATCCGGCAATGGACAAGATAATGGAGCCGATTTCCATGCTTGCAAGTGCAATGATGGACGGCAGAATATTCCTTAAAATATGTTTGAAAATAATTCTGGCATGTCCACAGCCGCCGGCCTTTAACGCCGTCATGTAATTCTGATTTTTCTCCTGTAAAGTGAGTGCCCGCGCCAGTCTTGCATATTCCGCCCAGGAAACGACAGACAGCGATAAAATCAGATGCGCACCACTTGCACCCATCGTCCCGGCGATCGCCAGTGCGACGATAAACATCGGCATCGCCATAAAGACATCGATCACCCGCATGATAACCGAATCGATTTTTCCGCCGACATATCCGGCAAACAGCCCGATCGGGACACCGACGGCTACCGTGATCAGCAATACCGCAAAGCTGTAGCTTAAAGAATAGCGGCTGCCCCACAAAAGCCGGGAGAGAATGCAGCGGCCAAGCTGATCTGTTCCAAGCGGATAGGCCAGCGACGGCCCCTGCAGCTTGATTGAGACATCGACGTACAGCGGATCGTGCGGCGCGAGTACCGGCGCAAAGATTGCAGCCAGCGCAAAGAGGATGACGATCACAAAACCAATCCGCGTCTTGGGTGCCTGAAAGACCTGCTTCCAGTATAAATTTGTGTTCTTTTTTCTTCTGCTTCCCATATTCTGATTTCTCCTTTATTTCAGCTGAATCCGACGGTCAATCGCAGAATATGCAATATCGACGATAAAGTTCAGTATTACGATTCCGACTGACAGTATAAAAATAAAACACTGAAGGACCGGTGTGTCCTTGGATATGACAGACTTCAATGCCAGATTTCCAATTCCCTGGATGGAAAAAATACTTTCGATCACCGCGGAGCCACAGAAAAATCCGATAATAATGGATACCAGACGGGTCAGAATCGGGATCAGGATGTTCTTCATGCCATGCCGCAGAATGACATTTACCGGGGAAAGGCCCTTTGCCTTGCTCGCACGGATATAATCCTGCTTCAGAACGTGAATCATGTTCGTCCGGATCAGTCGCGTCATAATACCGAAAAAGCTGATATCCATTGCGAATGCTGCCAAAATCGGAATCCCTCCCGCATCGCCGCCAATGACGGAAATGACTTTTAATTTTACTCCAAATATGTACAACAGCATCAGTCCGATCCAGAACGACGGCATGGATACGCTTAAGGATGACAGGATGCCGATACACTTATCCAGCAGACGATCCTCATAAATCGCAGACAGGATACCAAGTGGAATACAGACCGCCAGAAGAAGTACAAAGGATGTGATGGCGAGCTTTAACGTCTGCGGAAAATACCGCTTCAGCTCTTCGAATGCCGGCTTTCGTGTGGAATAAGACTTCCCAAAATCTCCATGCAGCGCATGTTTCAGCCATCTGCCATACTGAATCAGTACCGGCTGATCCAGCCCCTCTTCATGACGCACCGTCTCTACCTGCTCCACGGTCGGATGCTCATACTTCTTCTCTGCCAGTGCACGTGCGGCATCTCCGGCTGAAATAAAGCTCAGCAGGAAAATGATAAATGTAACTGCCAGCACAACAGGCACCATAAGAAAGAATCGTTTGACTACTACTTTCCCCATTTCTCTTTCCTCCATTTGTTTCGTAAAAATTGTTTTGTAAAATATTTTTGCAAAATAAAAAGCTGACATGATCCTGTATCATATCAGCGCAAAAAAGAATTCTGTCTTAGCAGAATTCACTTTCCCTTCTGTATTCCATCCGAACCAGAATGATTCAGTCAAAAAGGTAAGTCTCCTGACTTCAGTTCGCCCTACTTGCCATCTTCCCGGAAATCCCAGTGATATTTCGGCTTTCGTCCCTGTTACAGTAGCGGTGGCTGCTCTGGTATCGCACCAGATTCCTTATTAAGTACTTCGTACACCTCTTCGACTATTCAGTTTTTAAATCGGGGCAACAGGATTTGAACCTGCGACCTCTCGGCCCCCAGCCGAGCGCGCTACCAAGCTACGCCATACCCCGCGAAATGCTATTCTACCAGAAGTTCTTCCATTTGTAAAGAAACATTTTGGCTATTTTTTCCTGAGTTCTTTTCGTTTTGCAAACTTTTACCCGTGAAATTGTTGTTTCTATTATCTTTTTTTATTCCGCCTGTGCATTTTTTCTCCTTGTACCGGTCGCGCCGCGCATGGCCTTATAAATCACGTTTGCACTTCCTGGGCAGACAAAAATATGAGCCCGATCGATAACTTTCCTTCGATCGGGCTCTCAATGAATTTCCTGTAATTTCATTGTCTACACCTTCCACTTTCATTGTCTGCGAATTTGAAACTTTACTTTCCCTTTGGACCGTACCTCCTGTCTGTAAATTTAGGTCTGAATGTTCCGTATGCTACGGATCTCTTCCTTTCACTGGTACCAACCCCTTTTCGGTGTGTGTCCTTTTTGCTTCTTCTGGGTGAAAGATTCTTACTTCATTGGACTGTACCTCTTTCTTGTATTTATCTTTCCTTTTGATGGCTTAATAATATCATAATGTTTTCTTAATGTCAAGTATCTTTTTTACTTTTTTTATTTTATTTTTTAATTATCTGATTTTTTAATACGGCATTTTTTGTTTTCTGCATGTTTTGGCTGAATTCGAAGGGATATTCGCAGCTTATCAGGAGTGGCTTGATTCGGTTAAACAGAGGATTGACTTTCCCCTGTTCTGACGGTATGCTTTTTATATATGTATCATTGGCAAGTTTTACCCACTGCTTATTGCTCCTCGCAATTGAAGCAGGGAACTTGCTTAATTCGGTTAAAAATCAGGGAGGGTATCTTCTATTATGAAAAAGAAAAGTCCTGTATATATCACCGGGCATCGGCATCCGGATACGGATTCGATCGCGTCGTCCATCGCCTATGCCTTTTTTAAAAAATCGATGGGGATTCCGGCGATCCCCTGCCGCCTCGGTGCGCTGAATTCGGAGACGGAATATCTGCTGAAGCGGTTTGGCTTTGATGCCCCACTGCATCTGCAGGATGCCCGGATGAAGCTCTCAGAGATCGAGATGGATGCTCCGGTCGCGATCACTCCGGATACGACGATTTATGAGGCAATGCAGATCATGCAGGAGCACAACTGTGCCTACTGTGGGGTCGTCGATGACGCGCGGCATCTGCTCGGAATGGTGACAAAGTCTGACATCTCCGTCGTCGGGCTGGATGACACGGCACGCTCGATCGACATTCTTGCGCATACTTCCTGCGAAAATATCCGCAAAACGATCAACGGTGTAATCGTCTACGACGACCCGCAGGTCACGATCAACGGAAAAGTCAGCATCATTGCAATGACCCGCCCGGAGCGTCTGGATCACTACGAAGTGGAAAAGCGGATCGTCATCGTCGGTGCGGATACGATGGCACAGAAAAAGTGCATCCAGCTTGGAGCAGGGATGCTGATCGTCGTGTGGGCGGATGCCGTCGCAGACGAAGTCATCGAGGAAGCAAAAGCACACCACTGCCCGATCCTGCTCTCCGGACACGGCACGATGAATACGTCCCGATACCTGTATTTTGCGCCGTCGGTCGAGCGAATCATGAAAAAGAATCCGGTCTGCTTCCATACAAACGAGCTGACAGAGGACGTCGGCGTCAAAATGCTGCGGAACCGTTACCGTACTTATCCGGTGCTCGATGCAAATGAACAGCTCGTCGGCTATATCTCCCGCTACCATATCATGGACGCGCCAAAACGCAAGCTGATTCTCGTCGACCACAATGAATTTTCTCAGTCCGTCAATGCGATCGAAAAATCAGACGTGCTTGAAGTCATCGACCATCACCGGATCAATGATTTTTCCACCTCACAGCCGGTAGCATTCCGCAATGAGATCGTCGGCTCCACGGCAACGATCGTAGCGACGATCTTCCGGGAAAATCAGATCCCGATCCCGACGAACCTGGCAGGACTGCTTCTGGGCGCGGTACTCTCAGATACGATGAACTTCCATTCCCCGACGACGACCGACCGGGATATCAGCACTGCAAATATCCTCGCTGCGATCGCAGATCTCGATATCGAGCAATTTGCCGAAGAAATGTTTACGATCACCTCGAATCAGGACAAAGTCAGCTATTCCGATATGATCAATCAGGATCTGAAGATTTATGACATTCATTCGTGTAAGCTCTCAATTTCTCAGGTGATTGTCTCTTCTGCGCGGGATACCTGCCGGGATTCCAGAGAGATTTCCGCCGCTCTGGATCGTTTTGCACAGAAAAAGCGGATCGATCTGGCGGTGCTCGTATTTACCAGCATTCTGGAAAATGGCTCTGTCATCTATGCGGGCGGCAGCCGCGCGCCATGGGCGACTGAGGCGTTTCCGAATACAGATGACAGGGAGCATTCATTCCAGGAACACCTGCTCTCAAGAAAACAGCAGATTCTCCCGGCGCTTACCTCGGTCATCACAGAATATATCGGAGGATAGGCCATGTATCACGATCTGACCCGTGGGAGTATTTCACGCTCTCTGATCTTATTTGCACTGCCGATGATGGCCGGCAATCTGCTGCAGCAGTGCTACAACGTAGCAGACACACTCATCGTCGGCCGGGTGCTCGGCAGCAATGCCCTGGCCGCCGTCGGCTCGGCGTATACCCTTATGACATTTCTGACCTCGGTGTTTCTCGGGCTGTCGATGGGTTCCGGCGCACTGTTTTCAATCTATCAGGGCAAACAGGATACCGAGACGTTGCGGCGCGCCGTCTGGCATGCCTTTTTTCTGATTCTTAGCATTACCGTCATCTGCAATATAGCGGTCTACCTGTTTCTCGACCCGATCCTGCACTTTCTGCGTGTGCCAGCGGAAGTCTGGGATGGCATGCGCCTTTATCTGCTTATTATTTTTTCCGGGCTGCTCGCTACCTCGCTCTACAATTTTTTCTCCTGTCTGCTCCGGGCACTCGGAAACTCATCGATCCCGCTTGTATTCCTTGCGGTATCTGCCGTGCTGAATATCGGACTGGATCTGCTCTTTGTGGCTGTCTGGTCGTTTGGCATCGGAGGCGCAGCGCTGGCGACCGTGATCGCACAGTATCTCTCCGGAACCGGCATCCTGATCTATGTCCTGCTCCGCTGTCCACAGCTGCTCCCACAAAAAGGTGAGCTGACAGGTGGTCATTTCTTCCGGCGCGATCTGCTCCGGGAGATTCTGCAGATGTCCTCGCTCACCTGCCTGCAGCAGTCTGTGATGAATTTTGGTATTCTGATGGTACAGGGGCTTGTAAACAGCTTTGGCCCGTCCGTCATGGCGGCCTTTGCCGCAGCGGTCAAGATCGACACTCTGGCCTATCTTCCGGTACAGGATTTCGGAAATGCCTACTCGACCTTTGTCGCACAGAACTACGGGGCGCGGCAACCGGATCGTATCCGCCGCGGTACCCGGCAGGCATTTGCACTCTCCGCGCTCTTCTGCATCATCATCTCCGCGCTGGTATTTGCCTTTGCCGGCCCGCTGATGCAGATCTTTGTGAGCAAATCTGAGACAGCGGTCATTGCTTCCGGTGTGCGCTACCTGCGCATCGAAGGCGCCTGCTACTGTGGCATTGGCTTTTTGTTCCTGCTCTACGGCTACTACCGGGCGATCAAAAAAGCCGGCATGTCTGTCGTGCTCACGGTGATCTCCCTTGGCACGCGCGTCGTGCTCGCCTCTCTGCTCTCCGCCATCATCGGCGAGACCGGCATCTGGATGGCGATCCCGATCGGATGGGTGCTCGCGGATGCGACCGGGCTGCTGTATATGCGGACGAAGGGTGGGAAACCTGCTGGTATATAAAAATTGGGGCCCTGCACATAAAGCAGGGCCTGGTTTATTTTTGAGAGCAGCGATATTTTCATAGCATAATCTGAAAGTTCAACCGTCAATTGTAACAATATTCCGCAACGGCACATCGCCAAACGTCCGATATTGATGCTGCTCCTTGCTCCCGCGCGTAAACGGGTTTGCATAAAATACGAGCTTCCCGTCCTCATCCTCCGCGCCAAAGCGAATCCAGACATAAGGGGCATCCGGCAGTGTAAGCACGCCGTGACAGCACATTTTCTGCTGAGCATGCTCAATATTTTTCATTTGAGTTTCAGCGTCTTCGGAAAGCAAATGTTTTTCTCCGTTAATGAGCACGTAAAGTTTCACCGTTTCTTTTTTATCCCCTGTGGCTTCACCATCCGGGCATATTTCACTTCTGCTGCTTTGTTGCAGTATCTGTCGACCATTGCGATAATCAACATAGATCTGCAAATCATATTCCAGATAGCAACACTCCTTTGGAATCTGATCCCCGAACAGCCATCTGCCGTCCAGCTTCCGATGTTCCGCATCATAGAGCGTGCAGGAAAAATCCAGAGCGCACTGTCTGGTCACATAGGCGTGGCAGGACTTCAGGGCATCGCGAAAACCGGCCGCAGACAGGCCGTCCATATACAGATACGTCGATGGATCCCCCGGCCTGGCAGGATCCGGACTGTCGCCGTACCGTTCGGTTTCCTTCAGATGTACATCACTCCCGCCGACGGCACAGATCCGGTACCCATCTGCCCACAGCAGATCGGAGAGCTGCACGGCACGCTGATTCGCTTCTGTCGCATAGATCCCCGGCTCATACTCAAAGGTCGGGTTGTTGTCGATTTCCAGACAATCAATTGCCGCCAGCACGAGATCCGGCAGCTTCCAGCTCCACTTGGAGAGATACGGATGATTCAGGCTCAGAAGAAACGGGCCATGTCCGAACACATTCATATGCCCTGCATCCATCGTGATCTCCATGCCCGGAATCACCATACAGCCGGAAAGCGGCCATGTCTCATGCCAGTAATTGTGATCCGTCACCACATAGTAGTCCAGTCCGTTTCGCTCCGCACGCAGATTTAGGCACTTCGGCGTATCGTGTCCGTCGGAGCAAGTCGTATGGATGTGCAGATCACCCTTGTACCAGCGGGATGCCGGGTCATATAACCCCTTTTGTATATGGATCTCCGCGAACGATGTCGGCGGAAAATTCTCCTCTCCAGACACCCGCATCCGCTTCAAAATTTTTGCCAGACTCTGTACAGAAGCCAGACAGTACGTCGGTTGGCTGGAGTACTCCTGCTCCTCTCCGGTCAGTACCAGACACGTATCGATCCCTGCATTCTCCCCGCAGGCAATATCTGTATAGAGCCGGTCACCGATGACCAGCGCCTCCTCCTTTGTACAGCCGAACCGTTCGAGGGCATACGCTGCCATCCCTGCGTCCGGCTTGCCGAGATATTCCGGTCTGCGGCCAACCGCCCGGGAGATCATTGCACAGATCGCCGCACAGTCCGGTACCATACCAAACTCACACGGACAGCCTGCGTCGGCATTGGTCGCATACCACGGGATATCCCTCTGCTCCAGTGCCTGACATGTTTTTGTGACCTTTTCATAGGTCAGCTCCCGGTCATAGGTGCTCAGGACCGCCACTGCATCTGTCCCCGGCTCCTCAGTCGCATGCAGCCCTTCCCGCCGACATTCCTGAAGGAATGCGTTTGTCCCCTGCACATAAATATTCTGTTCTCCGAACTTCTGCTTTAACCAGTGAATCGCAAAGGTTCCGGCAGTCAGAAACTCCTGCTCCGCCGTCTCAATCCCCCAGCGCCGGAACTGTTCCTGATACTCCCGGATTCCCCGTGAAGAGTTATTCGTAAAAAAGCAGCACTGCCCGCCTCGCATACGGATCTCTTCGATCAGATCTGCAGCACCGGGAATCAGATTTTCTCCGATCGCCAGTGTCCCGTCGATATCCATAATAAACAGTTTTTTCTGCATGGTTCCCTCCTACTTGATTCCGGAATGGACAAAGCTCTCAATAAACTGCTTCTGGAATATGATAAACAGGATGAGCAGCGGTGCGCATACAAGAAAGGTCGCGGCGCTCACATCACTCCACTGTGCCCCGGTCTCGAAAGACATCGCAAACATCGCAAGTCCGAGGGAGAGCGGACGCTTGCCCACAGAATCCGTCATAACGAGCGGCCAGAGGAAATTGTTCCACTGGTAGGAAACGGAAATCATGCCGAAGGAGACAAAAGCCGGTTTCAGGAGCGGGACATACACATGCCAGATAATCTGTAAAAAGGAGGCACCCTCGACCTGCGCGGCCTCCTCCAGCTCCTTCGGAATCGTCTTGATCGTCTGGCGGACGATCAGCGTCCCCATCGCCGAAGCAAAGAACGGCAGCGCAATACCAATCCGTGTATCGTTCAGCCCAAGCTTTACCATCAGGCTGTAGTTCGGAAGGATCAGCACCTCCGGCGCAATCATCATATGCGCCAGAAAAATGACAAACAGTGCGCGGCTGCCATAAAAGTCCAGCCGTGCAAACGCATAGCCTGCAAATGTCACCAGCACAAGCTGTACACCAAGCACGAGAATCGTAATAAAAATCGTATTCCCATAATACTGCAGAAACGGTACCGTCTCAAAGACGTGACGGATATTGTCCAAAGTCGGCAGTGAGACTGCAAACAGATCGAGTGCCTTTGCCGTTGGCATAAATGCCGTGCGCACGACCCAAATGAGTGGAATCATGCAAAGCGCCAGCAGAATCCACATGATGGTTTGGTAGCAGATACTTCCAAGCTTTCCGTTTTTAATCATTGTAATATGCCTTTCTGTCATCATAGAAAAATTTTACCGCCGTAATGATCAAAAGCAGTCCGACGAGAATGACGGTCATCGCAGATGCTTTTCCGTTATTCCAGTAATCAAAGCCCGTCTGGTAAATATAGAACAAAAGCATGTTCGTCGCATTTCCCGGACCGCCCTTTGTCATAATGTACAGATGATCGACTGTCTTGAATGCACTGGTCAGGGCAATGATGAATACATACATCGTCGTCGGTTTCAGCAGCGGCCATGTGATCGTGCGAAATTTCTGAAACCCGCGCGCGCCATCCAGTTCTGCCGCCTCGAATACTTCTCTGGAGATTCCGTTCAGTCCCGCGATGTAGAACAGCATCAGATAGCCAGCCTGCTTCCAGATCAGCATGACAATGATCGCCCAGATCGCCGTCTTGCCGTTTGCGAGCAACCGCCACTCCGGATTGAGATAGCCCAGAAGTCCGTAGATCGGTGTGTAGATGAACATCCAGATATTGGCTGCTGCGACCAGCGGGATAAACGTCGGATAAATGAACCCAATCCTTGTGAGTGTCTTGCCCTTTTTCCCAAGTGAATGGGAAAATGAGGCCATTGCTACACCGAGCGCAATGCTTGCCGGAACGGTCACCACCGCGATCAGAAGATTATTGCGGATACATTCCCAGAATATCGGGTCCGATACCAACGCCCGATAATTATCCAGCCCGGAAAATACCGGCGTGATCGTTGTCAGATCATCCTTATACAGACTGGAAATCGCGCTCTGTATAATCGGATAAACCGTAAAGATACCAAGAAAAATCAGAGACGGAAGAAGCAATATCCATGCGCGGATGCTCGTTCTCCATTTTTTCCGTTTTGCTTTTTCTCTGACATGTTCCAGAGAAACACTGTAATCGTGCTCGACTGCCACAGGACGGCGTAGCACCTGTTCTGCTGTACTCATGTACCCATTTCCTTTCCTGTTTATAAAATTAAATTACCACAGACATAAGAACGGGCTGCGGATGACCTGCCGGTCATTCTGCAGCCCGCCCGGATTCTGTTTCCCTTAACGATATGCCTGAAGGATTCCGTCTGCTGTCTGCTGCGCAGTTGCAAGTGCACTCTCGACATCCTGCTGATCGGTCATTACATAAGAGATCGCATCATCGATGGCTTTCTGTACCTCTGCCTGATTGTAAGTGGAAAGCTCTGCATAGCCATACTCCAGCTGGTCTCTTGCTACAAGGCAATACGGGAATTCTTTTGCATACTCCTGCATACGCTCCGTATCGTAAGCGCTTGGACGGGTCGCTACATATCCGGTATCGATACTCCACTGTGCCACACGCTCATCATCCGTCATCCATTTGATGAAGTCGAAAGCTGCCTGCTGGCGCTCCTCGGAAACGCCCTTAAAAATGTAGAAGTTACCGCCGCCTGTCGGGGAACCGTAAGATTCATTTGCCGGAAGCATTGCCACTCCGAAATTGAAGTCTGCATTATTTTTCACATTTGTCAGGTTACCGGTCGTGTGATACATCATCGCCGTTTTTCCTTCGAGGAAATCAGACGGTGTGGTCGCCCATGCGACAATGCCCTCCGGCATCGAACCATCGTCTGCCAGGCTCTTCCAGAAGTCCAGTCCCTTTGCAGTGCGTTCATCATCGTAATAGGTTTCCGTGCCGGTATCATTCATCAGATTGAATCCGTTCTGCTCGACACAGAAGGTCTGCAACATCCAGTATGCATAGCCGTCTGACGGAATCTGGATACCGTACTGTGTGGTCGTCCCGTTTTCTGTGATGGTCAGCTTCTTTGCATCCTCTTTCAGCTCATCCCAGGTCTTTGGCGGCTGCTCCGGATCCAGACCGGCTGCCTCAAAAGCATCCTTATTATAATAAAGAACAATGGTACTTCTCTGCCACGGAATGCCGTAGGTCGTCTCGCCGTCACGGCTGTTCATCATAAAGCCATCGTAGAACCCATTCAGCCACTCTTTATCTGCGTCGGTCGTGCAGAAACTGTCAATGTCTGCAATCGCATCCATCGAAAGCAGAGAATACAGGTCGATGGAAAACATAATTGCCAGATCCGGTGTATTACCACCCTTGATGGCCGCCTGTACCTTTGTTCTTGTATCCGCATAGCTTCCGGCATAGACCGGAGTCACTTTTACATTCGGGTTTTCCTTATGATATTCTTCGCAGAGCGCATCGATCAGCGCATCCGGTCCTCCTCCGACAGATACCGGGAAATACATCGTCAGCTCCATTACATCATCATTTTCTGCATTTGCCGTCAATGCTGTTGTTCCTACCATGCTTGTCAGCATCAATCCTGCAAGTGCCATTGTCATCGTCTTTTTGAACATTTTTTCTCTCCTCCTTCATTGGATGATGCCATTATAGCGGATCTGGAAAGCCGGAACTATCATGAGGCAGTAAAAGATTGTAAAGCGCAGAAAAAAATGGTGAAATCCGGATGAAACGGATTTTACTTAAATTACAGGGGAGCAGGCAAAAACAGGCACGGGGCTTTACATCCTGGGAAGGATTCATTATAATATGGTATTAGATGCCTCGAACTGATTCCGGAATATTTGTAGCACTGTTGATCTTCGGACAGTAGTCAATGCCATTAGTTATTGATAAATGGGTCAGGCCAGCAACAATTGATTATGCAGTCATTTATAGTACTTAATAAAAAGAAAGAAGGATTTGAAACATGTCAGATACGACAAGAACACAGGAAGAAATCACGATCTCCGGCAATCCACGCTGCCCGGAAGGCGAGGACGGCAGTAAAATGCTGCTCCGTATGAATGAGAGCCATACAGAGGTCACGGGCTGGGCGCTTGGATTCTGGGCAGTAAATGGAACGGATACCGTACTGGATATCGGCTGCGGCGGAGGTGCTGCACTGAAGCGAATCGCAACGCAGGTCACGACCGGACATCTGACCGGTGTCGACTACTCTCCGGTATCCGTCGCTACTGCCCGCAAAACGAACTCGGATGCCATCCATACACATAAGATGGACATTCTGGAAGCCTCTGTGGAACAGCTTCCGTTTGCAGATGATACGTTTGACAAAATCATTACGGTCGAGAGCTTCTATTTCTGGCCAGCGCCGCAGGAAAATTTAAAAGAAGTGCTTCGGGTATTAAAAAATTCCGGCACTTTCCTGCTCGTCGCTGATGTCTACCAGAAGGAAGGCTTAAGCGACAAGACGCTGGAAAATATCCGGAATTTTCATCTGTTCAATCCGACGCCAGAAGAATTCCGTACCTTATTTGAACAGGCCGGCTTTTCCGATATTCAGATTCATCTGAAGGACGGCGAGGACTGGATCTGCGTGGAGGGACATAAAACTTCAAGCGTTCATTAATTCGAAATATCAAAATATCAATGGGGCCATCGCATTCCTGAAAATCACTTATGCGATAGCCCCATTCATTAAATTAAACAAAATTTCAGGACAGTCTATCAAATGCTGCCTCTCTCGCGTACTGCTGCATAATCTGAATATCTTCATTCGTCAGGTGAAATGCGCGTTTTACTTTCTCGATCTCACTCTTTAAGGTGACATTGGAGAGCGTGCGGTTATCAGAATTCAGAGTCGTGTGGACACCGGCGCGATACAGAGCGCCAAGCGGGTGCGATTCGGCAGTCGGGTATGCTTGGATCTGAAGATTGCTCGTCAGGCTGACCTCCAGACAGGTGCCGACCTTGGCCAGCTCTTTTACCAGATCCGGGTCATCGATCGCATGAACGCCGTGGCCGATCCGGTAGGCTCCCATCTTTAATGCGCAGCGGATGCTGTCCGGGCCTGCCGCTTCTCCCGCGTGGATCGTATACGGGATATCCAGCTGCTTTGCAAGCGCGAATACATCCTCGAAAATCTCCGTCGGGAACAGGCTCTCCGCGCCGGCAAGGTCCGCTGCACATACACCACTTCCAAGATATTTTGCGGTCTGACGGATTGTCTCCATATTTTCTTCCCGCAGATCCGCGCCTCTCATACAGCAGAGGATCAGCCCGGCTTTCATAGAAGGATATTTTGCAAGGGCATCCTGCATGCCGTCGATCGCGGCCTGCACATATTCTTCCTGACTGTAGCCGGTCTTATTTGCATACTGTGGTGCAAAACGAATCTCTGCATATTCATAGTTCTCTCCTGCCAGATCCTCCGTCAGATCAAAGGCTGCCCGGCGGATCGCCTCCGGCGTACCGAGAATCCGAACCGGCAGCTCAAAGCGTTTCAGGCACTCCACCAGATCAGTACAATCCTCCGTTACCTGCAAATATTCGCTGGTCAGCTCCTCCAGTTCTTCCGTCGGGAGCTGGATATTCTGCTGCTTTGCAAGCTCTACGACACTGGTCGGGCGCAGAGATCCATCCAAATGCAGATGAAGCTCCGTCAACCGTCCGGAGTAAGGTTGCGTAAAATCCGTATTGTTTGACATAGACATTCTCCTTTTTGTGCATACTATGGTACTTTTAAATGATTGTACTTGACTTTTGCACAAATGTCCAGTCCCACTGCTTGCCCCGGTTCAGGTTTTCTTTTCTATTACAGAGCGGAAAAACGGGCAACGCCTTTTTTTCGCAGCCACAGATAAAACCACCCGGACAGAAACAGGTTCGCCCCTACAAAACAGCTCATATACCCGCAAAAGCCCAACATCCATCCGGACAGGAGCATAAATCCGACGAACAGCAGTACCATATACCCGAAACCGCCAAATAATGTGATCATGACCGGTGCCCCCTGTTTGATGACCACCGTTTCGTTGGTCCATGTCAATGTCGGCATTTTAACTCCAAGGAACAGGCCAAGCAGTGCCATGAGCAGTACATAGGAGCCTGCAAAAAGAAGCAATATCAGCAGCTGCATCGAATGAATGGGATAAACTATTACCACGCACACAATACACAAGAGCAGCGGTAAACCGGTCAAAAGAAGCTGCATCCTGATTTTTGCCCGAAAAATCCTCCAGGTTTCCACCGGAAGAGACTGCATAAGCCATAGGTTTTTTCCTTCCAGAGATACAGAAGGTGCTGTCATAAAATTCATAGATGCAAGACCGCAAAGCATCACGCACAGCAATAAAAGTACACTGCCTGCTGTTTCAGCAAACATGGCATCTAACACAGCAAATAGCTCACTGCCTTTCCACAGGACAGCAACCGCACAAAGTGGCATCAGAAATGTACCAAGACCACAGTTGAGCATATAGTTTGGACTTGCAGTAAAATGAGAAAACTCCCTGTTCAGTAATGCTGCATCCATACTTCTCTGCCTGCTCCGTGTCTCCCGATATTCTCTGTGGATCACGTTTCCCGTCGAGATCGCAATTTGCAAAAAGCTGCGAGAAAGCAGTACCCACATCAAACCAAACAACGCCACGACCACTACAGAGCCACTTACCGATGCCCTGACATCGCCAACACCAATCTTGCCAAACAGGTACACGGGATAGGCAGCACCTTTGATCCGTGCGCCATAAACAGCAGCATTTGCCAGTAAATTCTGAATCAGACTCTGTGCCTTGAAATATACAAAATAGTATACGCCGATGACCACCAACGAAATGAGCACTGTAACCAGGCTCTTGTGTTTTAGCTTCTGGCTGATTTTGGCCACCAACCATCCCAGCACACAGGATATGGTCAGTACAAATACAGAAATTAACAGGGTCATCAGCAAACCACCCAGAACTACCGGCAGTGTAACACCTGCAGTGACCCAATAGACAATGATTGCCGGGAGAATGACAACGGCAGAATACAAAAGCCCCATCAGATAGACGCCAAACAGGCGCGCTCCCACTAATGTCGAAACAGGAATCGGCATAGACAGAAGCAAATCATTGTCCTTCGGCAGATACAGACCGGCATAAGTGTTAAACACGCTGCCAAAAGCACCTAATAGCACGGCAATCAAGCCCATCAGTGCAAAATACATCCAGTCCATCTCCGCTGTAATCAGTGGAGTACATAATTTTACAGCGAGAAATGTAAAGATTCCACCCAAAAGTCCAAACACCAGCAAAGCGAACAGAGCGAAATACATGGCTGTTGAAGTTCTGGAACGCGCTTTGTTCTTTTTGGCATCGTAAAAATAGACCTGAAAAATTTCAAGCAACTGTTTCTTTATCAAAAGTTTTAGCATGATTCTCCCTCCAACTCCAAGAACACATCCTCCAGAGAATCGTCGCCTTTGACTGCTTCCATGGTGCCAGAGCGAATCAGCTTTCCGCTCTTGATGATTGCAACCTTGTCGCAAAGTTTTTCCGCCACCTCTAACACATGGGTGGAGAAGAAAATCGCACCGCCTGCATCACAGACCTCTCGCATCATTTCTTTCAGCAGGTGAGATGCTTTGGGGTCAAGTCCCACAAAGGGTTCATCCATAAGGATCAGCTTCGGCTGATGCAGCCATGCGGAGATAATCGCCAACTTCTGCTTCATGCCGTGAGAATAGGCGGCGATGGGCTGCGCCAAATCGCCTGTCAGTTCAAAAAGATCGCCATATTTGCGAATACGCCTCTGCCGGTCTGCCACACTGACACCGAATATATCCGCAATGAAATTCAAATATTGGATTCCTGTCATGTAATCGTACAGATCCGGATTATCAGGGATGTAAGCAAAGCTGCGCTTACATTCCAATGGTTGTGTTCGGATGGATTTACCATCAATATAAATTTCTCCGGTATCAAACTGCAAAATACCTGCCACGGATTTCAGGGTGGTTGTCTTTCCTGCACCGTTATGACCGATAAAACCATAAATTTCACCGGGAGCAATGTGCAGATTCAAATCATCTACGGCCTTCTTGTCTCCATATTTTTTTGATAAATGTTCAATCTTAAGCATACGCTTCTCCTTTACCACAACATTTGCTTTGCGCAGCAGCACTTTGTCCTCCGTAACTTTTTTCGATGCACGGCGACTCATTCCCGGACTCCCGCAAGTGCCAGAAATTTTTTATCTGACTGAATACTCTGTGTCAGAAACTGACCGTCCCGGAATAAAGCATAAGTCGTGACCGGCGCTGGTACGTTTTGCGCAGATTCTTTGTCCGTAATATGGATGACCTTGAACGGGATTCCGTGTTTTCCCGCCGCCTCCTGCACTTTGGGTACCCAATAATAGGTGTACGGACACTGGTCGGTATAATAAAGAACGAATCCGTTTTCGGCGATCTTGGGATACCTGGCACATTCCTTGAATCTCGGTGGTTCAGCATTGAGCAAAAGAGGCAAATACATCAGATTGATCCCACACTCGGATATATCCGCGGTCACGAAGCCCTTATAATTCAAAAATTTCGGATCGGCGAGAAATTCCCTCTTCCGACCCTCTGCACATAGAATACAAATCCCTTTCTTGTCCTGTGCCTTCGCGTCCTGAATACATTTCTCCAGCAGATCATTCGCGTATCCGTGTCCCTTCATAGAGCCGGATACCCATAGACAATTAATATAGAGATAACCATTTGCCGCAATAGGTACCCAGGCGTTTTCAGCCGGTATATATTCAATAAAGCATTTGCCACGCTCCTCACTGCGGTAAAAAACAAGACCCTCATCAAAGCGCTGTTTAAGCCATTCCTTTTTCGCGTGGCTCTGCTTGCCGGACATGGCACAGCAGATGTGTTCTTTGTCAACATTTTCTTTTGTGATCTGAATGTAATTCATAAGTCAGTCCTCCTACGACAAAAATAACGCAGAACGAATCCGATTTATCACCGAATTCAACTCTGCGTCTTAGCGTCTGGCTGGTTCAATCGTATTATATGAAATTGTCCTTGCTTTTCCATAATCATCACCTACTCATTTGGCGGTGCAGAAATAAGTGTAATCTGCCGCGTTTTGCTGTCTTTGACTGCTTCCTTTTTCATGTACTTAACCGCAACCTGATTGATTTCTGAAAGAAAGTCTGAAAACTCCTCATCCGTCAACCGTAACGTGCAGCTCGTAAACAGCAGCATATCCTTCCTGGGATCCGCGTTGCCACTGGAAAAATATCTGGCAAACGATGCGCAGATACCAAGCAGAGACATTTGCACTGCATTTCCATTCTCATCTTCTGTCGCCATGGCGTCCTTATTTAGTTGATAAACGCTTTCAACGGTACCGCGAATTCGGTTTTCGCCTACAACCATCAGAATAGAACTGTCCGCGAGGATCTTTATGTGCCGATACAGACTGGCGCTCGGGACATCTGGCAGCGCTTTTCTGATTTCCTTGACCGTACCGGTTTCATGAAGTAAAAAATACTGAAAGATCCTCTGCCGGACAGGATTCATTACCACCTCTGCCATCTCCATATAATGCTATCACTCCTTAAAACATTTTCTATAAATATTATATTATCATTTTTGATAATGTCAAGAACTTCTGTAATATTCTTATATTGATATTACATCTTTTATCAAATTTCCGATTTTGGCAACAAACGGGGGTGTCGCACGTTAGTGTGACACCCCCTCAAAAAATCAGCTACCTGTGCTTGCGGCCTCCACGCTTTTTGTAGTCCTCGTCTATACGCTTTTTCCAGTCTGCGCTAAGAGGAGCACTGCACCGGATGGCGCTGATTGCTTCGCTGACCACCTCATAATTCAGTGCAGTCCCTTCACTGTCGCACTGATAATTAACTGCACGGTCTGCACCGATTCCGAACTGACCTGCGGTCTCAACTGCGTCAATGTTGGCACCGAGGAACAAAAATTCCCAGCCATATTTTGTTTTTTGTTTCTCGATCATCTGCTTCACTTTTTCACTATTATACCGACGGCTGGCATTTTCCATCCCGTCCGTAGTGATCACAAACATCGTGTGCTCCGGCACGTCTTCCGGTCTTGCGTACTTATGGACATTTCCAATGTGATGAATTGCACCGCCGATGGCATCCAGCAATGCCGTACATCCGCGAACCGTGTAATCCCGATCAGTCATCGGACGGATGTCCTTTACGTTTACGCGGTCGTGCAGAACTTCGCTCACATTATCAAACAGTACCGTTGAGATCAGTGCTTCACCTTCTGCTTTTTTCTGCTGCTCAATCATGGAATTGAATCCGCCGATGGTGTCCCGCTCCAGTCCGCACATGGAGCCGCTGCGGTCTAAGATAAATACGATTTCTGTTAAATTCTTTCTCATATGCTTGTCCTCCCAAATGTTTATAACGAAAATGGCTGCTCGGTTTCGTACCTTGCAGCCATAGTATAGCGATTTTCTTTTGTGAAGTGGTCGCATAGAAAGCGACATTCTCTGTCCTTATGCTCCGATCAGACTCTGGTCAAAAGCAAACAGAGCTTCGTTGATTTCGTATACATTATAGATTCCCCGTTCGACAAAATATTCTACGATGATGTCAAATTTACTCGAATGGGATAATGTGAATCCTGCCTTGCCGAGCATCTCCTGCATCTGGGCAAGCGGCAGTTCCAAGGCCAGGGCAAATGCCAGTACCGTTGGCTTGGATGGCTTATAAAACTTATCCGTTCGGATTTTGGAAAAGAGTTTCCGGTCGATGTTGGCTTTCTTATAGCACTGGGCATCTGTCATACCGCTTTCGTCAATCTTCCGCAGCAGCATTTCCGAAAAACTCTCATCCATCTGATTCAATGCCTCTTCCAGAGATTGACTGCTGGAAGATTTACAGATTGCTTCCGGCGGCATCGGGGTCGGCGCAGCTCCAACGCAAGATTCCTCTGCGAGTGCTTGGAACCGCCGTCTCTGTTCTGCCCGGCTGTCGGTATGCTCTTCCACATACCGGTCATCTATGTACGCTTCGATATCAGCAAACCGTTTCCCGCTAATCTGATATGCCTTTCGGTCAAAGATAACAAGGTAGACCATCATCTCGTTTTCCAGTAAAAATGCACGGATGGTATCAACTGCAACTTTCAGAGCCTGATCTTTTGGATATCCGTAAATGCCGGAGGAAATCAGCGGAAAGGCCACCGACTGACAGCCATTTTCTTTTGCCAGATCCAAAGATGTCCGGTAGCAGGATTCCAGAAGCTCCTGTTCCTGATGCCTGCCATCCCGCCAACGCGGGCCAACTGCATGGATCACATATTTGCATGGCAAACAATATCCTTTTGTGATTTTTGCGCTGCCGGTCTCGCAGCCATGCAGCGTCCGGCACTCCGCAAGCAGTTCCGGTCCGGCCGCACGATGAATGCAGCCATCCACACCGCCGCCACCCAGAAGAGAAGTGTTGGCTGCATTGACGATTGCGTCAACGCTCATTTTTGTAATATCGTTTCTGATAATTTGCAACGGCACGAAACATACCTCCCCTCCGTCATATTAACAATTGAGGAATTTTTGGTGCAGTTTAACGCAGCCCGAATGCAGCATTCACGACGCTGCTTAATTCCTCAGGTTTATTATACTTGACCTTCGCATAGATGTCCATAGTCGTTTTACTGTTCTCATGGCCTGTCAGATACTGCACCGTCTTAGAATCAACACCTTTGTAAATCAGATTGGTGATGTAGGTGTGCCGCAGCATGTGCGGAGTCACCTTGAAGTCCATCGTATACACCAGCTTGGGATTGTGTTCGACTGATGCTCACCAAGCCTTGGCTTTATTCTATGCTTGATGGACTGTCCATTTACATAGGTGTATGGATACACAGCCGAACAGATCGCCAGCGCGATGTCCACCGACATCAATCTGGTTGCGCTGAAGGTAGCACACCTGGCAACACTTGGCTATAATCTGCACGCACTGGAACATAAGAGCAACTTTTTGAAATAATGTACATTTGAGGAGCCTGGACTGGCTCCTCTTTTTTTGTTGCGAATTGTGCAGGCGGTGCTTGCACAATTATCAGCCTAACATCTGCATGTGATAGAGCTTCACTTTTTCCTCAAACGGCAGTCCC
>JAQXGF010000003.1 GCA_029006155.1 Lachnospiraceae bacterium
CTGGATGTCATCGTGCATCCGCATAATGTAAAGAAGCTGAAAATGGACGGAAGGGTGGTGGAACACTCGGTTGTGCGTTCCATCAATGTCTTTATCGCGTCATATCTGATGGTATTTGCATTTTCCGTGCTGCTGATCTCGCTCGACAACTTTGATTTTACGACGAACTTTACCGCAGTCGCAGCCACGATCAATAACATCGGCCCAGGTCTTGGCATGGTAGGACCGACCGGGAACTTCAGCCAGTTTTCCAATTTTTCCAAGCTGGTGCTGACCTTTGACATGCTGGCAGGGCGGCTGGAGCTGTTCCCGCTTTTGATTGTATTTGCAAAGAATACGTGGTCAAGATAAGAAAAACAATGAGAGGCTTTCAGCGTACCGCTTGGAAGCCTTTTGTTTTGGCTTGCAATGCTTTTTTGAGTGTGATAAAATAGTAGGCACTTGTGTGGGATGAAGAAATGGGGAAATGTAAACAGGGGAATTTGGCATCAGGCCACACAGAGAGTCAGGGGATTGCATGTATAAGAAAAAATTAGTAACGGTTGTTGTCAGCATGGCGTTGCTCACTGCATCGTATACGGTGGGTTCTGCCTATGAGGAGACGACCGTAAAGTCGGAACAGACAGAACAGGTAACGACATCAAAGCAGAGTGCAGAAGCACCTCAGGATACAAAGGAGGCAGCTCCGGCGGCAGAGCAGCCAAAGCAGGAGACACCGGCTACCCCGGCACCGGAAGCACCGTCACAGCCAACGACGGAGGCACCGCAGCCGGCGACCTCCACGCCAACGACAGAGGCACCGCAGCCAGCGACTTCGACGCCGACGACGGAAGCGCCGTCACAGCCATCGACGCCGGGTGAGACGCAGCCATCGACACCAGGCGAGACACAGCCGGCGACGCCAGGACAGACAGAGCCGTCCACGCCAGGTGAGACGCAGCCGTCCACACCGGGGCAGACGGAGACCTCGACTTCGGATGAGACACAGCCGGCGACACCGGGCGAGACACAGACAGAGACCGGGTCAGAGGCGATGAGCGAGTCTGAGTCGGAGCAGGAGAGCGAGACGGATCCACCGGAGGAGGAGTCGGAGTCTGAGACATCCGAATATGGTTCCAATGAAGAGCTGCTCGCCCACCAGAATATCGTTATTCCGCCGAAGCTCGAGCTGGAGTTCCGGTTTACGAAAGTCGATAAGCGCTATGCGCTGGTACGCAATGCCGAAGGGACATCTGTCTATGAGAAAAAGTCCGAGGACGCACGTGAGGTAGGAGAGCTGGAGTATTATGGACTCGCCTACATTCTGGACGATGCGGGAGACGGCTGGTACTATATTGAATCCGGAAATGTGCGCGGTTTTATCCATGCAGAGGAAACCGTAGCAGATGAGGCGGCAGAGCGGATCGTAAAGGTCAAAGGACTGGATGCGCTTCCACTTGCCCGTCTGATTGTGGCACGCACGGAAAATGAGGCATTTACTTACACACATACGACCGTGCAGGAGGTCATGGCTTCCAAGGTCTATGCGATTGCTGCACAGGATCTGGAGATCCGGGAGCAGCGCAAAGACGGCGCGAGGACGACCGGCACGCTGGCAAAAGGCGGGCTGTGCTATATTCTTGCGGACGGAGATAAGGACTGGATCTTTGTAGAGTCCGGAAATGCGCGAGGATTTGTAAAGCGCGCAGAGCTGACGACCGGGGCAAAGGCAGACGCTACGGTATCCGAAAAAGGGGAGAAGAATCTGACCCTTGCAGATGTGAAAGTAAAGCCGGAGGAGAACAAAGCCTGCTATTATACATTTACGTCCGTACAGGAGGCATCTCAGGAGGCCAAGACCAGAGAGTCAATGGTAAATTTCGCGCTGCAGTTTCTTGGCAATCCATATGTCTGGGGCGGCACGAGCCTGACAAACGGCTGTGACTGTTCCGGATTTGTACAGAGTATTTACGCATATTACGGATATTCGCTGCCGCGTGTCGCAGATGCACAGAGTGTCTATGGCATGCAGATCCCGATCTCGTCGGCACAGCCGGGCGATCTGATCTTCTATGCGAAGAATGGTTATGTCTATCACGTGAGCATGTACATCGGCAATGGCCAGGTTGTACACGCAGCCGGAAGAAAGCTTGGAATCATCACGTCCGGAATCAGCGGTAACGCAGTCTGGGCGACGCGGATCATCACCGGGTAAGGGAAGATACAGAACGAAAAGAAACTGAAAAAAGCTTCGATCAGGTTCCTGATAAAGGATCCGATCGAAGCTTTTTGTCTGCAATTTAGTTTGTGTTTTATATGGGTTTACTCTCTGGTATGTTCCTCGTCCGGAACTTCCGTATCGTCTTTCGGATCTTCTGTCGGCTCCGGCAACAGCAGCCGTACCGTCTCAATCCGGTTCTTATCCATTTTTTCCACAGTGATTTGGATACCATCGTCAGTCGTTACGGACTCTTTTACCGTTGGAAGGTGGTCGAGCTTTTCGATGATCAGTCCGCCGATCGAGTCATATTCTTCGGATTCCAGTGACAGCCCAAGCGCATCATTGATGTCGTCGAGCTTGACGGAGCCTTCAATGCGGTATTCGCGGTCGGAGAGCTTCTGAATCCAGTCTTTTTCGTCGTCGTCATATTCATCCCGGATCTCTCCGACGATCTCTTCGAGCAGGTCTTCCAGAGAGATCATGCCGACCGAAGCACCATACTCATCGAGCACGATGGCGATGCTCACGGAGTCTTTCTGCATTTCCAGGAGCAGTTCAGAGGTCTTTTTGTATTCATAGGTAAAATACGGCTTATACATGACGTGGGATACGTCAAATGCGGCATTGTCATCGCAGAAAAAGAAATCCTTGATATTTAAAATGCCGACGATGTTGTCGCGGTCGTTCTGGTAGACCGGAAGGCGGGTATATTTTTCCGCACGAAAGACTTCCCGGATCTCCTGATAAGAAGCGGTATCGCTGATCGTGACCATGTCCGCGCGCGGAACCATGACGTCCTTGGCCTGTGAATCACCGAAATCTACAACGTTGTAGATCATTTCCCGTTCTTCCTTTTCAATAACCCCGTCTTTATGGCTGACATCTACGATCGTGCGCAGTTCCATCTCCGTCATCGGATTCATGGAGCTGTCCGTGCTGACATGCAAAAGCTTCAGGAAAAAGCGGCAGATCGCATTGATGACAAAGATCACCGGTGTCATGATTTTCATGAGCATGGCGATGATGGAAGCATAAGACAGTGCCATTTTTTCTGAGTTGGCGGTGGCATAGGTCTTTGGGGTGATTTCACCAAAGATCAGGATAATGACGGTGAGCACCGCAGTGACAGCACCGAGCGCTCCTTTCCCGAACAGCTTGATGGCAAGCGCAGTCGTCAGAGAAGCCGCGAAGTTGTTTACCAGATTGTTGCCGATCAGAATGGCACTGAGCATTTTAGATGGGTTTTGCTTCACCTTCAGTGCGACCGCGGCACGTCGGTTGCCTTCGTCCGCGAGTGATTGCAGACGGATCGCATTTGCCGTGGTAAGGGAAGTCTCTGCGGAAGAAAAGAATGCAGAGAGAAAAACGAGAATTAACAGCGCCAGTAGTTGTATGGCGTCATCAGAAGCCAAAAGATCATCTCCTTTTTGATTGTGTGAGACGGCATGAAAAGACCGTCAGTTCTTGAGTTTAGGAGCATCATACAATAAAATCCCATAAAATGCAATAAGTAGTTTCCAATAAGGAATAAAACAAAAATGGGAGCCATACAATCTGGTAAGGAATAAAAAGTCGCCCGGCTGTGCCCATGCGAGCAGTGAGCACCGGATATTTCGGACATTGCAGTGAAACATGTTAGAAGCAGCGTTCCTAAAAAAAGGCCGGGGAAGAAGCGGAGGATGGATATGGAATATTCCGGAGAAAGAACGGGGATGATCCGGGCGTTGGCCAAAGCACAGGTGATGGCATGGCTCATGACAGCCGCATTGCTTTTGGTGATGGCATTGATTATGTGGAAATTTCAACTGGATATGGGCAAACTGCAGCTTGGCATTTATGGCATTTACGTGTTATCCTGCCTGTTCGCAGGACGATTTGCAGGAAAACGGGGAGCACGCAGAAAATTTTTGTGGGGGCTGTGCTGTGGAGTACTGTATTTTGGGATTCTTGCTGCGGTATCGGTGCTTTCGGACCGCACGGTACAGCCCGATGCACTGCACCGGGTACTTGCATTTGTGTTTTGCGCAGCAGGCGGGATGCTCGGCGGTATGACGGCATAAAATGCTTTCTTTTTCCGGAAAACTGTGCTATAGTGTGGGATGATAAAAGAGTCTTTGCCATTTCTGGCAATTATCCCATTTGTTTTGCGGGCAGCGCCTGCATCCATTTCAAATCAGTATCTGTGTCGCTATCCTATCATTTGGACGAAATTTACCACAAATTATGACTTGCGAATATCCGATTGGCCCGTGGCTGCCTCAAATAAGGGAGTCAGGGGGAAAAGTTTCTGAGTCGTATGAAATCCGATCATGATCGGATTGGATTTGGCGCTGATTTATGAGAAAGAGGTATTTATGAGAGAAAAATATGAAACGCTTTCGCTTGCTACTTTGAAAGAGCTGGCGAAGGGGAGAGGAATGCGCGGCATTTCTACCTTAAAAAAGGGAGAACTGATCGAGGCGATGCTCCGGCAGGATGAGAAAGACGCGGCAAACAAAGACGTTGCCGGTACGCTATCAGAGACGCGGCAGGAAAGGGCGAAGACGGTGCGGGGAAGAAGACCGTCCGCACCAGGACAGGAGAAGGCAAAGGCGGATGCAGGGACTGTGCCGGAAGAGGGAAAGACGGAAACGGCAGTACCGTCAGAAGGAAGAACTACCGCATCTGCGGATGGTGGACAGGAGCTCCGGCCACAGACGATGGCGAATCCGTCTGGAGAGACACACAACATCCGGACATCCGGCAACCGCACCTGGAACAATCCGGCAAGGCGGACAAATGCGACATCACGTCCGGAAAATACACAGGAGCGTGGCCGGAGAAACGGCATGCAGCAGGGACGGACGTATGTGGCGCGTACACAGCAGAATGCGGATGGCTCTGAGCAGCCAAGATTCGGAAGGGTACAGCGGAACTATACCGAGCGCAGCAATTATGCAGGGACAGGCAGTACGCGCGTCTTAGCAAGAAGAGAGTATCCATCGGAGATGTCCGTTTCTGCGGCATCTGCAAATGAGGAGCATACCCGTGAAGCTGCTCCGTCAGAACTGCGCAGCAACCGTGAGGAACGCACGCCTCTGGAACCATCCGGAGCGGTATCTGCGGCTGTAGGGACGAATCCGGAGCAGGAAAACCGTTCGGACCGCCCGCCGGTAGACATCCAGCAGCTCGACAGCGGGCAGGAGGTATCCGGTATCCTTGAGATGGTGGAAGGATACGGGTTTCTGCGCCGGGAGAACTACATGCCGGGGGAAAATGACATTTACGTTTCGCCGTCTCAGATCCGCCGGTTTAATCTGAAGACCGGAGATATCGTCTGCGGCAACACCCGCATCAAGACGATGCAGGAAAAATACAGCGCGCTTTTATACCTGAAGTCGGTCAATGGCATGCCGCCGTCCGAGGCGACACGCCGCTACAATTTTGAAGATATGACACCGATCTTTCCGGATGAGCGCCTCTGTATGGAGCGTGGCTCCCGGGCGATCGCGATGCGGATCGTCGATCTCTTTTCTCCGATCGGAAAGGGACAGCGCGGGATGATCGTATCACCGCCAAAGGCCGGTAAGACGACGCTTTTGAAAGATGTGGCGCGCTCGATTTTACAGAATGATCCGGACATGCAGCTGATTATTTTGCTGATTGATGAGCGCCCGGAGGAGGTCACAGACATCAAGGAGGCCATTCAGGGCGACAATGTGGAGGTCATCTACTCGACGTTTGATGAGCTGCCGGAGCATCACAAGCGTGTCTCTGAGATGGTTATCGAGCGGGCGAAGCGTCTCGTAGAGCACCGGAAAAATGTGACGATCCTGCTCGACAGCATCACCCGGCTGGCACGTGCGTACAACCTGACCGTTCCGCCAAGCGGGCGTACGTTATCCGGCGGACTCGATCCGGCGGCGCTGCACATGCCGAAGCGCTTTTTCGGGGCGGCCCGGAACATGCGGGAGGGCGGCAGCCTGACGATTCTTGCGACGGCGCTCGTCGACACCGGAAGCAAGATGGATGACGTCGTATACGAGGAATTTAAGGGGACAGGCAATATGGAGCTCGTGCTCGACCGGAAGCTGTCTGAAAAGCGGGTATTTCCGGCAATCGATATCCCGAAGTCCGGTACACGCCGCGAGGACTTGCTTTTGACGAAAGAAGAGCAGGAAGCTGTCTACATCATGCGCCGCGCGTTAAATGGTATGAAGTCCGAGGAGGCCGTCGAGAACATTCTGAATATGTTCGTCCACACGAAGGACAATCAGGAGCTCGTCGCACGTGTCCGCAGGCAAAAGTATGTATAAAAACTGCTTGCAATTTTACTGTTATTATGCTAGAATACGAATGTTGTTTTATACACATGAACTGCAGGGACTTGCAGGGATAGCCCGGGATAGCTTGCCGTGGCAACATCAGAGCGGCATTGGCCGGGAATCGGCTTCGCCAAATGAGGCGCAGTCAGCAGTTCACAACTAAAATAGAAGAGGTGAAAATCATGAAGGAAGCAAGCCATCCGAATTATTATCAGGCAACTGTTACCTGCAACTGTGGCAACACATTTGTGACAGGTTCCACAAAGAAGGACATTCACGTTGAAATCTGCTCCAAGTGCCATTCATTCTATACCGGTCAGCAGAAGGCTACGACAGCCCGCGGACGTATTGAGAAGTTCAATAAGAGATACGGTATCGAATCTAAATAATGCAGAAAAGATAAGGATGAGATTGAAAAATCTCATCCTGTTTTTGAATTACGGAGGAAAATAAATGAAGCCATCCGGCATTGGAGGTCAGGCCGTCATCGAGGGTGTCATGATGCGCAACGGCGGGGAGTATGCCGTCGCCGTCCGTACCCCGGAAGGCCAGATCGTAGTAGACAAACAAAAGTGCAGCAGCAACAAAATTCAGAATAAGAAGTTTGCAAAGCTGCCAATCATCCGTGGCGTGATCAATTTCTTTGATTCCATGATCCTTGGAATGAAGTCTCTGATGTATTCTGCTTCTTTATTTGCGGAAGAGACCGAGGAGGAGAAGGCGGAGCGCGAGGGCAAGGCGCGGAAAAAGGCTGCCGCGAAGGCAGAGAAGCTGCGTGCACAGGGCAAGACGGCAGAGGCAGAGCAGGTGTTGAAAAAATGCGAGGAGAAGCTCGCAAAAGAGGCCGGTCAGCTGCATGCCGAGGCGGAGAAGGAAAAGCAGAAGAAGGACGATGATCTGCTCATGACCCTGACCGTCGTATTTTCACTTGTCGTATCGATTGCACTGTTTATGATGCTCCCGTATTTTATATCCAGATGGATGCGGACCGTCATTCATTCCGAGATCCTGATCGTGATCGCGGAAGGTATCGTGCGGCTTGTGATTTTCTTTGGCTATCTGGCACTCGTATCCCGGATGAAGGATATTCAGCGCACCTTTATGTATCATGGTGCGGAGCACAAATGCATCAACTGCATTGAGCACGGTCTGGAGCTGAATGTGGAAAATGTACGGATCAGCTCCCGTGAGCACAAGCGCTGCGGTACGAGTTTTCTGTTTATTGTTATGTTTATCAGTATCGTGTTTATCATGGTATTCAGCATTCCGCTGTTTATGGTGATCCATGTGAATACGTCATTCTGGCGGATTGTACTGCGTCTTCTGCTGCTTCCGCTGATTGCAGGTGTATCGTATGAGTTTATCCGTCTGGCAGGCACATCCGAGAGCCGGATCGTGAGCATCTTAAGCCGTCCGGGTATGATGCTGCAGCATCTGACGACGAAGGAGCCGGACGATTCCATGATCGAGGTCGCGATCGCATCGGTAGAGGCGGTATTTGACTGGAAGAAGTTTGAAAATGAGCAGTTTGGCACACACTATGAGCTGGATCAGCCAAAAGAGGATGCGGATCAGAACGCAGACGGAGCGGCTGAGACGGCATCGAGGGCGTGAAGCATATGGCAGGAAAGGATGCGGTGTTTGCAAACCGGGAGATCAGCAGCGGAGAGGCAGTGCGATGCGCCGCACAGTATCTTGCAGCGCATCAGATCGAGGATGCGGACAACGATGCATGGCTGCTGTTTTCCTATGTGACACATATCAGCCGGGCGATGTTTCTCGCGGAGCGCCGGGCGCGCATGGATCAGGCAGCGCTGGATGTGTATGAAACGCTGCTCATGCGGCGGGCCGCGCATATTCCGCTGCAGCATCTGACCGGGGAGCAGGAGTTCATGGGATTCCCGTTTCACGTCAATGCGCACGTGCTCGTGCCGCGGCAGGATACGGAGATCCTGGTAGAAGAGGCGCTAAAGGTGGTAAAAGCAGGCGATCATGTGCTGGATCTGTGTACGGGATCCGGCTGCATTGCGGTCAGTTTGTGGAAGCTCTGTGCAGGGCTTAGCGTGGATGCCGCCGATCTCTCGGCGGAAGCACTTGCGGTCGCAAAGGAAAATGCGGAAACGCTTGGGGCAGAGGTGGCCTTTTTTCAGGGAGATCTGTTCGAGGCAGTCGCCGGGCGAACGCGGTATGACTGTATCGTGTCGAATCCGCCCTATATCCGTACAGAGGTGATCCATACGCTCTCTGAGGAAGTGCGGGCGCATGAGCCATATCAGGCGTTAGATGGAAAAGAGGACGGGCTGTATTTTTACCGGGAGATCATCCGGAATGCAGGCGATTATCTGAAGCCGGGCGGGCATCTGCTCTTTGAGATCGGGTACGATCAGGCAAAGGATGTGAGCATGCTCATGCAGGCGCAGGATTATGAAGAGATAGAAGTGATCAGGGATCTGGCCGGACTGGACCGGGTCGTGAGAGGAAAGAGAAAGCAGGAGGAATTACATGTTTGATAAATTAGAAGATTTGCTGATACGGTTCGACGAGCTTCTGAACATGCTCAATGACCCGTCTGTGATCGGGGATCCGCAGCGGTTTCAGAAGCTAATGAAGGAGCAGAGCAGCCTTCAGCCGATCGTGGATGCCTATAAGGAATATAAGAGCTGCAAGCAGACGATCGAGGAGAGCCTCTCCATGCTGGAGGAGGAGTCTGACGAGGAGATGCGCGAGATGCTCAAAGAGGAGCTCGCAGATGCGCGCCGCCGTGTCGAGGAGCTCGAACAGAAGCTGATGATTCTGCTGCTGCCGAAGGATCCGAATGACGACAAGAACGTCATCGTCGAGATCCGTGCGGGTGCTGGCGGAGACGAGGCAGCGCTGTTTGCAGCCGAAGTATACCGGATGTATGTACACTATGCCGAGAGCCAGCGCTGGCGCGTCGAGACGATGGATGTCGAGGAGATCGGGATCGGTGGTATGAAGTATGTCAGCTTCATGATCACCGGACAGGGCGCGTATTCCAAGCTGAAGTATGAGTCCGGTGTGCACCGCGTACAGCGCGTGCCGGAGACCGAGTCCGGCGGACGGATCCATACGTCTACGATCACGGTAGCGATCATGCCGGAGGCGGAGGACGTGGATGTCCAGATCGATATGAACGACTGTAAATTCGATGTGTTCCGTGCATCTGGAAATGGTGGACAGTGTGTCAATACGACGGACTCCGCCGTACGTCTGACCCATATCCCGACCGGAATCGTCATCTCCTGTCAGGATGAGAAGTCCCAGTTGAAGAATAAGGACAAGGCGTTGAAGGTACTGCGTGCAAAGCTGTACGATCTGGAAATGCAGAAAGCACACGACGCCGAGGCCGAGGCGAGAAGAAGCCAGGTCGGCACGGGAGACCGTTCCGAGAAGATCCGCACTTACAATTTTCCGCAGGGCCGTGTGACCGACCACCGGATCAACCTGACCCTGTACAAGCTGGATAAGATTCTGGACGGCGATTTGCAGGAGATCATCGACAGCTGTATCGCAGCCGATCAGGCAGCGAAGCTGGCAAAGATGAATGAGAATGTGTAGAAGTTTGAGAGAAAAGAGGATGGCATAATGCGACTTACCATGCTGGGAACTGGAAATGCAATGGTGACAAACTGTTATAATACCTGCTTTGCACTCGAAGAAGATGGCAGATGTTTTCTCGTGGATGCCGGAGGCGGCAACACGATTCTTGTACGTCTGCGTGAGGCCGGGATCGACTGGAAGCAGACGCGGGACATCTTTGTGACACATAAGCATATCGATCACATTCTCGGCATTGTCTGGATGATGCGGATTTTCTGCCAGAATATGAAGCGGGGCGGCTGCAGCGGCGAGGCGCGGATTTATGCGCACCGAGAGGTCGCAGAGATCCTGCAGAGCCTTGCGGCGACCCTGCTTCAGAAAAATCAGGCGGACTATATCCGGATACAGACCTTACCGGAGCGGAAGGCGGGGGATGAGGCGGCCTTTCAGGCGGAGACCTGTCTGCGTCTGATCATCGTGGAGGATGGCGAGTCGACGCAGATCCTCGGACATCCGGTGACCTTTTTTGATATTCATTCGACGAAGGCGAAGCAGTTTGGCTTTACGATGGAGTTCGCGTCGGGGCGGCGTCTGACCTGCTGTGGCGACGAGCCGTACAATGAGGCGGAGTATCCGTATGCGAAGGACAGTGAATGGCTGCTGCATGAAGCATTCTGCCTGTATGATCAGGCGGATGTCTTTCATCCGTATGAGAAGCACCACTCGACTGCAAAGGACGCGGCACTTCTGGCTGAGCAGCTGGGCGTAAAGCACCTGCTGCTGTATCATACCGAGGATAAGAATCTGGCGCGGCGCAAGGCGCTCTATACGGCGGAGGCGCGCCAGCAGTTTCACGGTGAGGTGCACGTGCCGGAGGATCTGGAGAGCTATGAGCTGTAAGATTGTACCGGAAAAAAGACAAACGTAGGGCTTGACATTTCAAAACGACAGCGCTATTATGATGCCAATCTAAGTATTTCGCAATGACGAGGAAGAGTAGTTGAAGGGAATTCCACAGAGAGCTGCGGATGGTGGAAGCGCAGCGATGAAGCTTCAGTGAAAATCACCTCTGAGCCTCCGGACTGAAAGGCATCCGCGTAAGTCTGGACGAGTAACAGTCGTTATCCTGTTTCCCATTGATCAGATGTGGAGTAGAGTGGCCGTCTATACGGCAAGAAGAGTGGTACCGCAGAGGTTTAGCCTTTGTCTCTTATGTAGAGACAGAGGCTTTTTTAATCGAATCAAGCAAGTCCCCTGCTTCAATTGCGCGAAGCAATAAGCAGTGGGTTGGGACTTGCTTGTATCAGGAGTGGTGTAAGCCACTCCTGATAAGCTGCGAAGCAGCTGTTCGGTTATGACATATCATAAGGAGGGACCCGCTTGCGGGAGGATTCCTTATGATCCTACAAGTAGCGAAGCGGATTGCGAATATCCGCTTGACCTTTCAGAAAATGATGACTCTGCGGCAGATATGTGTCGAAAGGATTCGATGCGATTCGCGATAGCATCCCTGATTTTCTGATCCGTATCCGATGAGATCACCCGATATGAGGGTTCGCCGGTGAAATCACTTGGAAATACAGTTATTCGTATCATACACGAATGACGGATCTACGAGGAGAGAATTATGGAAGTATTAAAGAAGGTTACGAATTTTGTCAGCAAGTACATGGCAGTGATTGTCATTGCAGTTGCTGCGCTTGCATTGTTTGCACCGAATACCGTCAGCTTTATCAAGACAAGCTACGTCAACACCCTGCTTGGAATCGTCATGTTTGGTATGGGTCTGACTCTGAAGCCGAGTGACTTCAAAGTCGTATTCAGCCGTCCGAAAGATGTCGTGATCGGCTGCATCGCACAGTTTACCGTGATGCCGCTCCTGGCCTTTGGCCTTACAAAGCTGTTCCACCTGCCGGAGGAACTGGCGATCGGTGTCATCCTCGTCGGTACCTGCCCGGGTGGTACTTCTTCCAACGTCATGACGTACCTTTCAAAAGGGGATGTGGCACTGTCTGTTGGAATGACCGCCGTATCTACCGTGCTCGCTCCGTTCCTTACCCCGCTGCTTACGTATCTGTATGCCGGTGAGACCGTCAATGTCAATATGGTCAGTATGTTCCTTTCGATCGTAAAGGTCGTCATCGTTCCGATCGTACTTGGTTTTGTCATCAATCATTTCTTTAAGGCATTTACCGAGAAAGTCGTTGAGGTACTGCCGCTGATCTCCACGACCGCGATTGTCGCGATTGTCGCAGCGGTCGTATCTGCAAACTCTGCAAAGCTGATGACCTCCGGCCTGCTGATCATCGGCGTCGTAATCCTGCATAACGTGCTTGGCTACACCGTTGGCTATGGCATCGGCAAGGCACTGAAGCTGGATTCCACAAAATGCCGTGCGATCTCGATCGAGGTCGGCATGCAGAACTCCGGACTGGCGACGTCTCTGGCGGCGACCCATTTCGCTCAGTATCCGCTGGCGACCATTCCGGGAGCGGTATTCAGTGTATGGCATAACGTATCCGGTGCAATTCTGGCAAACTTCTTCGCACGGACCGCAGAGAAAGACAGAGCTTAAGAAAAAAACTGCCACTTTTGGATCAAAGAGTCTGAGAGCGGCAGTTTTTAAAAATTTTCTCACTTTATATTGTTAAAGTGGTAAATAGCTGTTATAATAGGCATACTTGTAAAAAACAGCCCATAGGAGTGTAACCATTCACTGGATTTCGAGAAGGGCAGAAAAGAGGAAATAATCATATGAATCAGTTAGAAATACTCAGAGAGAGCCTTGGTCAGTGTGATGAAATCCTTCTGGATGCGCTGCTGATGCGTAACCGGATTGTCGAAGATATCATGGTCTATAAGGAGCAGAATGATGTGCCGATTCTGCAGCCGGAGCAGGAGGCGAAGCAGCGCGAGTGGCTCGCAAAGCGTATGGAAGGCAAGCGGCACGAAGATGAGGTGGCGGCCGTATTCGAGGAGATCACGAGAAACAGTAAGAAGATCCAGGCGCGGAAGCTGTTTGACTACAATATCGTCCTGATCGGCTTTATGGGAGCAGGAAAATCGACGATCTCAGACTTCCTCCGCACGGTATTTGCGATGGAAGTGATCGAGATGGATCAGATCATCGCAGAGCGCGAGGAGATGTCGATTTCCGATATTTTCGAGACGTATGGTGAGGAATATTTCCGGGATCTGGAGACAAAGCTTCTGATCGAGATGCAGTCGCGGAAAAATGTAGTCATCTCCTGTGGCGGTGGCGTGCCGATGCGGGAACGCAACGTTGTCGAGATGAAGAAAAACGGACGCGTCGTATTGCTGACCGCAAAGCCGGAGACGATCCTGAACCGTGTCAAGGACAACCACGACCGTCCGCTGCTCGAGGGAAATAAGAATGTCGATTACATTGCAGGACTCATGGAAAAGCGCCGTGAGAAATACGAGGCGGCGGCCGACATCGTGATCGAGACCGATGGAAAGGACAAGCTCGAGATCTGTGAGGAGCTGGTACACCGGCTCAGAGCGCTGGATGAGGCGACGAAGCATTAATCGTTTTATATAGTTTCCAAAATAGTTTCCCAAACGGTCACTGTGAAACAGATCCACGCAGCAAAAGATATTAAGAACAAAAAGAAAACCTCCGGATATCACGACCTTACATGTGTAAAGTGGTGATAGTCCGGAGGTTTTTGTGGATAACGGTGTAAAAGAAATGGCGCCAGGTGGATAAAAGGAATCCCACCGGTAAGCAGTAAAACTCGTTTACTCCGACGTCGTCAGATTCTTTGTGTATGAAGCATAAATATCCGCATCAATCGCGTTCTGGATCACGGTATAGACCGGCTGTGCCGCGGACCGGAGCTCGTCGCGCGTCTCCTCTGAGAGCGAAAGGATCTCGGTGCCGCTTGCCTTGATGGTCGCGATCCGGTCAGCGATGCGGGCATCGGACTGCTCGCGGGCATAAGCGGTCGCGATATTGGCGGCCTCGGTGAGAATTTCCTGATCTTCTTCTGGAAGATCCGCGAAGAAAGTATCATTGACGATCAGGGAGATGAGGTGCGGCAGATGGTTGGTCTCTACGATGTAGTCCTGCTGCTCATAGAGGCGGTTCGAGACGATGACCTCGTATGGATTTTCCTGCGCATCGATTGTGTGCTGCTGCAGCCCGATGTAGACTTCACTGAATGTCATCGGCGTCGGATTCGCGCCGAGTGCCTTCCAGAAGGCGAGGTGGTAGCTGTTCTCCATGGTACGGATCTTCTGTCCCCGGAAGTCTGTCAGAGACGTGACCGGCTTGTTTGTGCTCATGACACGGAAGCCCTGATCGGCCATGCCGAGCAGATGATAGCCGCCGTCCGTGTAGACATCACTGATCAGGCGATAAAAGTCCGGATCGTCGATCGTCGCACGGCAGTCGTCCAACGTGTCAAAGACGCAGGGCAGGTCAAAGACTGCCAGATCGCTCATAAACGATACCTGAGGAGCCGTATTCTGTACGACAAACGGGATATCCCCGTCTGCGCAGGTCTCCAGCAGGTCGCGGTCCCCGCCTAAGGTGGAGTTCGCGTATACCTGAATTTTCATGCGGCCATCGCTTAACGAGGAGACTTCCGCGGCAAATTTTTCGGCAAATATTTGTGTGACCGTATCTTCCGGGCTGGCGGTCGCGAGTGGCCACGAATAGCGCTGCGTGCTCTCGCCAGAAGAGCTGCAGCCGGTGAGCAGCAGCGCCGCACCAAGGACCGGAAGCAGGAAAGAACGATGTAAATTTTTCATATCAAAAACCTCCCTACAGCAATCCGAGCGAAATCGCCGGTACGAACGTGATGAGCAGCAGTGCGATGAGAAAAAAGAAAATCATCGGCATTGCTTTTTTTGCGATCTCCATGACCGGCACATCGGTCAGCGAGCTTGCGACAAAGAGGTTGACGCCGATCGGTGGTGTGACAAAGCCGATCGCAAGGTTCACGACCATGATCACACCGAACTGCACCGGGTTCATACCGATGGCTTCTACGATCGGAAGCAGGATCGGTGTCAGGATCAAGATCGCCGGAGTCGTGTCCATCACCATGCCGACGATCAGCAAAAAGCAGTTGAGCACGAGCAGGATCGATACCGGGCTGTGAAAATGTTCCAGAATGAACGTGCTCACGGTCTGGGGAATCTGCATCAGTGTGAGCACTCTGGAAAATGCCGTGGACGTGGCCAGGATGAACAGGATCGGCGTGTAGGTGCGGATCGCTTCCACGAAAATGCCCCAGATATCTTTTGGATGGATGCTGCGATAGACGAACAGGCTGATGATCAGTGCGTAGAATACCGAGATCACGGCGGCTTCGGTCGGGGAGGCCACGCCGCTGTAGATGCAGCCAAGGATGATGACCGGGCTTAAGAGGGCGAAGAAGCTCTCCTTTAATACCCGGAGCAGTCCTTTGTCGTGCAGGATCTGGATCTCTGCCTGAATCCGCTCTTGATCTTCGCCGTGCCGCTTGCAGTAGCAGATCGCATAGAGCATGAGCAGTGCTCCGATCATCAGGCCCGGAATAATACCTGCGAGGAACAGGTCACTGACCGAGGCGCCGCTCGCCATACCGTACATGATGAACGGGATGCTCGGCGGGATGATGACGCCGAGTCCGCCGGCGACTGCGACAATTGCGGTGGAGAAGGTCAGATCGTATCCAAGCCCGGAGAGGATCGGGATCGTCATACTGCCGACGGCAGCGACCGTAGCCGGGGCGGATCCGGAGATCGCGCCGTAGAACAGGCAGGTGACGATGACGGCACATGGTATGCCGGCCGTGAATGTTCCGAGAAAATAGGCAAAGACATCGAACAGCTTCTTGGAGATACCGCCTTTTGCCATGAGGATGCCGGAGAGGACAAACATCGGCACCGCGAGCAGCGGGAAAGAGTCCAACCCGCCGAACATCGCGCGGATCAGATATTTGGCACCGACCGTAAAGGACGGGTCGAAGATCGACGGGAGCACAGAGGTGATCCCAAGTGTGATCGATACCGGAATGGCAATGACCAGTAAAATGACAAAAATCAGAAATAATAAGACAGCTGGCATTACGGTTCCTCCTCCGTTGCATTTGTGATCGTCTGGATCCGGTTGTCAATGCCGGCGTCCGCAGAACGGTCGGCATTGGCTTCAATGAAAGATTCCGGGGTATTGCGCTCCGGATGGGCCGGGTCAAAGACCTGCTCGCCCCGTGCGACCCGGAACTCGATGATCCAGCGCTGCAGTACGCGGAAGGCAACGAGGATAAAAGAGACAAGCGGAGCCGCCTGCACATAATACATCGGAAGGTGGCAGGCAGGAGAGAGCTGTCCACTTTTTATGGCGGACAGCAGATAGGATGCTGCAAATGGGATCATGTAGAGGAAAAAGAGCAGCTCAAACGTGTGGTTCACGACTTTGAAGATGGCTCTTCCTCTGCGTGGAAAGACCGCGACAAACTGCTCGATTTTGATGGAGAGGCATTTTTTACTGCAGTAGCTGACGCTCAAAAAGCCGCTCCAGATGAACAGATACCGGGTGATTTCCTCTGACCAGGAAAGCGACTGCCCGAAAACATAGCGGGAGAGTACCTGAATGCCCATGATCAGCGTCATGGCGATCAGAAATACGACGAGCAGGAACTCTTCCAGGTTTTCGTCCAGCCAGTGCAACACTTTTTTCATAGGAGACTCCTTACATTGCGTTATGCAGCAAATCGAGCACGGTGTTCAGATCGTTGACACCCATCTGACCCGGTGCGGATGCCTTTTTCGCGGCACCAAAGGTCATCGAGGAGCCAAATACTTCGCCGCACAGACGGCTGATGACGCCGGTGCCGGCCATGGACATCGTGATGATCGGACGGTCTGCGTAGTCCGTGACCATTTCCTCGGTCGCTGCAAGCAGGGTGAGCACGTCGCGTTTGCTCTGCGGCATTACGGCGATCTTCGGGATATCTGCGCCCATGTCCTGCATCTTGCGCAGGCGGTAGATGATGTCAGACTTGGCAGGTGTCTGGAAGAAATCATGGTTGGAGGCGATGACTCTTACGCCGGCTGCGTGTGCACCGTCGATGATTTCCTTTACCACATCGTCGCCGGTGAAGATTTCCACGTCAATGAAATCGACATAGCCGGTCTTTGCCGCGCGCAGGTTCAGCTCTGCATAAGCGTTCGGGTCGATCGCTTTTTCGCCGCCTTCTTTTTTCGTGCGGAAGGTCATCAGAAGCGGAATGTTGCCGAGCACGGCGCGCAGCTCTTTGAGCACGTCCTCTACCTTGTCAAATTCAAATACGTGTTCAAACCAGTCCACCCGCCACTCGACGACATCGACCGGGATGGAATCGAACGTTTTGGCCTCGTTCAGAATATCTTCTTTTGTGACGCCGACGATCGGCACGATGATCTTTGGTGCTCCGGCACCGATTTCAATCTCTCTGACTTTGATAGTATTCATGATGATTCTCCTTTTCTGAGTGAAATAGCAAAGCAGCTATTGATGATCTGCCTGATATGGATGTTCTGCCCGGCTTCGGGGAAGAAGCACGGGCAGAGATGAAATGATATGGACATTATGACATAAGGTTTATTTGTTTGCAAGCTCCACCATCTTTTTGTAACGAAGATTTACAAAGAGACCGAGCACGACGCCGACCGCTGTGAGCACGATATTCATGAGCATGACCTGAGACGGAGCCATCTTGGAGGCTGCGGTCAGGATCGTGTAGTTGCACAGCGAGGATGCGATCATGACGAGAGCCGTGACGGTACCCTTGATCTTCGGGAAGAGCATGTTGCAGACCGAAGTAGCGATCTGGAGCAGTCCGCCGGCGCCGGCCCATCCGATGATGAAAGCGCCTGCGATCATCAGAGGCTGGCTCTGTCCACTGAGCACGACGATCAGAGTGACAAGGCAGATCACCGGATAGATGACGATGAAGCGTACATCCTTGATCTTTCTTGTGAGCAGCGCCGTCACGACAAGTGCAATCAGGGTTCCGGCAGAATACCAGGTCTGCATGATGGACGGATCCGCCCAGCCGACATTTTCTTTGGCAAAATTCTGCGCACAGTTCAGCCAGAGCTGGAACGTACCGGTGCAGGTAAAGCCGATGAGGATCATTGCGATCGACTCAAACGAGAAATGGGTGTGCTTCAGACTCGCGATCAGCCCTTCCTTTTTGCCGGCAGCCTTCTGGTCAGAATCCGGAAGCGGGAAGAGGAAGACAAGGACAAAGAGCACGAGGTATAAAATACCGCAGCCGATAAACAGACGGTTGTAGGAGGTCAGTCCGGCAGCGTTTGTTGCGACCGTTGCACCGAGTACGAACGGCAGGAGCATCTGGGCAATTGCGATGAAGAATTTGATGCCCATCGTAGCCACGCCCGGAGCCTTGTAGAGGATCTCACCGACGGCCGGATAGATACCGGTATCGAGGAAAGAATTGGCGATACCGCCGAGGATCGCACAGATGTAGGCGATCGTGTAGCCGCCGTTTGTGCCGGCATTGAATGCGAAGGCGAGGCCGATCAGGTAGATCGCGTAGGAGGCACTTCCGATGGCAGTGGAAATGCGGCGTCCCAGCTTGTCTGAGAGTGGTCCGGCGAACGGAAGGGCGATGAGACGTCCGAGTCCGAGCGCTGCGGCGATCGCGGTGATGGCCATCGTCTCCACGCCCCAGGAAGCGGCGAGTGCTTCTTTGATCACGGCCTGCCCTAAGATGGAGCAGCCAACGCCGTGGATGAAGTAGTTCAAGTACAGAATCAGCGCACTTGGCAGATATTTCTTGTTCATGGTTTTCTCCTTTGCGGGTAAATGATAGATAATAGATCAAGATGAATCTGGATAGGAACGGTCGTTCCGGTCTCGTCACAAACAGGAGGCGTGCCAGTTCCAGGTTTTGTTAAAAAAATAACGCAACGTTTGATCTGATTTTAACAATAGTTTGCAAAAGAGTCTAATACTTTTCGCGTAGAAAACTAATACACTGGATGTATTAATGGGGGGACGGGCTTTTGACCGTGGCGGTATTCTATGGTACAATAGTACAAATGACTGGTATGCGGACGGAGGATGTCTTGCAGCCGGGAAGGAATGAATGCGGACATTCCGGATAAAAGAAGAACGGAACAGAAAGGAAGAACCGGGATGACATTGAATCAGATTTTATATTTTCAGAAGGTCGCAAGACTGGAAAATTATCATTACGCGGCGGAGGAGCTCTATGTCTCCCAGCCGTCTCTGAGCCGCTCGATGGCTTCGCTTGAGAGCGAGCTTGGTGTGGCACTGTTTGAAAAAAAGGGCAGGGGCGTGAATCTCACAAAGGCGGGGAAGCTTTTTCTGGAATATGCGGAGCGGATTATCGAGGACTGTAAGATTGCGACGGACAAGATGCGGGAGCTCGCTTCCGATGGCGGACAGATCGATATCGGCTATGTGTTTCCGCTGGCAGGGCATTACATCCCGCATATGGTCAAAGAATTTTTGAACCGGGAAGAAAATCAGAAGGTCGTTTTTGGTTTTTTGCAGAACCATACGGTGGCGATCGCGGAAAAGGTCAAATCCGGAGAGCTGGATGTCGGCTTTGGCGGATGTCTGGACCGGGACGATATGGAATTTTTCCCGGTCGTCAATCAGGAGATGGTGATTATCACGCCAAGGGAGCACCCGCTGGCGGGGATGGACCGGCTGCCACTGACCGTGCTGGAGCAGTATCCAATCATCGGCTATGAGAAGGCGTCGTGGCTTGGTACCCACACGCGGTATTTTTATCAGAATCAGAATCTGTCGCCGAACATTATTATGGAATGCCCGGATGAGTACTCGATCGTGGCGCTCGTGCGGGAAAATTTCGGGATTGCGTTTATTCCGCGGACCGATATTTTAGATGAGACGGTCGGAGTGAGCATTCATCCGCTTCAGGATATAGAGCTGTTCCATCAGATTTTCATGTTCTGGATGAAGGACCGCTACCGGCTGCCTGCCGTCGACCGTTTTATTACTTATATGAAAGAACAGGCGGAGACGAAAACTGATAGCGAGAACGTATTAAAACTTTACCTGAAAGATATTGTTCATTTTTCTTACAAAGATGTATGATAAAAATGTCACAAACAAGAGGATGTCGCTCATGCATCAAACGTAAGGAGAATATTTATGAAAAACAAATATCCGAAGATTTTTGAGCCAATCACAGTCAAGAGAACGACCATCCGGAACCGCATTGCGATGACTCCGATGGGCACCAACTATGGTGAGACGAGCGGTGAAATGAGCAACCGCCACATGAATTACTATTCGTTGCGCGCCAAGGGCGGCACGGGACTGATTATTCTGGAAAATGCGAATGTCGAGTACCCGGTCGGCTCCAATGGCACGAGCCAGATCCGGATCGACCATGACAGCTTCATGCCGCGCTACTACCAGCTGGTCGAGAACCTGCACAAGAACGGCGCGACCGTCGCGATCCAGATCAACCACGCAGGCGCGTCCGCGTCCTCTGCGCGTACCGGTATGGAGACCGTATCTTCTTCCAACATCCCGACAAAGGCAGGCGGAGAGATCCCGCGCCCGATGACGAAGGAAGAGATCCTTACGACCGTGAAAAAGTACGGTGAGGCAGCGAAGCGCGTGCAGACGATTGGCTTTGACGCGGTGGAGATCCACTGTGGACATTCCTATCTGATGAGCCAGTTCATCTCTCCGTATTACAATAAGCGGACTGATGAATTTGGCGGTTCCGTGGAGAACCGTCTCCGCTTTCCGCGCATGGTACTCGAAGAAGTACGGAAAAATGTAGGCCCGCGGTTCCCGATCATCATCCGTATCTCTGCGGAGGAGCGTGTACCGGGCGGAAATACGCTGGAGGATACACTGGAGTATCTGCAGTATCTGGATGAGTTCGTCGATATGTATGACGTATCCTGTGGACTGAATCCGTCACTGCAGTATCAGATCGATTCGAACTATCTGCCGGATGGCTGGAGATCCTATATGGCGAGAGCGGTCAAGGATAAATTCGGCAAGCCGGTCATCAACGCCGGTAACTACCGTGATCCGGAGATCGTCGAGAAGATCCTGGAGAGTGGTGATGTCGATATCGTCGGCATGGGACGTGGGCTGATCGCAGAGCCGAACTGGGTAAAGAAGGTGCAGAGTGGTGAGGAGGATCTGCTCCGCAAATGTATCTCCTGCAACGTCGGCTGCGCCGGCAACCGGATCGGTGTCAACCGCCCGATCCGCTGTACGGTGAACCCGGCGGTACCGGAAGGTGATATTTATAAAAATATGAAGGTAAAGAAGGGCTGCAACGTCGTGGTCGTTGGCGGCGGTACGGCAGGACTCGAAGCAGCCTGTACGGCAGCGGAGGTCGGCTGTAATGTATTCCTGCTCGAGAAAAAGGACCATTTAGGCGGACTGTCCACCTTTATCTCCGATCTTCCGAGCAAGACCCGTATGAAAGATTTCCCGAAATATCTGGAGGCGCGTGCCTCCCGCCTGCACAACCTTTACATTTTCCTGAATACCGAGGCGACGGTCGATATGGTGAAGCAGTTCAAGCCGGATATCGTCGTAAATGCGACCGGATCCGTGCCGCTTGTACCGCCGATCCCGGGACTGAAGGAACATATCGCAGCGGGCAATGTGGCGACGATCTTTGACATGATCAACAATCTGAACGCAGGCAAGTATCCGGATGACTTCTGCAAGGGGAAGGAAGTCGTCGTGGTCGGCGGCGGTTCCGTCGGACTGGATGTCATTGAGTATTTTGCACCGCGCGGTGCGAAGTGTACGATCATTGATATGCTCCCGCAGATCGGTATGCTGGCAGACCCGATCACGAAGTGCTCCATGCGCGAGACGCATGACAAGTACGGCGTGAAGGAATATGTGAACACCGCATTGCAGGAAGTAAAGGCAGATGCATTTACCGTGAAGCTGCCGGATGGCGAGATCCGGGATCTGAAGTTTGACCTTGGCTTTAACTGCCTTGGCATGCGCTCGAACAACCCGATATTGCCGCAGCTGGAGGAAGCGTTCCAGGATACCGATACGTTTGTATACCCGATCGGAGACTCTGTGCGTGCCCGTCGTATCATGGAGGGGACGATGGACGGCCGTGCGATTCTGAATGTGCTCGATGCGAGAGGCTTTCTGGATCTGGAACCGCTGGAGTAAGAAAGAAGAATTTAGGAGGATAAAATCATGCCGAATATTACAGGACATACCGAACTGGTTGGATTAATGGCGTACCCGATTCGCCATACACAGTCACCGACGACCCACAACCTTGCTTACGATAAAAATGGAGACGATGTCATTCAGCTCGCATTTGAGGTCGACAACAGCACCTTAAAGGAAGCGGTTGAGAGCATCCGTGCATTGAAGATGCTCGGATCGAACATCTCCATGCCGAACAAGACCGTCGTACATCAGTACCTCGATGAGGTCGATGAGGCGGCAAAGCTCTGCGGCGCGATCAATACCGTCGTAAATCTCCGCGATGAGAACGGCAATGTCACCGGGAAGCTCAAAGGCTACAATACCGATGGCATGGGCTACTGGCAGGGCATCAAGGAAGAGGGAATCGATTTTAAGGGAATGAAGATGGTACTGATCGGTACCGGCGGAGCTGCGACCGCGATCGCTGTGCGCGGAGCACTCGACGGCATTGCACAGCTCGATATCTTCAACATCAAGGATAAGTTCTACGCAAGAGGCGAGGAGATCGTAGAGACGATCAACCAGAATACAAACTGCAAGGCGTATATGCACGATCTGGCGGATCTGGCGCTTTTGAAAGAAAAAATGTGGGAGGCAGATATCTTCTGTGATGCGACCGGCGTCGGCATGCATCCGCTCGAGGATCTTACCAACATCCCGGATCCGTCCTACTTCCGCAAGGATCTGATCGTGACGGATACGGTGTACGCGCCGCGCGAGACTGTCATGATGAAGCAGGCGAAAGAAGCAGGCTGCGAGCGCGTCTACAACGGAATGAGCATGATGCTCTTCCAGGCACTGATCGCGATCAAGCTCTACACAGGCAAAGATACACCGGTGGATTATATGAAGGAGAAGCTGGGGATCTGATTGCGTTTCGTAACAGACGATTCACATAATTTATACCACTGCTTATAATTTTTAACGAATGCAGCTTCTGGTGAATGGATGCCGGGAGCTGTATTTATTAGTATTATCATTCATTCTTATTTACGTGAATATTTTCAGAACGATGCCTGACCATTGATTACAGACAGACTATTTGGCCAAAATCAACCGGGTTGTGTATTGTCCTGACGCAGTTAATATAGAAGGAACTTTGTAGAATCAAATTCCGAGGTTGCGTTATGGAATCGTTTCATGTATAATACAATCTAAACACAACATTGCTTAACCGAGGATGCAAAGCAGCCTCGGTTATGAGCAAGTAGCGAAGCGGATTGCGAATATCCGCTTTGCCGGAGGCAAAGAATCAGAGAGGAAAGTGGAGATTATGTCAAAACACATTACAGGACACACAGGATTGTTATGTTTACTCGGAAGCCCGGTTGCACACAGCGTTTCACCGGAAATGCACAATGAGGCATGTGACCAGCTGGGACTTGATTATACATATCTTGCATTTGACGTGCCGGAGGAGAAGATGCCGCAGGCCGTTGAGGGATTACGGACGATGGGTGCACGTGGCTGGAACATCACAATGCCGGGTAAAAACATTATGTGCAAGCTGGCAGACAAAGTCTCCCCGGCATCTGAGATTTCCGGAGCCTGCAATACGATCGTGAATGACAACGGCGTGCTCACGGCCTACACGACAGATGGTGTCGGCTTTATGAAAGCAGTCGCAGAGAATGGCGTGGACATCATCGGCAAGAAGATGACACTGCTCGGAGCAGGCGGTGCGGCGACGGCGATTCTCGTACAGGCAGCGCTGGATGGCGTGGCAGAGATCAATGTATTCAATGTCAGAGATGCGTTTTTCCCGCGGGCAGAAGAGATCGTGGCGAAGCTGAACGAGCGCACGAGCTGCAAAGTGACCTTACATGATTACTCGGATCCGGAGCTGCTGCGTGCCTCCATCAAAGAGAGCGCAATCCTTGTCAATGGTACTTCCGTCGGCATGGCTCCGAACGTAGACCGCACGATCATCACCGACACGAGCATGTTCCACAAGGATCTCTTCGTATTTGATGTGATCTACAATCCGCAGGAGACACGGCTTTTGCGCGAGGCAAAGGAAGCGGGCTGCCGCACCGGCAATGGCATGTACATGCTGCTCTATCAGGGAGCTGCATCCTTCAAGCTCTGGACCGGAGAGGATATGCCGGTCGAGGTCATCAAGGCGAAATATTTTTCCGGAAAATAAGAACGGTAACAGACCCTATATATAGTAGAAACTGCGAACAGGCATGGTATCCGAAGGAGTGGAAAGCTCTGACAGGTGCTGTGCCTGTTCTTTTACTTTATGTAAAAAACAGGAGAAACTACTTGCGGATTTTGTAAATTCATGTAAAATAATAAGGAAAACTTAAGAAAAAACAGATCTGCAGAGCATAAAATAGAAGGTGCGCATTTTATGAAAAGACCGGCGTGCCTTTTTTTGCTTGCAGAACCGTGTACCATAGCCTTGCGTACGGCAGGATGTTTTGTCAGGCATCCGGATATCCGTATGCGAACGCGCGGTGCAGGTCTGGAAAGTAAAGAGGAAATGCAATGAGTATACGATGGAAAAAGAGCAACTGGAATCGCCAGCGGGTGGTGCTCGCCCTGTTTTGTCTGGTGTGTATGTTTGTGACCGGTATTCGCAGGCAGAATTTTAAAGGGGAGGAGACCGAGACTTCGATTGGCTGGGATCTGACGAACGGGCCAATGGAAAATCTGGAACTGGATGCAGATACAGAGCTGACTCAGGTGTTTTATGCGCAGGATGGCATTCTGGATCTGATCTATATCGGGGTTGACGGACATGGACAGACCGGAAGTATGATCGTGACGGTGCGGGATGCCAGTGGAAAAGAGATCGCCGTGCGGGAATTGCCTTGCAATACGATGATTGATCAGGGTGCACAGGGCATCGGGATCTATACGCGGGTGAAAAAAGGGGAGCAGTATTCCTATACGATTACGTTTCAGGGAATTACCGATTCGTACCCGGTGATCCAGACGGCGAAATGCCTGACGAAGAAGGAGCTGGGCGATTTTTCTGTCAATGGAGTGAAGCAGCCGTTTAAAATCTACGGGCTGTTTGTCTATCAGTCGCATTATACGCAGTGTGCGGCATGGTGGATCTGTGTGGGTGTGACGCTGCTCATGCTGCTGTATCTGCTGCTGTATCCGCTCCTTCCGGTGTGGCATACACGGCTGCTGCCCCTTTTCATGGCGGCACATGCGGTACTTGGCGTGTTTTTGCTGGAATTTGTCGTCGGGACATCGTTTGAACTTCTGGGATTTCGGAATTTTGCACTGAATGTTCTGCTTTGCATGATCGGCTATGTCGCACTGTCACTCGTGATCTGGCGCGGCGGTGTGCTGCTGAAGCTTGGGACCGTTATCTGCTGTGTGCTTGGCATTGCGGAGTATTATGTGCTTGAGTTCCGGGGGCTTCCGATCGTGCTCACCGATGTGTTGAGCATCGGGACAGCGGCAGATGTGAGCGATGCGTATGCATTTGATATTACACCGGAGATGATCGCGGCGGTGCTGCTCATGCTCAGTGTCTTTTTACTGGAGAGTAAGATCCGGTTTACGAAATACAGCCTGCGTCTGCGTGGTGCCGTATCTGGCGTGCTCGTAGCCCTTTCGGTACTCGGCGTGGTGTATCTGAATTCGTTGCCACTGATGAAGACGGAGAAGGATGGAAGCTTTTTCTGGAATCTGCCAAAGTCTTATCAGGAGAACGGATATTTCCTGAGCAGCTATATTTATCAGAAGTTCCAGGTCGTACAGAAGCCGGAGCACTATTCTGAGCAGGCGGTGCAGAATCTGATGGCAGAGCTGGAGGAGACGGAACATGCAGTGAGCGGATCGGCGGATGCGGTGATGGTATCGGCGGACGCGGTGGAAGCTGAGACGGAGGCTGCGGATGATGTGGCAGCAGAAGCGGATCAGGAACAGAAGCTTCCGAATATCATCGCGATCATGAATGAGTCGTGGACGGATTTTGCGAGTGTCGGAGGGATCGAGACCTCAGAGCCGGTGACACCGTTTATCGATTCCCTGACGGAAAATACGATCCGCGGGGAACTGTATGTATCAGTATTTGGAAGTGGGACGGCGAACTCAGAGTTCGAATTTCTGACCGGCAGCTCAATGCGGTTTCTGCCAAACGGTAGCATTCCGTATCAGGCATATATCGAGCAGAAGACGCCGTCGCTGGCGAGCTATCTGAAGCAGTACGGCTATTTTACACTCGCGAGCCACTTTGCGAACCGTTCGAACTGGAAGCGGGATACGGTGTATCCGCTGCTCGGATTTGATGAATTTTTATCAGAGCCATCGGTGGAGGAGTTCGAGTGTGAGCATGGAAGGATCTCCGACTGGGCAAACTATCAGGAAGTCATCAAGCGCTATGAGCAGTGGAAGGAGGAGCAGACTACGGAGCATTTCTTCTGCTTCAATGTCACCTTCCAGAACCACGGAGGCTATCTGACCGGCTATCGCTGTGAGAATCCGCCACACTATACCGGGGGCGCGGCAGATCCGGATGTGGAGGAATATTTATCGACCGTGCATGTCTCGGATCAGGCATTCCAGAAGCTCGTGGAATATTTTGAGCAGGAGGAGGAGCCGACCGTCATCGTGATGTTCGGCGATCACTGGCCACGGCTGAACAATGAATTTCTGGATGCGATCACGGATCAGGACACTTCGGCCGGGGAGCTGGAAAAGAGCCAGGACCGCTATGAGACGCCGTATCTGATATGGGCGAATTATGACATCGATGCAGAAGAGGGCGGAAAGCTCAGCGCGAATTATCTGTCAACGTTGTTGCTTGAAACAGCTGGCGTACCGCTGAACAGCTATTATTCGTTCCTGGATGGACTCTCAAAAGAACTTCCGGTGATGAACAGCATCGGCTACATAGACGCAGAAGGTGATTATATCGGAAGCGAGACGGAACTGGATGAAAAGACGCAGGCGGATCTGAGCGATTATGAACTGCTGCAGTACGAATTACTTTTTGGAAAAAAGGATGAGAGTAAGGCATTTTTTGATGCGGCGGTTAAATGAAAGAAATACCAGCGTGGATGCAAACATAAGAGAGACGATTCGTATAGAAAAAGATTCGATCGATTGCAAGAGTAGAAATCTGGGTACGATAAGACAGGAGGATACGACATGGAAATCAGAAAAGCGCAGGAGGCAGACCTTCCGGCATTGCTGGATATTTACAATTATGAGGTGGAGCATGGCACGGCGACGTTCGACCTGCATCCGAAGACGTTAGAAGAGCGCAGGGAGTGGTTCGATCAGCATCCGGGCGGACGGCATATCCTGCTCTCTGCGGTGGAAGATGGCAGGGCGGTCGGCTATGCGAGTCTTTCGCCGTATCGGGAGAAGGAGGCGTATGCCGCTACCGTAGAGCTGTCCATTTATGTAGATGTGGCATATCGCGGGCGCGGCATTGCGGATCAGCTGATGCAGGAGCTCCTATCCTATGCGAAAGCGCGCAAGGATGTGCACACGATCGTCTCGGTCATCACAGAGGGCAACGGGGCGAGTGTGAAGCTGCATGAAAAATATGGATTTCAACACTGTGGCTGTATCCGTGAGGTCGGCGTGAAGTTTGGAAAATCGCTTGGCATTGTAAATATGGAGCTGGTGGTATAAATGTATCGGATTTTGATTATTGAGGATGACCGCGCGATCGCGGAGACGATGCAGCGGCAGATCGCCCTGTGGGGCTATGAAGTGCGCTGTGTGGAGCATTTTAAAGATGTACTGCCGGAATTTACAGCTTTTGATCCGCAACTCGTGCTGCTGGATCTGATGCTTCCTTATTTTAATGGATATCACTGGTGCAGCGAGATCCGGAAGGTGTCGCGCGTCCCGATCGTTTTTCTCTCCTCGGCTTCCGACAATATGAATATCGTGATGGCAATGAATATGGGCGGTGATGATTTTATTGCGAAGCCGTTTGATCTGAACGTGCTCACGGCGAAGCTGCAGGCGATCCTGCGCAGGACCTATGATTTTGGAAGCACGGAGCAGGTGCTGGAGTGCCGGGGTGCGGTGCTCAACACGTCAGATGCAAGCCTGATGTATCAGGGAGAGAAGCTGGAGCTGACGAAAAATGAATATCGGATTTTGCAGACGTTATATGAGAATCTGGGCAAGGTCGTAAGCCGCGATACTTTAATGCAGCGGCTCTGGGAGACGGACTGCTTTGTCGATGAAAATACGCTGACCGTCAATGTCACGAGGCTTCGCAGGAAGCTGGACGGGATCGGTCTGCAGAATTTTATCGTGACACGCAAAGGAATGGGGTATGTGATTGTAGAAGACACAGCAATGGAACGATAAGGATATGAAGACACAGAGCAAGAAAGAGGCGGAAAACGGAATGGGGAGTCTTGAGCATGGAGAGGGAGAACAATTGTGATGAAATCGTACTTGCATACGCATCGGCGTGGCATTCTGGCATTTTTCCTGATGATGATTGCGGCGGCCGGCATCATCCGGCTGTATGAGCTTCCGCTGGAGGCAGTCGGGTATACGGCGGCCGTGAGTGGATTCATTGGGGCAGTTTTTTTACTGGAAGATTTTTTGCGCTTTCGAAAGCGTGCGCGTGAGCTGGAAACGCTTCGCAGGGAGATTCTGGTGTCGCTGGATAGCCTGCCGGAGCCGCAAAATGATCTGGAGGCGCAGTATCAGGAGCTGCTCCGGATGGAATTTGCAGAAAAGGAGCGGCTGAACGGGGAGCAGCAGGACGGTTACCGGGATATGATGGAATATTACAGCATGTGGGCGCATCAGATCAAGACGCCGATCGCGGCGGCACAGTTGATTTTGCAAAGCGCGCAGCAGCAGGGCGGAACGCTTTCACCGGAAGATTGCACAGAACTGCAGGAGGAGATCCGCAGGATCCGGCAGTATGTCGAGATGGTCATGTGCTATCTGCGGCTGGATTCCGATGCGACGGATTATGTGATCCGGGAGTATGACCTCGATGCGATCATCCGTCAGGCATTGCGGGAAAATGCGTCCGTCTTTATACGGAAGAAACTCAGCCTGTACTATGAGCCACTTCAGGTGAAGGTACTGACGGATGAAAAATGGCTGCTGTTCGTGATCGAGCAGGTATTGTCAAATGCGCTGAAGTATACGCCATCCGGCAGCATCACCATATCGATGAAGGAGCCGAAAACGTTGTGCATCCGGGATACGGGAATCGGCATTGCGCCGGAAGATCTGCCGCGCATTTTCGAGCGGGGCTATACCGGTGGCAATGGACGTACGGACCGCCAGGCGAGCGGGATCGGTCTGTATCTGTGCCGGCGGATCTGTCAGAATCTGGGTCATACCATCACCGCGGTCACGCATGAAGATGGGACGGAGCTGCAGATCAATTTGCAGAGTGAGAAACTGGAGATAGAGTAGCCAGACATTGCATTCGTGAGCTACTTATCTGGAATCAAGCGCATCAGGTTGGAAATGTTTGGAACACGCCTTGTCTACGATACGGGTATGGTAGATGAATTGCACAGTCATGTGAGAAAATCTTACAACTTTGTAAGGTTCCCGTAAGGACAAGCTATGGCTCGATAACAGGAAACTGCGTATAATGGCATCAGTGAGCAGGAGAGAAAGCTTACAGATGCCTTTTTCTATAAGAAGAATCACAGGAAACAGGCTGTGATGGTCAGGCATCTCATGTGAAAATCAGGAGGAGCAAAATGGCGATCTTATCAGTAAAAAATCTGAAGAAAATTTATACGACCCGCTTTGGCGGCAATCAGGTACAGGCGTTAAAAAATGTGACCTTTGATGTGGAGGAGGGTGAGTACGTCGCGATCATGGGCGAGTCCGGTTCCGGTAAGACGACGCTTCTGAATATTCTGGCGGCGCTCGATAAGCCGACCGCGGGAAGCATCCTGCTCGATGGCAGAGATTTTTCCCGGATCCGGGAGTCGGAGCGCGCGGCGTTTCGAAGAGACAATTTAGGATTTGTTTTTCAGGAATTTAACCTGCTCGATACCTTTTCCTTACAGGACAATATTTTTCTGCCGCTCGTACTCGCAGGCACGCCGTATGAGGAGATGGTAAAACGGCTCGAGCCGATCGCGCGGCAGCTCGGGATCACGGACATTTTGCAGAAATTTCCGTATGAAGTATCCGGTGGCCAGAAGCAGCGGGCGGCAGCGGCGCGGGCACTGATCACACATCCGAAGCTGATATTGGCGGATGAGCCGACCGGGGCGCTGGATTCGCGTTCGACCGATGAGATGCTGCGGCTGTTTTCTGCGATCAACGACGGCGGACAGACGATCCTCATGGTGACGCACTCGGTCAAGGCAGCGAGCCATGCAGGGCGGGTGCTTTTCATCCGGGACGGTGAAGTCTTCCATCAGATCTACCGGGGGACGAGCACAAATGAGCAGCTGTATCAGAAGATTTCCGATACGCTTACGCTGCTGGCGACAGGTGGTGACCGGGCATGAGACGAATTGGATTTTACCCGAAGCTCGCGGCGACCGGGATTCGGAAAAACGGAAATACGTACGGACCTTATTTTCTGACCTGTATCTGCATGATTATGATGAGCTATCTGATGCGGTACCTCGGTGCCAATCCGGTCATTGCCGGGATCAAGGGTGGCACCAGCCTGCAGGAAATGCTTGGGTTGGGCAATGGCGTATTTATCATTTTTTCACTGATCTTTCTGTTCTACACGAATTCATTTCTGATCCGCAGAAGAAAGCGGGAGTTCGGGCTTTACAACATTCTCGGCATGGGAAAATGGAATCTGGCGCGCATTCTCGTATGGGAGTGCATTTTAACGGCTGTGGTATCCCTGGTTGGCGGCCTTGTGCTCGGCATTCTTTTCTCCAAGGCGAGTGAGATGCTGCTGATCCATATGCTGAGCGGAGAGATCACGCTTGCATTTTCGGTGGACACTGCGGCAATGTTCTGGACGGCGGCGCTGTTTCTCGTCATCTTTGCGCTGATCCTGCTGAACAATCTGCGACAGATCCAGATGTCCAATCCGATCGAGCTGCTGCACGGCGCAGCGGAGGGCGAAAAGCCACCCAAAGGGAATCTGCTGCTGGCAATCTTAGGTGCGGTGCTTCTGATCGGCGCATATTACATTGCGGTAACGATCGAGAATCCGGTGTCGGCGCTGATGCTTTTTTTCGCGGCGGTGCTGATGGTTATATTGGGGACTTACCTGATCTTTCTCTCGGGCTCTGTCGTGCTGTGCAGATGGCTGAAAAAATGGAAGCGCTACTATTATAAGCCGAACCACTTTATTTCCGTCTCCTCCATGCTGTACCGGATGAAGCGCAATGGCGCAGGTCTGGCCTCGATCTGTATTCTTTCTACGATGGTACTTGTCATGATCTCTTCCTCCGGCTGTCTGTACATCGGAAAAGAGAACATCCTGCGCAGGCAGTATCCGAGGGACATCCAGCAGACGGCCTGGGATGGAGAGGAGGAACATCTGGATCTGCTGCAGAATATTTCGGAGGAATATATGCAGCAGCATGGATATACGATGAAAGAGGAATGGCGCTATCGTTATCTTTCCGTTGCGGCGATCGCTGACGGAGACCAGCTCATATTTGAGCGCGCGGGAGCATCTGCGGGCAGCCTGAGTGATGTTTCCGATCTGAGAAATCTTCTGGTGGTTCCACTTTCCGACTATAACAGTGCAACTGGTAGCGACGAGACGCTCGGAGAGGATGAGATCCTGATCAGCGTCAACCGCAAACAGGAGTATCCATATGAGACGCTGAAAATCGGGGATCTGGATGCGTGGAAAGTGAAAAAGACCGTTCCGCAGCCATTTGACAATAAGGTAGCATCCTATGAGATCAATACGACCTATTTTGTGATCGTGCCGGATATGGATGCGGTGTATCAGGTCGAAAAAGAGGAAAAGAAGGTCTACGGCGATTATGCATCGGATGTCCGGGGATATTTTGGATTCAATGTAGACTGTAGCGACGAAGAGCAGATCGAGATTGAGGAAGGAATTTCTCTGGCAGTCAGCAAAAAATGGACGGATATGGATGTCGCCTATTCGGTGGAATGCATTGCGAATGACCGCAGCTATTTCTTTGGCACATTCAGCGGACTGTTTGCACTTGGTATCATCTTAGGCAGTGTCTTTATTCTGGCGATGATCCTGATCATGTACTACAAGCAGATCACAGAAGGATACGAGGATCAGTCCCGGTTCGAGGTCATGCAGAAGGTCGGAATGACGAAACGGGAGATCCGGCGTAGCATCAATTCCCAGATGCTCACGGTATTCATCCTCCCGCCGGCGATGGCAGGGCTTCACCTCGCATTTGCCTTCCCGTTCCTGAGCAAAATTCTGATGCTGTTCGGATTAAGCGACCAGAACTTCCTGATTCAGATCGCGATCGGATGCTTCGGCGTGTTTACGGTATTTTATATTCTGGTATATCTGATTACGTCACGTGCGTACTATCGCATTGTGAGCGGAACCTGAGATTTGGTCGAATCTGCATGAGACCTGCTTCCATTCCCTGGCGCAATTCGTATGGGGCTGAGAGGTACACATGGAAATACCGGAACAAATGCAGTGTGAGGAGGACGTACCCAACGACGGGGGTCCTCCTCTTTGTGTTTTCTTAAGAATTTGTCAGTGGTATTTTCCCATAAAGTAGGGTAGTATGAAGATAGCTCTGTCGGTACACAGATATCGTTATTCCAGTCGGCTGCCTACGCAGGTTTGCCGGTGAGCCGCAAATATAGGTCATTCTCTGGGCGGCAGATGGTTTGAGAAAGAGGAGTACAGGCAGAAAATGCAGAAGGGGGAGCATGGATATGCAAAAATTTAGAAAAAGAACTGCAGTGGTGTTATCTCTCGTTGCCGTTACCGCTTTGTTTGCAGGCGGTGTGGCGCAGGCAGAAGAGACAGAAGCAGTGCAGACGTATGGACTGGAGGCCGGTGTGTCCTACGATCTGGATCTGGACGGGGACGGGACGACCGAGCAGTTCGTCTGGCAGACGACGGCAAAGGAATTTGATGATACGTATGCAATCAGCCAGGCGGTACTGGATCTCTATGTGAATGACAGCCAGCCGTCCAGCTTTATTGATGACTATGCCTATATGTGGCGGATGGATAAGGGAACGCTGGCAGATGGCCGTACCCTTTTATTTGCGATGAGTATCGGAGACAATGATTACAGTGAGCAGGTGCTCGCGCTCACCGAATCGGAGGCAGGGCTGCCATTTCAGTCGACCGATCTGGTAAAACTGAGCCGGACGGAAGGGGAAACGGCCGATCATATTTTGAGTGGCTGGGCGCGCGGCGTGGATTTTGTAAAATCGGAGGGGGATCTCTTTACTGTTCGGTGGTTTGACACGCTCTCCTGCGCTGGGATCGTATCGGTCGATCTGGACTATCAGATCGATGGGGCAAAGATCACGCAGGTGGACCAGCCGGGGATTCTGGATGAGACAAAGACGTGGACGGCCTGGCAGAGCTTTTCGGTCAAGACAGATGTGGAGAGCGATCAGGAAGCATTTGCGGTCGCACCGGGTGATACGGTATCGCTGTTTCAGGTCGTGCTCAGAAATGGCACGCGCTGGATTTTGTGTGAAAATGCGAATGGCGAAGAAGGCTGGTTCGCAGATCCGGATTCTGCGGTATGGGAAGAGCAGAGCGACGGGCTGCACTGGGGATATTTTGATGAGGCACATTTTGCGGGGTGAGGAGAGAAAATGAGTTACACAACATATGAACTGCTCTGGCTGTTCTTTGCGTATTCGGTGCTCGGATGGGCGCTCGGCGTGGCAGTGGAGAGCCTGAAGCGGAAGACATTTATCAATGCGGGAGTCATGAGCCTGCCGCTCTGTCCGGTCTATGGTGTCGCATCAGTCGTGAATGCGATCTTTTTAAAGGAGCTGAAAGGTGCGCCGGTCTTTTTGTTTGTCGGAGGGATGCTGCTGAGTGCGTTTCTGACCGTCGTCACCGGTGTGGTGCTGGAGCACATTTTTCACCGGAAATGGCGGGATTACAGTGAGCAGCGGTTCGGATTCGGCGGATTTATCACGGCGCCGCTTCTGCTGCTCTACGGAGCAGGAGCCGTATTGGAGCTTTATTTTGGAAACGGGCTGATCTTGAGCCTGGTGCATCTCATTCCGCATTTTATTGGAAAGATCATCCTGATCGTAGCGGGTGTGCTGTTTGCGGCGGATCTTTCCGGGACGCTGGCTGCAGTCTGGAAATGGCGGCGGCATGTGAACCGCATGGCGGCGTGGACGGACGGCATGCAGCAGATGACCGACACGTTCGGCAATGCGATCACGCGGATGGTCCGGAAGCGACTGGAAAAGACCTATCCGAATATCCGCACGGAAGCACTGGTCGCGGCAAAACAAAAAGAAGAGCGGCAGGCGTCAGCCTGCTTTGCTGCCGGGTGCAGCATCTATAAGCTGATCTGGCTCTTTCTGATCGGTGCATTCTTAGGGGATCTCGTGGAGACGGTCTTCTGCCGGGTCACGATGGGCTACTGGATGAGCCGCAGCAGTGTCGTTTACGGACCGTTCAGCGTCGTGTGGGGACTGGCATGTGCGCTTCTGACGGCGTTTCTCTATAAATATAAGGATAAAAGTGACCGCTACATTTTTGCATACGGCACGGTTGTCGGTGGTGCCTATGAGTATCTGTGCAGTGTCTTTACGGAGCTTTTCTTCGGCACGACCTTCTGGGACTACAGCGACATCCCGTTCAACCTTGGTGGAAGGATCAATCTGCTCTACTGCTTTTTCTGGGGGATCGCGGCAGTCGTATGGCTGAAAGGGATTTATCCGATTCTCTCCGGGTGGGTCGAGAAGATTCCAAAGAAGATCGGCCCGGCGCTGACGTGGATTGCAGTCGTTCTGATGAGTGCCAACATGATGATCTCCGCCCTGGCGCTGGCCCGCTACTCTGCCCGTCAGACCGGAGTGGCTCCGACGAATGCGATCGAGCAGCTGCTCGATCAGCACTTCCCGGATAGTCGCATGCAGCGGATCTATCCGAAAGCGAAATTTGTGTAACCAGTTTCGAGCAGCAGCGGATAGCTCGAAGAGCGGGGTGCTGAGTCCCAGTGGGACTCGTTTAGCACCGACCGAAGCGGAGCGAAGACCTGTGGCCTGTGCGCAGAACGTCCGGAGAAAGGAGAACTTATGACCAAGCGCAATCTGAACGCCGACCTGATTCGGTGTGTCGCCGTATTCAGCGTCATTTCGGTGCATTTCCTGCTGAACGGCGGCTTTTACAAGCAGGAAGTGCGCGGCATACCGATGCTCGTGATGTGCATGTACCGCTCCTTTTTTATGACCTGCGTGCCGCTTTTTCTGATCCTGACCGGCTATCTGATGGGACAGAAAAAGCTCTCGAAGGGATATTATAAGGGGCTATGGAAGACGATCGAGATCTATCTGCTGGCGAGCATTGCCTGCCTGCTGTTTAAGAAATTTGTGCAGGAGGAGGACATCACCATCTACTCCGGGCTGCTCTCCATTCTGGCTTTTAAGGGTGCAAATTACTCGTGGTATATCGAGATGTACATCGGGCTGTTCTGCCTGATCCCGTTTCTGAACCTGATCTGGCAGGGGCTGGAAGATCAGCGCCAGAGAAAGGCGCTCGTGCTGACGATGGTCGGTCTGACCATGCTGCCGAAGCTGCTGAACAATTTTAATCTCGTGGAGCCAGGCTGGTGGCTGCACCCGATGGTATCGGATCAGTACAACAAGCTCGTGCCGTCGTTCTTTACGGCGATGTACCCGATTACCTACTATTTTATCGGACGGTATCTGCGGGAATACGACTGGCAGATCAGCCGCAAGAAGAATCTGGCGCTGCTTTTGCTGGCAGTAGCGGTCTTTGGGACATACAATTACTATCGCAGCTACGGCGGCTCCTTCATCTGGGGATCCAACAGCACGTGGGGCGGGGAGAATCTGATCACCGCGACTCTGTGGTTTACTCTGATGCTGCATCTGCATCCGGATCGCTGGCCGCATGCGATACAGGAGGGCATGATCTACCTCTCGAAGATTTCCCTTGGCGTTTATCTGATTTCCTGGATTTTCGACAAAATTGTCTATCAGGTCTACCTCATCCCATACGTCCCGGAGATCCCGGCGCGCTTCAAATTTTACCCGCTCGTGGCCGGCGCGGTCTTTCTGGCATCCATCGGGGCCGCATCGGTGCTGTACCTGATCCGGGATGGCGTGCATGCGGGTGTGAAGAAGATGCGGCGATAATACAAAAAAGTACAACATTTCGCAGAACGGACAGTGGAAAAATGCTGTCCGTTCTTTTATACTGAGGGTATGAGTGAGAGGAGGGTTTTACGAATGAAGTACGGACATTTTGACAATGAGAGACGGGAATACGGCATCGACCGGGTCGATCTGCCGGTCTCGTGGACGAATTATATCGGGGTAGAGGATCTGTGCGCGGTCATGAACCATACGGCGGGAGGCTATATGTTCTATAAATCCCCGCAGTATCACCGCATCACACGGTTCCGCCCGAACGGGGTGCCGATGGACGGGCCGGGACATTATGTGTATCTGCGCGACGAGGAGGACGGCGACTACTGGTCGATCTCGTGGCAGCCGGTCGGCAAGCCACTGACCGAGGCGAAGTATCGTTGCCGCCACGGCCTGTCGTATTCGGTGTATGAGTGCGACTATAAGGGGATTCAGGCGTCAGAGCGGCTGCTGATCCCGCTCGGGGATGCGGTGGAGCTCTGGGATGTGAAGGTGAAAAATACTTCGGATCATCCGCGCACGCTTTCGGTGTATTCCTACTGTGAATTTTCTTTCCATCACATCGACATGGACAATCAGAATTTCCAGATGAGTCTGTATGCGTCGGGGTCGTCGTATGCGGATGGCATCATCGAATATGACCTGTTCTATGAGGAGTTCGGCTACCAGTATTTTACGGCAAATTTTGAGCCGGACGGGTATGACTGTGTGCGCGACATCTTTCTCGGACACTACCGCACGGAGCGGAATCCGGAGGCGGTTGAACAGGGGCGCTGCAGTGGATCGACCGAAAAAGGTGGCAATCACTGCGCGGCGCTGCAGAAGAAGCTGACGCTGGCTCCGGGCGAGGAAGTGCGGCTGATCTTCCTGCTCGGAGAGGGAAGACGGGACGCAGGGGCAGCGATGCGTGAAAAATATCAGGATCCGGCGGTGGTCGATGCGGCAGCCGATGCACTGGCAGCCTACTGGGAGGAGAAGCTCGGACGGCTGCAGGTACAGACGCCGAGTGAGACGATGAACACGATGCTCAATACCTGGAATCTCTATCAGGCCGAGGTGAACATTCTGTTTTCCCGGTTTGCATCGTTTATCGAGGTCGGAGGCCGGACCGGGCTGGGCTACCGGGATACGGCGCAGGATGCGATGACGGTCCCGCACTCGAATCCGGAAAAATGCCGCCTGCGGATCGAGCAGTTGCTGCACGGGCTCGTCTCGGAGGGCTATGGCCTGCATCTGTTTGACCCGCAGTGGTTCGAGCCGGAACCGGACGTGAAGCCGTTCGCATCTCCGACCGTCGTGCCGACGCCGGATGAAGCGAGCCGCGTGCACGGGCTGAAGGATGCCTGCTCAGACGATGCCCTCTGGCTGATCCCATCGATCATGGAGTATATCCGTGAGACCGGTGATGTGGATTTCCTTGACAAGGAGATCGGCTATGCAGATGGAGGCAGTGGAAGTGTCTACGGGCATATGAAGAAGATTCTGGACTTTTCTGCGCGGCAGATTGGTGCGCATGGCATCTGCAAAGGGCTGCGGGCGGACTGGAACGACTGCCTGAACCTTGGCGGAGGAGAGAGCGCGCTCGTCTCCTTCCTGCACGTATGGGCGCTCGGACATTTTCTGGAGGCGGCAAAATGTAAGGGGAATCAGGAAGATTTCGAGTACTATGAGCGACTGAAGGATAAAGTCACAAAGTGCTGTCAGGAGCAGCTCTGGGATGGAAACTGGTTCCTGCGCGGCTTCACAAAGAGCGGACGCCCGATCGGGACGCATACGGATAAAGAAGGTCGCGTCCATCTCGAGTCAAATGCATGGGCGGTGATCTCTGGGGCAGCGACGCGCGATCAGGCACTGCAGGCGATGGATGCGGTGGACGAATATCTCTATACGCCGTATGGTCTGATGCTCAACGCGCCGTCGTACACGGTGCCGGACGAGGAGATCGGCTTTGTCACCCGCGTCTATCCGGGCGTGAAGGAAAATGGCTCGATCTTCAGCCATCCGAATCCGTGGGTGTGGGTGGCAGAGTGTATGCTGGGGGATGGCGGCCGCGCGATGAAATATTACGACGCACTCTGCCCGGCTGCACAGAACGACCAGATCGAGGTGCGCGAGTCAGAGCCGTACTCTTACTGCCAGTTCATCATGGGCAAGGATCACACAGCACATGGACGGGCGCGGCATCCGTTCATGACCGGAAGCGGCGGCTGGGCGTATTTCGCTGCGACGCACTACATGCTCGGCATCCGTCCGGAGATGGATACACTCACCGTTGATCCGTGTATCCCACCGGACTGGAAGGGCTTTACAGCGACGCGGAAATGGCGCGGCGCGACGTATCACATCACGGTCGAGAATCCGAAGGGCGTGAGCAAAGGTGTCGAGCGGCTGTATGTCGATGGTGTGGCATCCGAGCGGATTTCGGCGCAGGAGCCAGGAACCGTACATGAGATAAAAGTAATTATGGGATAAAGGGGAAGCTATGATACACTTTGGAACCGGCGGCTGGAGAGCCGTCATAGGAGATGAGTTTACCCGGCAGAACATTCAGCTGCTGGCGAAGGCGATGTGCCGGAAAATGAAAGAGGAACAGGTGGAACAGGAAGGGATCGTCATCGGGTATGACCGACGGTTTCTTTCCAAGGAGGCGGTCAAATGGGCGTGTGAGGTCTTTGCCGCAGAGCAGATCCATGTGCTTTTTGTCAACCGTTCGTCACCGACGCCGCTCGTCATGTTTTATGTGGAAAAGCATGAGATGCACTATGGCATGATGGTGACGGCGAGCCACAATCCGGCGATTTATAATGGATTTAAGGTATTTACGTACGGCGGGCGGGATGCGAGTGAGGAGCAGACCCGCCAGATCGAGGCATATGCAAAGGAGATCGAGGCGTCCGGCGAGCCGATCGCCCGGATGGAATACGAGCAGGCAAAAGAAGAGGGGTGGGTACGCGAGTTCAATCCGATGAACGAATACCTCGACAATATCATTGCAAACATCGACATGCAGGCGATCCGTGACCGGGGACTGCACATCGTGCTCGACCCGATGTACGGCGTGAGCCAGATCGCGATGAAGACGATCCTCTCGACGGCGCGCTGTGAGATCGATCTGATCCACGAGGCACATGACACCCTGTTCGGGCGCAGGCTTCCGGCACCGAGCGAGGGGGCACTCTCGGAGCTGTGCACTTATGTGCGCGAGATGGAGTGTGACCTCGGTATCGCGACAGATGGAGACGCGGACCGTTTAGGTGTCGTCGATGATACCGGTAACTATCTGCATGCGAATGAGATTCTGATGCTTTTGTACTATTATCTGTTGAAATACAAGGGCTGGCACGGTCCGGCGGTGCGCAACGTGGCGACGACGCACATGCTCGACCGGATGGCGGAGGACTTCGGCGAGGTCTGCTATGAGGTGCCGGTCGGCTTTAAGTATATCTCCTCGAAAATGCAGGAAGTGGATGCGATCATCGGCGGAGAGTCCTCCGGTGGCCTGACTGTGCGCGGGCATATCCACGGAAAGGACGGCATTTACGCGGCTTCTCTGCTCGTGGAGATGGTAGCTGTGACCGGGAAAAAGCTCTCGGAGCTGATGAAAGAAATCACGGATCGGTATGGGACGTGCTGGATGGAGGAGAAGTCCTACCGGTTCAGCGCGAAGCGCAAGGAGGAGCTGAAAAAGCTTCTGTTTTCGGATAAGCTGCTGCCGGAATTTTCCGATCCGATCGCGAAGGTATCCTATCTGGATGGAGTAAAAGTATATTTTCAGGATGGAGGCTGGATCATCGCCCGCTTTTCCGGGACAGAGCCGCTGCTGCGCATTTTCTGCGAACAGTCGACCAGGGAGCAGGCAGAGGAAAAATGTCTCCGGTTTGCTTCGTTCCTGTCGCTCGATGCGACAAAGGAGCAGCGATGAACACAAAGGAGCCGTCTGGGAACACAGGCGGCTCTATGCGTCGTTGGATGCTTGGACTGCTGCTGACCTGCTGGCTGATCCCAATCGCACTTCTGATCGGGATCTTCGGTGTCTATGTGGCAGGGCATCACGACGATATGACGGTCGAAAATTTTCTGGAACAGCTGCAGTTCGGCGACCAGATCTGCGTCGAGCGGCTGAACAATGTGATCAGTGCATCCCGTCAGGCATCTTACGATGGCGAACTGCTCGCGGCCTATGAGGCGTACCAGGCAGGGACACTGGATGCCTTAAAGGCCGGAAAGCGCTACAAGGAATATCTGGCATCCAAATATCAGAAGAACAATGCGATTGCGAGTGCGATCCTCTGGTTCGGGACGGCAGATGCACCAGATTCCTTTTACAGTGTGTACAATGAGCACGCGCATGGTTCCTATCAGCAGATCCGTACTTATCAGGAGCAGGACCACGAAGCGGCGGCAGCCTGCGCAAAAGAGCTGGGTACCGGGATCCGGTTTTTAAAATGTGGCAGTCGGCTCTACCTTATTCGAAATCTGGTCGATGCCCGCTATCAGACACAGGGAACGCTCGTATTCTGTCTGAATCAGTCGTACTGTTTCCAGAGCCTGAGAGACTATCTGCAGGCAGAGGGCGTCAGCATGCGGATCAATGACGAATCGTTGATGCTCCGGGGGGATGAGCGGCTTCAGGCGTGGGAAGAGAAGAAGGAAGAGAAAAATTATACGTGGAAGGGTGGACGGCTGTATCTGCGGGATGAGCTGCGGGGGGATAATTACATCCTGCAGACGTATGTGCTGTTTGGAAAGGAGATTACACAGTATCCGTTTTATGGCTATCCGTATGTGCTGGGCGCGCTGATCGTCTGTCTGATTCCGATGCTGCTTTTGCTGCTCTGTGTATTCCGGCGACAGGTGACGCACCCCATTGAGGTGCTTTGCCGTGCTTCGCAGCGGATTGAAGGCGGTGAGCTGGGATACCAGATTACGGAGCAGATGGAAAATGCGGAGTTTGCCTATCTGAGCGCATCTATGAACCATATGTCTGCGCATTTAAAACAGCAGTTTGACCGCATTTATGAGGAGGAGATCGCCTTACGGGAGGCGCGGATCATGGCGCTGCAGTCACACATCAATCCGCATTTTATGAACAACACACTCGAGATCATCAACTGGGAAGCGCGGATGGGGGACAACCTCAAAGTGTCGAAGATGATCGAGGCGCTCTCGACGATGCTGGATGCGGCCTTAGACCGCAGAAAGCGCCCACAGGTGCGTCTGGCAGAAGAGATGGTCTATGTGAACTCGTATCTGTATATTATGAAGGAGAGGCTTGGCAGGCGATTGACGGTTGAGACGGACATCCCGGAGGAGCTTCTGGACTACTATGTGCCGCGCCTCTGCCTGCAGCCGGTCATTGAAAATGCAATCGAGCACGGCGTCGTGCCGAATGGATCGGGGACGGTGTGGATTCAGGCGAAAAAAGATGACACGTATCTGTATCTGGTCATTAAAAATGGTGGCGGAATGAGTGAGGAAGATCAGGCACGCATTCATCGGCTGCTCGATCCCAACTACAATACTGGCAAAGAGCCATCCGGCAATCTGGGCATTGCAAATGTGAACCAGCGCCTGCGGATTCTCTGCGGAGAACCGTGCGGACTGACGATTACAGAGGAGGAAAATCAGATTGTGACAGCAAAACTGACGATGACATTGCAGAAAAATGGATAAACTTGCTGGTGATATGAACAAAAAAGAGCAAGAAATGCCAGTTCTGGTTATTCAGAAAATGAAAAAGAAGGTGCATAATAGAGCCATAAACAAGAACGAACCCGGCAGGGGGCCGGAGAAAATGTATGGGAGGTAACAAGGTATGAAAAAACAGTTGGCAATCATGATGGCAGGAGCAATGGCGTGTTCGATGGCAGGTGCAGCCCCGGTGCTGGCAGATGGCGTAGAGCTGAACGTGACGACAACGTTCGCCGGTGAGGACGGCAACGCGACGAATTTTAAAAATGCAGTGGCAGAGTGGGAAGAGGCGACCGGCAATACGGTCAATGACGCATCTGCGACATCGGATGAGACTTTTAAGGCACGTGTGGAGATGGATTTCCAGACCGGAGCCGATCCGGATGTCCTGTTCTTCTTCAACGGAGCAGACGCGAACTCCTTCATCGAGGCAGGCAAGGTCGTTTCGATCGACACGATCCGTGAGAAATATCCGGAGTACGCTTCGAATATGAACGATGACCTGATCACCGCCTCCATCGTGGATGGCGTGAAATACGCCGTTCCGGTCAATGGCTACTGGGAGGCAATGTTCTGCAATACGGAGGTATTAGACGCAGCAGGTGTGGCAGTACCGGGTGCAGATTATACCTGGGATGCATTCTTGGAGGACTGCCAGAAGATCAAGGATGCAGGCTACACGCCGATCGCAGCAGCGCTTGGCAACATCCCGCACTACTGGTGGGAGTATGCGATCTTCAACAACGGCAGCCCGGAGAATCATCTGACGATTCCGGAGACTGCAGACGATGAGATCGGCAAGGGATGGGTAGCAGGAATGGAAGACATCAAGGCTTTATATGAGGCCGGGTACTTCCCGGAGAATACCTTATCCGCAACGGATGATGAGACATTTGCAATGTTCACCGAGAGCAAGGCAGCATTCCTCATCGACGGTTCCTGGAAGGTCGGCGGAATCGCAGGCGCATGCCAGTCGGATCCGGAGGATGCATCGACACTTGATACCGAGAAGCTTGACAAATTTACCGTGACCTATGTACCGGGCAAGGGTGACCGCAAGGCGACCGACCTGATCGGCGGACTGTCCATGGGCTACTACATCAGCACCGCAGCATGGGAAGATGATGCAAAGCGCGACGCAGCAGTCAGCTTCGTAGAGCATATGACAAGCGACGAGATGGTAGCGAAATTTGCACAGCATACCGCATCCGCACTGAAGGCAGCTCCGGAGACGAATGAGGCAGACTTCAATTCCCTGCAGACCAAGGCGATGTCCATGATGGCAGGTGTCACTTCCCTGACCGGCGCCGTACAGGATATTTTCAACGGTGAGTGCAGAGTCTCTACGTTTGACGGCATGCCGCAGATCGTGACCGGTGAGGTCGCAGCAGCAGATGCAGTGGCAGAAGGACTTGAAGCTTACCACGCACAGTAACAAATCATATGGCGGGCCTGCTTACCGGCAGGTCTGTTATAAGGAATCCGAGGATGCGGCAGACGCGGACAGATGCCTGACCGCATCCTCTTTGCGTCTCATCGCGCGTTTGGAGGAGGTAGAGGTCGTGATTTATAAAAATAAAAAACCGCTGGTGCTGTTTCTTCTGCCGGCGTTCGCCTTTATGGTCGTCTTTTTACATTATCCGTTTGTCATGAATATTCTGAACAGCTTTCAGAATATCGCAGGGCTGGCGGCTCCGAGCAAAGGCTGGCTCGATCCGTGGTATTCCAACTATGTGGAAATGCTGCATGATAAAAATGTCTGGATTGCCCTGAAAAACACGCTGATCCTGATGGGCGCGACGCTCGTTTTTGAGGTCGGCATGGCGCTCGTACTGGCGATCCTCGTCGACCAGATCCGGGTCGGGGCGAAGTTCTTCCGTGTCGTTTACTTTTTCCCGATCGTCATTTCCGCGACGGCGCTGGGGCTTCTGTTCAACCTGATTTTCCTGCGGGATAAGGGAATGGTCAATCAGCTGTTTGCAATCTTCGGCTATGAGGGGCTGATCGACTGGAAAAATGAGAAATATGCGATGTTTACGATGCTCCTTCCGGTCGTCTGGCAGTATGTCGGCTTCTATTTTGTCATCATCGTGACCGGACTGAATAATATTTCCGCAGATCTTTATGAGGTCGCTTCAATCGACGGAGCCGGACGGATGCAGCGGATTCGCTACATCACACTTCCGCTTCTGCACAACGTGCTCTGTACCTGTGTCATTCTGGCCGTGACCGGAGCTTTAAAGGTATTTGATCTGCCGTGGATCATGTTCCCGAAGGGCATGCCGCAGAACAAGACATGGCTGACGAGTACCTACATGTATTACCATTCGATCGAGACGCGCAATACGGACTATGGCTGTGCGCTGGCGGTACTGATCGTTGTGCTCGGAATCATTTCCGCAAAGATCGTGAATGCGATTTTCAAAGAGAAGGACTATTGATGGAGGTGGAGAAGAATGGGAAAAAAGAAAGCTTCAAAGGCATGGATGATCCCGGTCTATCTGATCCTGATCTTCTGGGCACTGACGACGATCTATCCGCTGATCTGGGTCATGCTGAATTCGTTTAAAGTCAAAAATGAGATTATTGCCAATTCCTTTGCGCTGCCGACCGGCGATCTGTTTACGTTGGCAAACTATAAGCGGGCGTTTGACCGGGTACCGATTTTCGGCGCATATGTGAACAGCATCGTCGTCTCCGGGACGGTCACGGTCGTTGTCATGGCATTTGCAGGGTTGGCGTCGTTTGCACTCGTGCGCTATCAGTTCCGGCTGAAAAAATTTCTCATGTCCGTCGTTGTGGCGAGCATGATGTTTCCTGCCTTTTCTACGATCGTTCCGGTCTTCCGGATGGAGGCTTCGTGGGGCATCGTGAACAGCAGCAGCCGGTGGATGTCCTTATTCTCCTGCGCACTTCCGCAGATCGCGGGCAACCTTTCGTTTGCGATCATCGTACTGACCGGCTATATCCGCAGCCTGCCGCTCGAACTGGAGGAAGCAGCGTTCATGGAAGGGTGCAGTGCACTGCAGATTTTTACAAAGATTGTCGTACCACTTGCAAAGCCATCCTTTGCAACGGTAGCGATTTTCTCCTTCCTCTGGAGCTACAATGATCTCTTTACGCAGACGTTCTTCCTTCGCCTGCAGACGCAGTGGGCGATCACGCGGCTGTTGAAAGAGCTGACTGCGATGGAAGGCACGAACTACGGACTGATGGCGGCAGCGGTGACGATCGTCATCATCCCGGTCATCGTCGTCTATGCCTGCCTGCAGAAATACATCATCCGCGGACTGACCGCAGGCGCTGTGAAGGGATGACAGCAATGCTGTGGTGTGATAAGATAATACTTGTATTGGAAATATAAATGAGTGGGGGTGAGTCGATGTACCGGGTAGTCATTATCGATGATGAGCCGATTATCGTAAAAGGGCTTTCCAGGATGGTGCCGTGGGAGAAATATGGCTGTGAGGTATCCGGCACGGCAGAGAACGGGCAGGAAGGGCTGGAGCTGATCCGTAAGCTGCAGCCACATATGATTATCTCCGATATTTATATGCCGAAGATGGATGGCCTTACGATGGCGGCGGCCATGAAGTCCGAGTTTGAGGATACAGAGCTGACGATCCTGACCGGCTACCGTGACTTTGAGCTCGCCCAGAAGGCGATCCGGCTCGGCGTGCGGCGCTTCCTTTTGAAGCCCTCGAATATGGAGGAGCTCGAGGAAGCAGTAGCAGCGATGGCCGAGCATCTGAAGAAGCGCGGCATCACGGGGGAGAAGCCGCCCGAGGAGGATGTGGCGGGCAGCTTTATTGTGAAGAAGGCGCTCGATTATATGCAGGAAAATTATGCGCATAAGGTGACACTGACCGATGTGGCGGATCACACCTATGTGAGCCAGTGGCATCTGAGCAAGCTTTTAAACCGGCATACCGGGCAGAGTTTTTCGGAAAAGATGAACACGATCCGGATCGAGGAGGCGAAGAAATTGCTTTCGGATCCGTCCCTTCGGATCTGTGATATCGCCGAGCAGGTCGGATTTCTTGACATGGGGCATTTTTCCAGAGTATTTAAGAAGATCACCGGAATATCCGCGAATGAGTACCGTAACCGGATGTGAGGCGGTTTGACAAACAGCCGGAAGTAGGGTATAGTGAAGGCTGCAGGCAAACAGACTCAAAGGGGGTACTATGATTCATTCAAGAAAAAAAGGTGCATACATCGGATGGATGCTGCTGCTTTTACTGGTGTTTTCGATGGGAATGGCTTCTGTACAGGCAAGTGCGGCGACGGTTTCGACAGCGGCAAAGAGTGCAGATGGAAAAATTGTGACAAAGGGTTCCGAGAAGTATTATCGATACAAAGACGGGAGCTATGCAAAAAATACATGGATCAAGATCGGCAAAAAGTCTTACTATTTTCTGAAGAGCGGAAAGATGGCGGTCAGCCGTATGCAGAAGCTCTCCGGCAAGACCTATTATTTTAAGGCAAACGGCGTCCGTGCCGAATCTATCTGGATCAAAAAAGGTGGCAAGTATTATTACTTCGATAAGAACGGCGTCCGCGCGGAGAATCAGTGGGTCAAGCGGAACGGCAAGTATTATTACCTTGGCGAAGATGGGAAGATTGTAACAAATGCATGGGTGGACAATCATAAATACTACGTCGGTGCAAACGGCACACGGGTGACGAACACGGTAAAGGATGGCTATTATCTGAATGCCAGCGGCAAGAATGTCGTGAAGGTATTCAATGGCGACTATATCTTCGTGGGGGATTCCAGGACGGTCGGCATGCAAAGTGCAATCGCACCGTCGGACACCTTGTATATTGCGAAGAATGGCCAGGGCTATGCATGGCTGAAGAGTACCGCCGGTGTACAGCTGCGCTACTATCTGAAATCGAATCCGGATGTGAAGGTCGTATTAGCGCTCGGCGTGAATGACCTCGGGAATGTGAACTCTTACATCAGCTATTATAAGAAGCTGATCAAGGAATTTCCGAAGACAAAGTTTTATGTGCTTTCGGTGAATCCGGTAAATGAAAAGATCCGCAGATACCACATCAAGAATTCTTCGATTGAAGCGTTCAATAAAAAGATGTATGTGGCATTCCGGAGCAGGTATGTGAATACCTACAAGCAGATGAAGCAGGAAGGATTTGGCACAAAGGACGGCCTGCATTATCTGGAGGCGGACTATCAGAAGCTGTATGCGACGATTATAAGTAAAATTCAGTAGAACAGGGGAGCTGCTGCAAAATGTGGGAAGCGCGTTTTGCGGTGGCTTTTTTCCATTTACGGGAAGGATGAGAGAAAAGGACGATGATGAGAAAGGTAATAAGAGGTGTTGGAATCGTGTTGATTTTATTTGTATTATATGTCGTGCTCGGTGCAACCATCCCGTACCGCAGGCAACCAGAGATCAGCGAGGAGACGAAAGCCTCCTTTGATCCGGCCACCTGCTATGGGAGCGGGACCGGCGTTGACCGGGCGCGCATCATCCGGGACAATAAGGAGGCACTCGATACGCGCATCCAGATGATCGCGGGTGCAAAAAATCGGGTCATCCTCTCGACCTTTGACTTCCGGACCGATGAAGCCGGGCTCGATCTGCTCGCAGCGCTGTATGATGCAGCGCAGAGGGGTGTGCAGGTCGAAGTGTTTGCAGATGGCTTCAACAGCCTGCTGCGCATGGAGCGAAATCCGTACTTTTATGCGCTCTCGTCCCATCCGAATGCGACGGTCCGTATTTATAATCAGGTGAATCTGCTGCTTCCATTTCGCAGCATGGGGCGGATGCATGACAAGTATGTGATCGTGGACGATACCGCGTATCTGCTCGGCGGACGGAATTCGTTCGGGTATTTCCTCGGGGACTATGAAGGGCATAAGAATTATGACTGGGATGTGCTGGTATATCATACAAGTTCCGGACAGGAAGAGGAAAATAGTGAGAAAACAGGGCAAAAGGATGGACGTGTGGAACAGGAAAATCAGACGCAATCGGACGAGCGGACCGGTGAGAAGGTTTCGTTTCAGAAGTCAGAAACAGAACAAGAGCAGACAGTCAGGAATATGGCAGAGAGCAATGAGAGTTCTATCAATCAGCTGTTGGCCTACTATGAGAAGATCACGTCGCAGGACTGCTGCACGGTATTCCATAATGAAGCATCTCTTGCAAACCGTCCATCCGTCGTGCACGCTGCGGAAGAATTGAATGTCCACATTGCGTTTTTAAAAGAACGGCAGCCGGAGCTGTTCGATTCCGAATATCCGTATCTGGAAAATACCGAAGAAACCACGAAGATCACCCTGCTTTCGAATCCGACCGAATACACGGCCAAGGAGCCGATCGTTTTTTATGAGCTGATGGAGCTGGCAAAACAGTCGGAAGGCGCGATCCGGATCCACACGCCATATATCATGTGTAATGAGTGGATGTGCAGCATGCTCTCTGCGCTTGGCGACCGGGCATCCATCATGCTGAATTCCGAGGAGAATAACGGAAATCCATTTGGTGCGATCGACTATGCGCGGCACAAGCAGGAGCTGATCGATACCGGCGTACAGCTGCTGGAATACAATGGGGGAATCTCCTATCACGGCAAGGTCCTGACGATGGGCGACCGTCTCTCGGTCGTCGGTTCCTTCAATATGGATATGCGGAGCGCCTATCTCGATACCGAGCTGATGCTCGTCATCGACAGCGAGGCCGTGAACGCGACACTGCAAAAAGAAATGGATGATTATGAGTCGCAGGCCGCGGTGGTCGATACGGTAGATACCTACAAAGAGGTACCAGAGGGAATGACGATGAAGGGACTCTCGACGGGACGGAAAGTGCTCTCGGCAACATTGGGATGGCTCTCGGATGGACTGCGGTATTTGATGTGAAAACGTCTATCATCTTTGCAGTTCTACTGCGGGGCCGGATGCCTGAACGTTTGATTTGATCCGCAGAATAGAAACCGTGTGAGTGTTATTCATTAGTACATCTTCTGTTTTTGCGCCCGTCCATTTTCATCTAAGAGAAAACGTGAATCTTCCGTATCCGGAATCAGCGTGCGTGCATGCAGCTTCCGGTATGCGGATGGCCCGGTTTTATAATGTTTTTCAAAAGAATGCGCGAAATGCTGGCGGCTGTTGTAGCCGCAGGCAAACGCGATATCCGTGATTTTCATGGAGCTGTTCGTCAGCAGAAAGGCAGCCTGTTCGAGCCGTTTCTGCGTGATATAGCCGACGACCGAACAGCCCATCTGTCGCGAAAATAAGAGCTGCAGATACGACTTATTGATACCGGCGTGCGCGGCGATCTCCGGGACGGTCAGCGTCTCCAGAAGGTTCTGCTCGATATAGGAGCAGGCTTTTTTCAGATAGGCGGCGCCCTGCGCGCTGCGGGTGTGCTTCGTGCAGTAGACAAATTCCAGAATCATCCGGGAAAACAATAGCCGCCTCAGCTCCGGACCATCGTCCTGCGTAAGAGGCAGCTGGGTGATCAGATCCTTCATCGCATAGCCGAGATTGCGCTGATCTTCTGCAATCAGGCAGGAATGTCCCATCTGCAGCCATGCGGCAAATCCGGGACAGCGTTTGAGCAGTTCCCGAAGCGGCAGTTCCGTCCGCTTCCGCCCTAGACAGTTGAACTCCAGATTCAGGATCGAGCAGGAATGTCCGGCACTGATCTCCAGCCGGTGCGGCACTTTTGCCGGCAGGAAAATAAACTGATTGGCTGTAAGCGTATGTGCCCCATCCTCACAGTATACCTGACAGCTGCCGCTCGTCACATACATGATTTCACAGCTGTCATGCGTATGCATCGGCATATGATATTCCGGCAGTGAGAGCGCGTAGTAGGCCGTGATCGAGATAAAAAACGGAGAGGCATCGAAGGGTGTTTTCATGGCAGAAGTCCTTTGCTTTCCAGATCTTTTTTGATTAATTCCTTGATGTACACACTTTTTAACTGATTGGTCTGCTCAATATAAGCGATGAGTCGATTATATTCTTCCATTTCTTTTTCCGTATATTTTAGTCGAACGACCTTGCATTTTTCATTATAGGCTTTCTGACTTTCTTTATTATAAGACATAATTTGTCACCTCATTTTAGAATCTGTTACTAGGAGCACCTATTGACAAATAGGGGCACCTAGCTATATAATATGGACATAAATAGCGCTGTTTATAGATAAAGACAGGGTTTACACCATCAAAAGAAACCGCTATAATGATAATACCATCAGATCAAATATCATTTGTAAAGGCGGTGAGAAAATGGGAGGTGAGTATATGACGGGTAAAGAGATCGTCAATTTAATCCGTGAACTCCGAAAGAAAGGCATGAGTGATACCGATATACTCAATCTGATTGAATATGTCGAAACCCATGATCCAAAAGAGGTCTCAGAAACGTAACGAATTCACCCGGTGTAAACTCTATAAAGGTGCAGGCGCCAGCCTGTGCCTTTTTTCACCGCTATATAGCGAAATACAGGGTTTACACCATCATCACAAACCGCTATAATGATAATACCAAGAAGCAAATATTATTAGTAAAGGCGGTGAGAAAATGGGAGGTGAAGCGATGTCGCTCGATGAACTCAAGCAGGTCACGATTGATTTTTATGTGAATCTGCAAAGAATCAAAAAAGCGCAAACCGGTGAAAATCCAGAGCTGAACTACCAGTTGAAAGTCTATGAGAACAAACTTACTGCGCTCGGTATTCCAGCAACGGATTATCAGATGTAACTACTAATTTCGTGTAAACCCTATAAAGGTGCAGGCACATCGCCTGTGCCTTTTTTGATATTATAATCCTGTTTTTTGAAGAATGCTACCGGAAATTTTGAAAAGAGGCACAGATCTGAAAATTTAAATGCGACAATATCTTGCATATCCTCACTCCCGCGAGGATATGTTCCACCTGATGGATGCGTGGTGCGTATAATAGCAGCATCAGAAAAATCCAGCTGACTGCAGCGGCTGGAGAAGACATTCCTGCAAAGAAAACAGGGCAGGAGATATCAGGAGGAAATGATATGAGTTTTAAGGTGGCATTTATCGGTGCGGGGAGCCTTGTGTTTGCACGCACGCTGTTTACGGACATTATGTCGGTACCGGAGTTTAAGGATATTGAGGTCGCGTTTACGGATATCAATGCGACGAATCTGGAGCGGACACGCGCGCTCTGTCAGAGAGATCTGGATGCGAACGGGATTCCGGTGACGATCGAGGCGACGACAGACCGCAGAGCAGCCTTTAAAAATGCGCGTTATATCGTGAACTGTGTCCGGATCGGCGGACTGGAAGGATTTGAGAAGGATGTGGAGATCCCGCTGAAGTATGGGGTAGATCAGTGCGTGGGCGATACGCTCTGTACGGGCGGCATCATGTACGGGCAGCGTGTCATCGCGGCATTGCTGGACTTCTGCAAGGACATCCGTGAGGTGGCAGAGCCGGGTGCGATCATGCTGAACTATTCGAATCCGAACGCGATGGCGACCTGGGCCTGCAATAAGTATGGCAAGGTCAAGACGATCGGCCTCTGCCACGGAGAGATCCACGGTGAGATGCAGATCGCAGAGGTACTCGGCATTCCGAGAGAGGAGCTGGACATCACCTGTGCCGGCATCAACCATCAGACGTGGTACATTGCCGTGAAGCATCATGGCGAGGATATGTTGCCGAAGCTCCTGCCGGGCTTTGAGGCGCATAAAAAATTCAGTGAGGAAGAAAAGGTCCGCATCGACATCCTGAAGCGGTTTGGCTACTACTCGACGGAGTCCAACGGACATCTCTCTGAATATGTGGCATGGTATCGCAAGCGTCCGGATGAGATCAAGGACTGGATCAATCTGGACAACTGGATCAACGGCGAGACCGGCGGCTATCTGCGCGTGACCCGTGAGGAGCGCAACTGGTTTGACACCGATTATCCGAAGCTTCTGCAGGAGCCGCCGAAGAAGCTGGATGGCTCCGAGCGTGGAAATGAGCATTGCTCTTATATCATGGAGTCGCTGGAGACGGGCAGAAAGTACCGCGGTCATTTCAATATGATGAACGAGGCCTGTATCACGAACCTTCCGTATGAATCCGTCGTAGAAGTTCCGTGCTATGTAGATGGAAATGGTATCAGCGTGCCGAAGATCGGGGATCTGCCGCTTGGATGTGCGGCGGTATGCTCACAGTCGATCTGGGTACAGAAGCTGGCAGTAGAGGCAGCGGTGGCCGGTGATGCAACGCTTCTGAAGCAGGCGGCTCTGATGGATCCGCTGACCGGAGCCGTCTGCAACCCGCCGGAAGTATGGCAGATGATCGATGAGATGCTCGTCGCAGAGGAAGAGTGGCTGCCGCAGTACGCGGAGGCGATCGCGCAGGCGAAAGAGAATCTCGCAAAGGGCGACCGGATTCCGACGAATGAAAACTATCACGGAGCAGTGCGCTTAAGAGAAAAGACGCCGGAGGAAGTGGCGGCGGAGCGCGCGGCACGGAAGATCACGGCGTAGAGTGCTTCCTGAGCGTACAGGAAAATGATAACAATGAGAAGCAGCAAGGATCTTGTGGAGTAGATGAGATGCTTGCTGCTTTTTGACCACATAAAAATTACAAGACAGCGCCGAAAAATTGTGCTATGATGGCAGAACATGGGAACCTTTACGCAGCGATTGATAGAGGTGCTCAAAGAGTTATAGTCTGTATCTGCCCAAAGACACAGGCGCGGACAAATGACAGGAGGAGAGAGAAAAAATTTATGAAACAGAATTACCAGAAGACGATGTATGCCTGCTTCATCGGCTACATCGTGCAGGCAGTGGTGAACAATTTTGTGCCACTTTTATTTGTTACGTTTCAGAAGACCTACGGGATTCCGCTGGATAAGATCACGATGCTGATCACCTTCAATTTTGCGATTCAGCTGCTGATCGATCTTTTATCAGCGGGCTTTATCGACCGGATCGGCTACCGGGCATCGGTCGTGCTGGCACATATCTGTGCGGCGTCAGGATTGATTTTGCTGGCAGTGCTGCCACAGCTTTTGTCGGATCCGTTTGTCGGGATCCTGATCGCAGTCGTGATCTATGCGGTCGGTGGAGGACTCATCGAAGTGCTGATCAGCCCGATCATTGAGGCGTGTCCGACCGATAATAAAGAAAAAGCGATGAGCCTGCTGCACTCCTTTTACTGCTGGGGCCATGTAGGTGTCGTGCTGTTATCTACCGCGTTTTTTGCGGCCTTTGGCATTGAGAACTGGAAAATACTGGCACTGATCTGGGCACTTCTTCCGAGCGCGAACACGATCCTGTTTTTGCAGGCTCCGATCTATTCCCTGCATGAAGAGGGCGAGAGCGGACTGACCTTAAAGGAGCTGCTGCCGAGCAAAATGTTCTGGATCATGATGCTCATGATGACCTGTGCAGGGGCGAGCGAGCAGGCAGTGAGCCAGTGGGCGTCCACGTTCGCGGAGCAGGGGCTTGGCGTGAGCAAGACGGTCGGCGATCTGGCAGGACCGATGGCGTTTGCATTTTTAATGGGACTGGCGCGGCTTTTATATGGAAAATACGGTGAGAAGATCGATCTCGACCGGTTCATGGGCTACAGCTGTCTGCTGTGTATTGCGGCATATCTGTGCATCGCACTCGTTCCGGTTCCGGTCATCGGGCTCGTAGGATGTGCGATCTGCGGTTTTTCGGTCGGCATCATGTGGCCGGGGACATTCAGCAAGGCGTCTGCGTCGATCAAAGGCGGTGGCACGGTTATGTTTGCGATGCTGGCACTGGCAGGAGACCTCGGATGTTCCGGTGGCCCGACACTGGCAGGCTTCGTCTCCGGCAGCTTTGGCAACAATCTGCACATCGGGATTCTGGCAGCAGTTATCTTTCCGGTGCTGTTGCTTGTCGGACTCTTCCTGTGCGGAAAGCAGCAGGCTACCTGACAGGTCATCATAATTACCAGTTTGTCAAAAAAAGAGAAAAATAAATTTTATTTCTGTGCATACAGGAAATTGACATGGATTCCCCTGAAATAGTATACTAAAATCGTTGTTTTATGCGTAATCAGAATGTAGAGGGGGAGACCGTTGAGAGAAAAAAAGAGATACCGGCATGTTTGCCTGGGGCTGTTTTGCGTACTGGCTTTCGCGATGAGTGTTCTGTGCGGATGTCAGGCGCGCGGAATCGAGCAGGCATCGACCGGGACAGATACGCAGGGGCTGGAGAAAATTGTGGTGGGCATTGACAAATTTGAGCCGTACAGCTATCTGGATATAAATGGAAACTACACCGGTGTGGACATCGACCTTGCGACGCTTGTGTTTCATGAGCTGGGCTATGAGCCGGAATTTCAGATCATCCCATGGAAGGATAAAAATGCGCTCCTTGCGGACGGGACGATCGACTGCATCTGGAGCTGCTACTCAATGAACGGACGGGAGGATCAGTATCAGTGGGCCGGGCCGTATCTGTACAGCCGCCAGGTGATTGCGGTCCGTTCCGACAGCGATATTCAGACCTTTGACGACCTTGCCGGAAAGACGGTGGGAGTCCAGATCACGACAAGGGCAGCGGCACTCTTTTTACATACGATGGAATCCCCACTTCCCGAGGTCCGGCAGGTAAACTGCTTTGCCACGACCGAAGATATGTTCGCGTCGATCCGCAAAGGCTATGTAGATGCCATCTCCGGGCATGAGGCGCTGGTCAATGAGTTGATTAAAAACGGAGAGGGGACCTATCGGCTGCTGGAAGAGAGTCCGCATATTTCCAAGGCGGGCGTCGCATTTGAAAAGGGAACCCATGTGGAGCTGACACAGGAGATCAATGAACTGATTAAAAAATGGAGTGAGGACGGCACCATCGGCAGTATTGCGGCATCCTATGGTCTTGACGCGGAGAAAGTCGTCGTGAGAGGAGACACGGATGAAGAGTAAAAAATCATGGAGACTGTCCGGCGGGATTCTGATCGTGCTGATTCTGGCAGGTGTGGTGATCTGGGGCATTTTCACAAGGATCGACCGGACGAGCCTTCGGGGTACGATTGCAGATACGATTTCCTTTGCCAAGATCCGACTCCAGAACTACGAGGACTATACGGCAAACGACCGGGTGAAGAGTCTGGTGCGGCTGCTCGACAAATCGACGGAGCTGGCCGGCAACATGAAAAAGCTGGCACCATATGGGCAGCAGGATCTGGACGAATACGTGGAGGAGCAGCGGTTAAGCGGTGCTTTTGCAATGGATGCGGATCAGAACGTAGTGCTGCAAAGCGGCCAGGCAGAAGCGCTGCAGGCGGTGAAGAACGAGATCGACAGAGAAGATTACGTCGCGGAACTGCTGGAGCACCCGGAAGAGACTTACACAGAGCGGGTGACGATCGCGGACGTGGAGTATGATATCGCACTTGTATCCCGCAAGGATGCAGAGGGACTTCTGGTGACCTATGCAAAGCGGGATGGGAAGACACTCGGAGATATGACGCTGGATTCTGTATTTGCGGATTTTCCGGTCAGTTTGGATGGTACGATTGTAGTGTGCGCAGATGATGCAGTCGTCAGCACCAGTCAGAAGGCGCTGCTTGGAAAGACCGGCGAAGAACTGCAGGCGTATTACCACAACAGCCTGGATGGTAACGAGAGCGGAATCATTCGGTTCCGCACGCGAAAGCATACCTGGTATGGCGGAAAAGATAAAATAGGGGAATATGTGATCTACGTATTCTTTCCATCCTCGCAGGTATTTATGACACGTTCCATTGCATGTGGATTGTATACAGCAGTCGCGGTGTTTCTCTACCTGCTGATCCTGCTCGTCCGGAGCAACATCGAAAAGACGGCGTTGAAGCAGAGCCAGAAGCGTATGCGGATTATCAATGCACTTGGAATGGCCTATTCTTCCCTTACGCTGTTTCATTTGAACTCCGGTAAGGCGGAACTGATTAAAAAGGCAGAGGCCGGACCTGAATCGAAGGAGACGCTGATGCCGGGCGAAACGCTGCGGGAACAGATCGGAAGCCAGGTATCGGAGGAATACCGGGATGCGTATTTGCAGTTTGTCGATATGGATACCGTCGCAGCGCGATTGGAAGGCCATTTCCTGCTGACCTATACGAGCCAGCGACAAAATGGGACGTGGATCCTTTCTGTTATCGTGCCACAGCGTGTGGATAAGGAAGGAAAGCTGATCGCGGTACTGCTCGCAGAGCGGGATGTGACAAAGGAAAAGGAACGGGAGCTGGAGCAGAATGCAGCACTGAAAAATGCGCTTGCAGTGGCAGAGCATGCCAATAAGGCGAAGACGAATTTCCTGAACAGCATTTCCCACGACATCCGCACCCCGATGAATGCGGTGATCGGGTTTACGGCGCTTGCGACGACGCACATTGACAACCAGGCGCTCGTGATGGAGTACCTGAAGAAGATCAATATCTCCAGCCGGCATCTTCTGAGCCTGATCAACGATGTGCTGGATATGAGCCGCATTGAGAGCGGCGTCGTCAAGCTGGAGGAGATCAAGATCCATCTTCCGGACGTGTTCCATGATCTGAGCTCGATCATTCAGGGCAATATTTACGCGAAGCAGCTGGAGCTATACATCGATACCCAGAATGTCATCCACGAGGATATTATTACGGATAAGCTCCGACTGAACCAGGTACTGCTCAATATTGTGAGCAATGCAATCAAATTTACGCCGACCGGCGGAATGATCAATATCCGGGTGAGCGAGAATCCGTGCGGACGCAGTGGATATGCGAGCTATTCGTTCAGCGTGAAGGATAACGGAATCGGCATGTCAAAGGAGTTTCAGGAACAGATCTTTGATGCGTTTTCCAGAGAGCAGACCGTCACGAAGAGCGGCATACAGGGCAGCGGCCTCGGCCTTGCGATTTCCAAGAACATCGTCAATATGATGGGCGGAACGATCGAGGTAAAAAGTGAGCCGGGGAAAGGCTCTGAATTTATCGTGACGATCGAATGCCGGATCTCGAAAGATACGGTGAAATACACTCCGGTGCCGGAGCTTCAGGGTGCACGGGCGCTCGTCGTAGATGACGATGCCAATACGTGTATGAGCGTCTGCAAAATGCTTCGGGACATCGAGATGGAGGCCGACTGGACGACGTCCGGAAAGGAAGCCGTATTGCGGGCGAGAGAAGCCTGTGATATGAAAAAGGACTTCAAGGCATACATCATCGATTGGCAGATGCCGGACATGAACGGGATCGAGACAGTGCGGAGGATCCGGAAGGTGATCGGGGAGGAGACACCGATCATTATCCTGACGGCCTATGACTGGGCAGATATCGAGGAAGAGGCAAAGGAAGCAGGTGTGACCGCCTTTGTATCCAAGCCGCTGTTTATGTCGGAACTGCGGTCAGTACTGACGCAGCAGGCGACTACACCGGAAAAGGAGCCGGACTCCGATAACCAGTACCGGCATGCAGGAAAGAAGGTGCTGCTGGTCGAGGACAATGAGCTGAATCAGGAGATCGCAGCCTCCATTCTGGAAGAGGCCGGACTGCTGGTAGATACCGTGGGAGATGGCACCGATGCCGTCGAGCGGATGGGTGAAGTGGACGAAGACCGCTATGATCTCATCCTTATGGATATCCAGATGCCGAAGATGGATGGCTATACGGCGACTAGGGAGATCCGAACGCTGGATAATAACCAGAAGGCGAATATCCCGATTATCGCCATGACAGCCAATGCGTTTGAAGAAGACAAGCGGAAGGCACTCGCCGCAGGTATGAATGCCCACATTGCAAAGCCGATCAGCATTGAAGTGATACTGCATACGCTGGATGAGGTCTTTGGCAATACGAAGGCAGGTACAAACTGATACAGGAATCCCGTCACCATGCAGGATAAGAAAATGGTGGCGGGATTTTTCTTTTATTTATGGTTGACGGGTGGTTCCGGTGAGGCGTATAATTGAAATATTGTGAAAATAGATTGGTTCTGACAGGAGGAACGATACATGAATCGCGTCTGTGGCTTTGCCTGGAACGGGCGGCGGTACAGCTGCCTTTTTTTATGCCTTTTTTTACTCTGGATTCTGTTGCCGGTCCCGGCAGCTGCCAGTGATCCGGATACGACGGAACAAATCCGGACCGGCTGGTTTGAGGATTCTTATAATATCACCGGAAAGGATGGTGAGCGAAGCGGATATGGCTACGAATATCAGCAGTCAGTAGCGGCCTGTACCGGATGGTCGTATGAGTATGTCAATGCCGGATGGTCAGAGCTGCTGAAAATGATGGAGCAAGGCGAGATTGACCTGATGAGCGGTGTTTCCTACACCGATGAACGGGCCAAATCCATGCTGTACTCAGAACTGCCGATGGGGGAGGAGCGCTACTATCTGTATGCAGATCTGGCGAACACCGACATCTCTGCCTCTGATCTGAGTACTTTAAATGGCAAGCGGATTGGCCTTCTGGAGGGAAGTGTCCATGCCACACAGTTTTCTGCGTGGGAAGAGAAGCATGGTCTGCAATTACAGCACGTATCGATCATTGGCCTGGAGGATGCGGTGCAGAAGCTGGAAAGCCATGAGATAGACTGCCTTGTTTCGGCAGAGACGCCGCAGCTGGTAGAGCTCGGTATGTCCGCGATCTGCCTGGTCGGTGGTTCGGATATCTATTTTGTCATCAATAAAAGCCGCCCGGATCTGAAAGAAGCACTTGATAATGCGATGCGTAAGCTGCAAAATGACGATCCGTTTTATGCAGATGAGCTTTATCAGCGGTATCTTCTGGCAGAGGCAGCGTCGGTGCTCTCCGGGGAGGAGCAGGACTGGGTGGCGCAGCATGGTGCGATCCGGATCGGCTGGCTGAATGGGGATTCCGGTGTCAGCAGCGGTGAGGCCGAAAGTGGTGAAGTGGTCGGGATTCTTGCAGACTACATTCAGTTTGCAAAAGACTGCCTGGACAACCAGACGCTCGACTTTACGCTCGTGGGATTTGACTCGCAGCAGGAACAGATGCAGGCGCTGAAAGACGGCGAGATCGATATGATTTTTCATTTCAGCAAGGTTCCTTATGCAGGAGAAGAGAATGGGTTTATTTTGTCCAATACGGTCTGGTCGGACAATATGGCGGCGGTCACGACCGAGCGCTATTTTGACGAAAATTCGGAGAACTGTGTTGCGATCGAAAAAGGAAATTTTCTGCTGAAATGGTACATTTCCTATCAGTATCCGAGCTGGAAAACGGTCGAGTGTGACACCTTTTCGGATGTGGAAAAGACGGTGCGGGACGGAAAGGCAGACTGCCTGATCGCCGGTTTTGGACAGCTGGAAGACTATATCAAAGACAGCAAGCTGCACTGCGTCTATCTGACAAAGCCGGATAATGCGGCGTTTGCGGTCAGAAGAGATAATCCGGTGCTGCTCTCCATTCTGGATAAGACCTTGCGGACAATGCCGTCTTCCATGCTCACCGGAGCGTTGTCTATGTATGAGAATACACTGAAAAAAGTCACGCTGCTTGATTTTATAAAAGAAAATCTGCTGGTAGTGACGATCGTGCTGCTCGTGGCATTTACCGGGATCCTGCTGCTGATTCTTGGTTTCCTGAAAAAATCGCAGGCGGCCGAGGCGAGGGCAAGGCAGGCAGCCGACCGGTCGCTGGAGCTCAATGAGAAGCTGCAGGAGAGTCATCAGGAACTGGAGGAGGCACTGATGCGGGCGGAAAGTGCAAACGCTGCAAAGACTACCTTCCTCAACAATATGTCCCACGACATCCGTACTCCGATGAACGCCATCATCGGCTTTACTTCCCTGGCGGCATCCCACATGGATAACAGGGACAAGGTAAAAGAGTATCTTTCTAAGATTGCCACATCGAGTGAACATCTGCTCTCGCTGATCAATGATATTCTGGATATGAGCCGGATCGAGAGCGGAAAAGTAAAGATTTCGGAGAATCCGTTGCACCTTCCGGATCTGCTCCATGATATCCGGACGATCGTACAGCCGAATATCGCTTCCCGTCAGCTGGATTTTCTGATCGATACGGTGGATGTTCGGGATGAGGACATTATTGCGGATAAGCTTCGTTTGACGCAGGTACTGCTGAATATCATGAGCAACGGAATCAAGTTCAATAAGACCGGTGGCATGATCAGTCTGCGGGTCAGACAGCTGAAGTCGGCGCCGACCGGCTATGGCGCGTACCAGTTTATCATCCGGGACACCGGAATCGGCATGAAACCGGAGTTCCAGGCGCATATCTTTGAATCGTTTTCCCGAGAAGAGTCTTCGACTGTGAGTGGCATTCAGGGAACGGGACTTGGTATGGCGATCACGAAGAATATTGTGGATATGATGGGCGGAACGATCACCGTGAAAAGTGAAGAAGGGCAGGGAAGTGAGTTCGTAGTGAGCCTGACCTTTCAGCTGAGTGGTGAGACGAAGCATTATCAAAAAGTAGAGCAACTGCAGGGGCTGAAGGTACTTGTCGCGGACGATGATACCGATACGTGCCTCAGTGTTTCCAGCATGCTGACTGAGATCGGCATGCGGTCCGAGTGGACGGTGTCCGGAAAAGAGGCGGTCATCCGGGCAAAGCATTCCATGGAGATCGGGGACGAATTTTATGCCTATATTATCGACTGGCTGATGCCGGATATGAACGGGATCGAGACGGTCAGACGGATCCGCAGAGTCATCGGAGACGGCAGGCCGATCATTATCCTCACCGCCTATGACTGGTCGGATGTTGAACAGGAAGCGCGGGAAGCGGGTGTCACTGCATTTTGTGAGAAGCCGCTGTTTATGTCACAACTGCGGGATCTTCTCGCAAATCCGGTCCCGGAGGCGACTGCACCGCAGAAAAAGAAACCGACGCCACGTGGAAAGCGGATTCTTCTGGTGGAGGATAATGAGCTGAATCAGGAGATCGCCCAGACGATTCTGGAAGATGCCGGATTCGTGGTCGAGGCCGCAAATAATGGCGCGGTGGCAGTGCAGAAAATGGAGCAGGCATCCCCGGGCCAGTATGATCTGATTTTGATGGATATTCAGATGCCGGTGATGGATGGCTATGAGGCGGCAAAGCGCATCCGTGTGCTGCCGGATCCGGCGGTTGCCTCCATACCGATCGTCGCGATGACGGCAAATGCATTTGACGAGGACCGGGAAAAATCTTATCAGGCCGGAATGAACGGACATCTGGCAAAGCCGGTCAGTGCGGAGGCGCTGATGGAGATGGTCGAAAAATCAGTAAAAGAAGAACAGAGATAAAGAAAAAGCAGAAGCGATCTGGAGATCATCCAGAATGTCGCTTCTGCTTTCTTTTTTATACACCATCCGGCAGCGGGTCCCACTCGTTCAGTCCCATCCGCTGCTTTTGCTCGGCCTCCTCTAAGGTGAGCGTCGGAAGATCTTCGTTCAGATATTCGAGCAGCTCCGGGATCCCCTCCCGGGTCACATTATTAATAAGGAAGATTCGCTGACAGCCGGCGTTGTGCAGCCACTCTGTCACCATCGGAATATTGGCATAGGGCGAATCGATCTTCGTGATGATACCGATCAGCGGACGCAGGATGAAGCTCTGGCAATTCGCACCGAACAGATTGAACGGTTCATCGGCCGCCTGCACGAGGGCGACGACGTCTGCCTCGAAGGAGAAGCAGGCGAGCCCGGCACTGAAATGCTTGGACTCGGCGTACTCGCCCGGGGAATCGATCGTGTCCTCGGATGTATTGGTATATTGTGTTTTTACATAATGAAGGGTCTCTCCCTTCAGAGCCTGGGTCAGGGAGGTCTTACCGGCCTCACTGCGGCCCGTCAAAAACAGTTTCTTCATATTGTTATCCGTTTCCTTTGATTAGCTTTTGTGGATCGCACAGGTATTAAAATGCAGTTCCTCGCCAAAGAAACGGACGACTTCCGTCACAGCGGTCTGCACCTGAGAGAGTCCACCGGTGATGATCAGCGATCCACAGAAGCGATCCATAAATCCGATCTGGATATCTGCGGCCTTTACCGCGATATCCGCGGCCGCTACCGTTGCCTCCCATGGTGTGAGACGGATCATACCGATCGCCTCACCTGTGTGATCTTCGCCTGCATGGGTGCCGATGTGCAATCCAAGATTCTGGTAAATGCACGGATCGGAAGGAGTGATGATATGCGCCAGGCACACCTCCTTGCCCGGTACACGCAGGCGCGTCATACGCAGACGCTTTCCTTTTAAATGCTCATAGTCGTCATGGAAGATCTGTTCCAGTAATTCTTCCTTTGATATCCGATTCATAGCAGCACTTCCTATCGTTTCGTGATTTTGCAGACGACATAACCGAGGGAATCACGGAAGTAATTGACGACCTCGGTCAGTGCGGACATAACCTCGGAAATTTCGCCGGTGATGATCAGCGTCCCTGTGAAACGGTCCGCAAATCCAAGATAGACATTGCCACTTTTGACTGCAATGTCGGATGCGATGACCGCGGATTCCGGCGGTGTCATATTCATAATGCCGATCGCAGAAGAGCGATAATCGACCTGCGGGTTCAGTCCAAGCTTCTGATAAATAATAGGAGCCGGGCCACCCATGACATGGGCGAAGGTGATCTCCTTCCCGGCTACGGTCTCCTGTACAATTCTGATCTGCTGGTTTGATTCATTTTCCATTTCAAGCACCTCACTTTCTGAATATTCAGGATCTGCCAGTATCTTTTATAATACTATTAGAAAAAGTTTCTGTCAAGCGAAGGAGCCAGCCCCATCAGCAAAGCAGCAGGGATAGATTGCAGATATTCACTTTTACGTACAACTTTTAAATACAACTAAAATACAAATGAAAAAAATACACGCACATCCATCTTGACATCTTATCATTCCAACTATATAATGTGCTTGTAATCAATCCGATGAAAAAATAAAAACTATAAGAAGTGCATAAAATGCCGAAAGTAAAATTGTATGTTTTGCCAGAAAGAAAGCAACGATACTTTGCGAGCGAAGTTAAAAACATACATCTTATCAATACAAATTTGGCAGAGTACTCAGAAAGCGGTATGAGGCGATGGGAAGAGCACCGAAGTATCAGCAGATCACAGAATGGATTCAGAACCAAATAGCATGCGGGAAGCTCTCGAATGGGGACCGGCTGGAGTCGGAGCATGAGCTTTCCGCACGGTTTCAGCTGAGCCGTCAGACGGTGCGGCATGCACTTTTGGAGCTGGAAGAGGCCGGGATTGTGAGCCGGGTAAAAGGCAGCGGCACGTACATCCAGTACGGGACCGGGAGCACGGAGCCACTCTCGCAGACGGTGACGATCATCAGTACCTATGCGGACAGCTACATCTTTCCGAAGCTTTTGCAGGTGATGGTGCGCAGACTCTCAAAGGCAGGCTACAGCACGAAGATCATGTTCACGAACAATCGGGTCGAGACGGAGGGACGGTTGCTGCGTCAGATTTTGTCCGATGGCAGTCGGGATCCGCTTCTGGTCGAACCGGTCATGAGTGGGCTGCCCAATCCGAATCTGGGCTACTACCGGAAGCTGCAGGCAGCCGGGATCCCGATCCTCTTTTTCCACAGTTTCTATCCGGAGCTGTCGATTCCACACGTGAGTATGGATGACCGTGCGGTCGGGCGTGCGGCGACGGAGTATCTGTTACGGCAGGGCCACACGCGGATCGGAGGCATTTTCAAGGCCGATGATGGTCAGGGGCGCCTGCGCTACGCGGGATTTACCGATGCGATGCGCGCTTTTGACGCTGAGATCCGGGAGGAGCGCATTTCATGGATCGATACACAGGAGCTGCGGGATCAGCTATCCTACAGCCCGTACCTTTTGCGGCGCCTGCAGACTTGCAGCGCATGCGTCTGCTACAACGATGAGATCGCACATCTGGTGACGGATCAGTGCCTTGCAGCTGGGATCCGCATTCCGGAAGATCTTTCCCTCATCAGCGTGGACAATTCTGAGCTGGCGAAGCTGAACGCCGTGCCGCTGACTTCGGTGATCCATCCGCTGGAGGCGCTCGGCGAGAAAGTAGCGGAGAATCTGCTGCTGCTCATCACAGATAAAAGTTATGAGGCGACATTTGAATTTGCTCCGGAGATCGAGGAGCGCGCGTCGGTCGTAACTGCTGATCGCATGTGATTGTGAGCGGGAAGCGAAGCGCATACGAGTATGGCGGCAGATAAGCGGATGCATACATATCAGTGACAAAAGAACCGGAAACGGTGTGTCGCTGTGGGATTGATATAGAAAAAACGGATACTGGGACAGGGCGGCACATGCCGTCTCATCCTGCAATATATACACACAACCAAGCAAAGGAGAATAATACGATGAAAGCAGCAAAGAATTACAAGTTCTGGTTTGCAACCGGATCTCAGGATCTGTATGGCGAGGAGTGCCTGCGCAAAGTAGCAGAGCATTCCAGAATTATCGTGGACCGTTTGAACGCTTCCGGCGTTCTGCCGTATGAGGTCGTATGGAAGCCGACTCTGATCACGAACGAAGTCATCCGCCGGACCTTCAACGAGGCAAATGCGGACGAGGAGTGCGCAGGCGTCATCACATGGATGCACACCTTCTCCCCGGCGAAGTCCTGGATCCTCGGACTGCAGGAGTACCGCAAGCCGCTTCTTCATCTGCACACCCAGTTCAATCAGGAGATCCCGTATGACACGATCGACATGGACTTCATGAACGAGAACCAGGCAGCACACGGCGATCGTGAGTACGGCCATATCGTGACCAGAATGGGCATCGAGCGCAAGGTCATCGTAGGATACTGGGAAGACCGTCAGGTACAGGAGCGTATCGCATCCTGGATGCGTACCGCGATCGGTATCATGGAGAGCAGCCACATCCGCGTGATGCGTGTCGCAGACAACATGCGCAACGTAGCCGTTACCGAGGGCGATAAGGTCGAGGCTCAGATCAAGTTCGGCTGGGAAGTAGACGCATATCCGGTCAACGAGATCGCAGAGGCAGTCGAGGCAGTCGGCAAGGCAGATGTTGATACACTCGTAGAAGAGTACTATGACAAATATCAGATCCTGCTCGAAGGCAGAGACGAGGCGGAGTTCCGCCGTCATGTAGCCGTACAGGCACAGATCGAGATCGGCTTCGAGCGCTTCCTTGAGGAGAAGAACTATCAGGCGATCGTGACACACTTCGGTGATCTTGGCTCCTTAAAGCAGCTTCCGGGTCTGGCGATCCAGAGACTGATGCAGAAGGGCTACGGCTTCGGCGGAGAGGGCGACTGGAAGACCGCAGCAATGGTCCGTTTGATGAAGATCATGGCACAGAACACCCCGAACGCAAAGGGTACTTCCTTCATGGAGGACTACACCTACAATCTCGTACCGGGCAAGGAAGGCGTGCTCGAGGCACACATGCTTGAGGTTTGCCCGACGATCGCAGACGGCCCGATCAGCATCAAGGTAAATCCGCTGACGATGGGTGACCGTGAGGACCCGGCGCGTCTCGTATTCACCGCAAAGGAAGGCCCGGCAGTAGCGACCTCCCTGATCGACCTTGGCAACCGCTTCCGTCTGATCATCAACAGCGTAGACTGCAAGAAGACCGAGAAGCCGATGCCGAAGCTTCCGGTAGCGACCGCATTCTGGACTCCGCAGCCGGATCTCGCGACAGGCGCAGAGGCATGGATCCTCGCAGGCGGCGCACACCACACTGCATTCTCCTACGACCTGACTGCAGAGCAGATGGGCGACTGGGCCGCAGCGATGGGCATCGAGGCCGTTTACATCGACAAGGATACGACGATCCGCAACTTCAAGAACGAGCTGAAGTGGAATTCCGTATACTATAGATAAGAAGAAACAGAACATAACATGCAATCTTTGGCGTCCGGGCGGGACTGATCCGTCCGGGCGTTTTTTGTTTTACCGGAAATTTTTTTGACCTGTGTTTCTGTAAGGAAAATACGACATGAATTGTATATGCATATTTTGTCGAAACATGTCAGATGATACAAATTGACAGAAAATAATGCTCCACGCTATAATAAAATTATTGTTATTCAGGTAGAACATTTCGTAAATGACACAGGCAGAATGCTCTGTGCCGATCAGAATGGCGAAGGATAAAGGGCAGATGAAAAAACTGGCAATTTTTGGAATCGTACTTGGAGTGACATTGACCGGCGGGTGCGCCGGGCAGTCTTTAAAAGAGGGATCAAGGATGGGCGAACTGCCGCAGATCGTCATCGGCAGCGATCATTACCCACCGTATAATTATGAGGATGCGAATGGAAAACCGACCGGAATCGATGTGGATCTGGCGACCGAGGCATTCCGCCGTATGGGATATGAGGCGGTCTTTTCTTATATTAACTGGGAAGAAAAAAAGGAGCTGGTGGACAGCGGGCAGATCGACTGCATCTGGGGCAGCTTTTCCATTGATGGCAGGGAGACAGAGTACCGCTGGAGTATACCGTATATGCACAGTGATCAGGTCGTGGCCGTCCGGAAAGACAGTGAGATCGAGAGCCTGTCCGATCTGGAGGGAAAGCGTGTGGCGGTTCAGTCTACGACGAAACCGGAGGAGATTTTTACGTCCCATACAGATGAGCGGATTCCACAGGTACAGGAGCTGTTCTCTTTGCAGAACCGCGAGCTGCTCTATCCATTTTTGAGCAAGGGCTATGCGGATGCGATCGCTGCGCATGAGACGGCGATCCGTCAGTGCATGAACGATTATGACCTGGATTACCGGATTCTCGATGAGCCGCTCGTCACCGTCGGCCTTGGCGTGGCATTTTCCAGGACCGATGAACGGGGGCTTGAAGCGGAGCTGTCAGAGCAGTTCCGGGAAATGCAAAAGGACGGGACGATGGAGGCGATCATCGGAGCCTATCTGGAGCAGCCAGAACATTACCTGGAGGACGAAGTGGATGAAAAGTAGGGAAAAGCTTCTTGGCAGGCGGGGATCATTCCGGATGTGGCCGCTGGAACTCCTTATGGGGATCCTGATACTGAGCGGCGTCTTTTTATTTGTGACGAATAAGGATATGCAAAAGACCGAGGAGCATCTTGCCAGTACGGTCGGCTATATCAAGGAGCAGTGCAACCAGTATGGAAGGATGACGCTGGCGTCAGAGACAAAGAGCCTGCTTCGCATCAGTGGAAGCGCGCGCCAGATCGAGCAGCAGCTGACCTGGCGGCTTCGGGTCGGGGATCCGTTTGCCCTGTCCGAAGCGTCTTTGGCGGGCTGTGTACGTGACAGCTATAGCACCGGCGCAGTGGTCCTGAATAAAGAAAAGGAGATCGAAGTGCAGTACGGAGTCGGAGAAAAGGAGGCGGCACTGCTGCAGCCGTATCTGGATTCGGAAGTACTGCGCGATACAGCAAACCATCCGGAGAAGACATATTCGGTCCGTTTTTCGGATACAGATGGCGCTTATATCGACCTGGCGGCGGTGGGGATACCGACGACCGGCGGCATCGTAGTTGCGTATTACCATACACCGCTGGAATATATCGAATCGTTCAGTCTGACGACGGCGTCACTGCTTTCCGGCTACAGTGTGGAACACGATGGAACGATCGTAGTGAGCAGTGGAAATGAGATCGTAGCCTCCAATGATGAGAAGCTGGTCGGAAAAAGTACGGATGAGATCCCGATCTTAAGAAAAATCAAAGAGGTCGCACACAGTGACCGTCTGGTACATGAAAGAAAAGACGAGAATTCGATGGAGCAGAGCTTTGGGCTGATGGAGCATGGACGGGATTACTATATTTATGCTTATATGTCGGAATCAAATGTATTCGGCTCGACATTCCAGAATCTGTTTTATGCCTTGGTCATTTATCTGGCGGTCGTTGGTACGATCCACACGGTCCGCTGGAAAACGGCGCAGGGATACCGGGAAGATCAGCTGCGGATCCAGAAAGAGTACACGGAGAATCTTCAGGTGAAAAATGAGCAGTTGAAGGAGGCGGTGCAGCAGGCAGACCGTGCAAATGTGGCAAAGACAAACTTTCTCTCAAGAATGAGCCATGATATCCGGACGCCGTTAAACGGAATCATCGGGCTTTTAAAGATTGATGAGGCGCATCCGGAAGACATCGGGCTGATCCGGGCCAATCAGAAAAAAATGATGGTGGCCGCACAGCACCTGCTGTCTCTGATTAATGATATCCTGCAGATGAGCAAGCTGGAGAGCGGAGAGATCCAGCTCGCCCATGAACCGCTGAATCTGCAAAAGCTCTGCGAGGATGTGCTGACGATCGTGGAGCAGCGTGCGGCGGAGGCCGGGATTACATTGAACTATGACCGGTCGGTCCGGCGGGTGGCATTTCAGAATGTATATGGCAGTCCGCTGCACATCCGGCAGATTTTTCTGAATATTTATGGCAACTGTATCAAATACAATAAAGTGGGTGGAAATGTCAGGACATCCTGCACCTGTCTCGGAAATGCAGATGGGATCGTGACTTACCAGTGGACAATTGAAGACACCGGGATAGGGATGAGCGAAGAATTTCTGGAACATATCTTTGATCCGTTTGCGCAGGAGCGGACGGATGCGCGGAGCGTCTATCATGGCAGCGGACTTGGCATGGCGATCGTCAAAAGCCTGGTCGACAAAATGAACGGGACGATCGAAGTGAAAAGCAAAGTGGATGTTGGCTCGACTTTCGTGATTACACTCCCATTTGAACTGGCCGATGTGACGGCGCTTCCTCTGGATTTGAGTCCGGAAGAAACGATGCTAAAGGAGATCCGGGGGCTGCATCTGCTTCTGGCGGAAGACAACGAGCTGAACGCTGAGATCGCGCAGACACTCCTGGCAGACGAGGGCGTTACGATAACCCTCGCACATGACGGCAAGGAAGCGATTGATGCATTTACATCAAACCCGCCGGGGACATTTGACGGCATTTTGATGGACGTCATGATGCCGGTCATCGACGGATTGTCCGCGACCCGCACGATCCGCGCGATGGACCGGGCGGATGCAAAAACGATCCCGATCATCGCGATGACTGCAAATGCCTTTGACGAAGACATCCGCCGTTGCCTGAATGCCGGTATGAACGCGCACCTCGCAAAGCCGCTGCAGATGGAGCGGGTGGTGGAAGTGCTCGCGCGGAAATGTGGGAGGAATTAAGAAAATCAAATGCGCACGATCCATCATCCGCATGCCGTGTACGGGCAGGAGCGGTTTAAGATGCTGCTGGTAGCTCTTGGATTTTTTAGTATAATTTGAGTGGAAAACAGCAGTAAGATGTGCTATATTGTAAGTAGGGAGACGAGCGGGTAAAAGAAGATAAAAAAGAATCAATTAAAACAGGACACGATCTTAAAAAACTTTTGGCGAAACAATTGCCATTTTGCAGACTTGTTTAATGGAGTATTTTTTTCAGGAGAACCAATACTGAAGCCGGAAGACCTGACCGAAGTAGACACCGATGTATCGTCAATGTTGCGATTCAATGGACATGCGGAGACGGTGCAGAAAGTATTGGACGTAGTGAAGAAAACGGCATATGGAGTTGATTTTGTGATTTTTGGACTTGAGAATCAGTCTAAGATTCATTATGCAATGCCGTTGCGTCATATGATTGGCGATGCATTTTCCTATCTGAAAGAGTATCAGGAGGTGGCAGCTCGAAATCGCAGGGACGGGAATTTTAAATCCTCCGATGAGTTTTTATCAAATCTGAAAAAAACAGACCGTTTGCATGCAGTGGTCAGCTTGTGTGTCTACTATGGAGAAGAAGCATGGGATGGCCCGCTTTGTCTGACGGATATGCTGGAGGTACCAGAGGCGTTAAGGCCACTTGTATCAGATTACCGAATGAATTTATTTCAGTTGCGTACCAGCGAAAATTTTGAGTTTCATGATGCGGATGTGCGCACGGTATTTGAAATCAGTCGATTTTTTTATGAGAAGGATTATGAAGCAATCCGTACAAAATATAAAGAAGAGGATATCGAAACAGAGCTGAGTCTGGTAATTGGAGCAATTACAAGATCGCAAAAAATAATTGATACGGCATTGGAATCAACAGAAAAGGGAGGCGAGAGGAATATGCGTGATGTATTGGATGAAATGCTTGAGGCTCTATGTGAAGACAGGTGCCAGAAAATGAGTCAGGAAATATATGATAGGGTAAGCCGGGAAGTGCGTCAGGAAGTACGTCAGGAAGTGCGTCAGGAAGTACGTCAGGAAGTACGTCAGGAAGTATGTCAAGAAGTGCGTCAGGAAGAGTTAGAGAAAAGCTTACAGGCGATGATCCGGACTTGCAGGAGATTTCATGCAAATCAGGCGGAGACGATAGAGAATATCCAAAAGGAATTTTCTCTGACGCCGGAAGCGGCAGCTGGATATGTAGAAAAATATTGGTGAGCCGTGGAACAGCTTTTGTTTGTGAGCAAGCAGTCCGGCAGACTTAAAACGCAGAGCAAAGTAGGATAGTAGAGAAATGAAAAGGCAGGGGACTGGTCTCCTGCCTGACTTTTTCGGGCAAAACAAAAGAGCCTGAACGCCTTGATTTTAAAGGCTTTCAGGCTCCTAAGGAGCAGGGGATGAGAGAATCGAACTCCCACTAAGAGTTTTGGAGACTCCTGTCATACCACTTGACCAATCCCCTATGTCATCAACTGACCTTTATATTTATACCACACTTCTGCATACCTGTCAACTATTTTTTGTATTTTTTATATTTTCGGAAAAAATCGGACAAATTGCAGAAGCGAATGGTAATGGCATGGACGCGATATGCGGTGCCCGGATTTCAGCAGAGCACAAGCTCCAGCAGAAATACGACAATGCAGGCAGCTGAGGACACGAAGAACAGGCTCTTTCCCATCCATGCGGCGACGATGGCGACGATCAGGGCAGCCCATGCGGAGATGGGACTTCCGGTCGCATCGAGGATGGCCGGGAAGGTCATAACGGCAAGCGTGACATACGGAATGTAATAAAGGAACGAGCGCAGGGTACGGTTCTTAATCTCTTTGCGGATCAGTGTCAGCGGGATGACACGGATCAGTGTCGTGACGATAACCATGATGGCAATATAAATGTAAATATTATTCTGCATCGTTTGGATCCTCCTTGATCGGGAATAAAATAGCTGCTGCCCCGGAGATCAGCACCGTCAGGATGATGACGCGCATGCCGGAGGAGATGCCGGAAAGTGCCGGGATCATGGTGAACAGATAGCTTGCCAGCATTGAGACCACGACGAGTCCGGCGATGATGCGATCCTTCCTTGCCGGAGGGATGATCACAGCGAGAAACATACCATAAAGGGCAACACTTAATGCACGGGTAATCCGGGCTGGTAGCGCAGTACCTAAAATGACGCCGAGACAGGTGCCGAGCGCCCAGCCGGGGATCGCGACACTGGCTGCACCGTAAGTGTAGAACGGATTCAGATGCCCCGGGCGGCCGGAAGAGACACCGAAGATTTCATCTGTGATGAAGAATCCGGTCCAGAACCGGTGAAACAGCGGAGTGTCCGGCGAGAGTTTCTGGGACAGGGCGCAGGACATCAGCAGATAGCGCAGGTTGATGATCGCCTGAGAGATGATCATTTCCAGATAAGGTGCGCCTGCACTGATGATACCGAGCGCGGCAAATTCCCCTGCTGAGGTGAAATTGACCAGACTCATGATCGTGGCCGGAAGTGCGTGAATCTGGAAGTTCCGGGCGGCGATACCCAGGGTAAAAGAAACAGCGAGATAGCCGAGCGCGATCGGGATACCGTCCCGCAGACCCTCGCGGTAGTTTGTCAGATTTGTACTTTTCATAGGTCGATACTCCTTGGTCAGAAAATGCGCGGGTGCTCCACTTTACTACAGATACCCGCAAACAATAATTATAGGAGTTTGTTTTGGTAAAAGCAAGCTGAATTCTACAGAATGTTGCTTGCTTTCAAAAACAGGTCATGCTAGAATTTGAAATAAGGCTTATGGATAGCATCATACTATTTATGGCAGAAAATATCGCTGAGAATTCGGGCGCAATGTATGCGGGAGCAGACCCAGCAGCAAAGCGGCAGAGATGAGCTGAAGAGATGATCGGATGGGAAGAATTGCGGACATCCGTTTGTCCACGTTCCGGATTGGGTCAGAGGTAACATCAGGAGGGGAATGTATGTACAAAAGAAAAAAGAAGTTCTGTCTTGCAGCGCTTGCAGTGCTGATGCTGATACTTGGTTTTGTACCGGTATCCGGACAGAGACAGTGGCCGGGTACTTTGCTGGCACATGCGGCGGCGAAGCCTTCTATGAATGTGAAAAAGGTCACGCTGTCGGTTGGCGGCAGTCAGCAGCTGGTTTTGAACGGGACGAATACGGTGGTGAAGTGGAGCTCTTCGAACAAAAAGATCGCGACAGTCAGTGCAAAGGGGCTTGTGACGGCGAAAAAGAAGGGAAAGGCGACGATTACCGCAAAGGCCGGAAAGAAGACCTGTACATGTACCGTCACGGTAAAGCAGCCGGTAAAGAGCCTTTCTTTAAATAAGCGCAGCACGTCGCTGGCAAAGGGAAAGACTGTGACTTTGAAGGCGCAGATCTGCCCGGCAAATGCGAATCAGAAAGGGATTGTGTGGACAACTTCGGATTCTTCGGTCGCAAAGGTGAACAGCAAGGGAAAAGTCACTGCGGTTAGCGCCGGTAGCTGTATCATTACTGCGGCGGCGAAGGAGAATCCTGCGCTGCAGGCGGCCTGTGAGATCACGGTACCTGGAAGTGCGACCACGATTCATGCGACGGGTACACCGACGCCGGACGGAGCGACCTATAAAGTCAGTGGGAAGACCGTTACCGTCAGTGGAAATGGCTGGACTCGAAAATATAAAAATTACAGTCAGCTTGGGATCGGAAATTATTATCCGCCGTATGGATGTGTCATCACGGCGGTGGCGACAGCAGCCTCCGGCTATGGAAAGACCTATACGCCAAAGCAGTTACATGAGGGCGCTGCTTCCAGGACTTTTTCGGAGCGTTATGCACTGAAAAGACTCGGGGCCTCTTTGGGGCTGTATGGAAAAGCGGCGATATCGGTTCGCACGGCTTCCCAGATCCTGACGGATATGGGCATTGCGAATACACCGGTCTATTCCTTTGATGCAGACACTGCGATTGTGCAGATCACGGCGAATTTAAAAGCCGGTCGTCCGGTGCTCATCAAGACAAATAACAACAATCATTCCGGGGTCAAGATTGCGAATTCCCACCATGCGATCGTACTGGTCGGCATTGACCGGGATGGCTATGCGATTCTGCTCGAACCGGTCGGCGGTAAAGTAAATTATGTGCACGGAGGCAAAGGAAAGAGCTGCAAGATGACCGTCGAGGATCTCGTCCGCTATCACATGGATCCGGCGACGGAAGCGGGCATGCGTTCTGCGTATGTGACGAGCGTGGCAGGGGCAGGCGGGTATATTCTGCTTGGGTGATTTCGAGTATGTTTGAACGCGAAGCAACTGCGTTCATGACATATCATAATGAGGGGCCCGCAGCAGGCCCCTCAGCAGCCTCCGCAGCAAAGCTGCGAAGATGAGCTGCGGAGATGAGCTGCGGAGATGAGCTGCAGAGATGGATTGCAAATGTCTGCTTTCGTAAATGAAAGAGAGGAAGAGAGCTATGAAAACCATACAGAACAAAAAGAAAAATACCGCGAAATTAATTTTATCAGCAAAGAACAGCAGAGCATGGCACCGGGCGGCGGTTTGTGCGGCCACAGGCAGCGTGCTTCTGATGCTTCCGGCTGTGGCTGCGGAGACGACAGATACGGTACAGGTACCGACGGCGGCCGGAGTGATCACCGTGACGAATGATACGGGAGCTTTGGCGACGGCATGGTATATCCGAAAGTCCGGGGACGAGGCGTGGGAGAAATTTGCGGATGGTGATGGAGAATCTGAAGTTACCTCAGAGGTGAGCACGGAGGAAAATGCACAGACAGAAGGTCTGGTGGAAGTAGGCATTGAGCACATGGATGAGACGGAGCAGAGTACAGAAGCAGCTACCGAGACAGAACCGAGCACCGAAGTAAATGCAGAAGCAGCTGCACAGTCTGCTGCATCGACGGATCGCTACGATCTCCGCATGGAGACATCCGATGGGGTACTGAGCTGGTACGGGCTGCCATTAGATACCGCAGAGGATCTGGCACTGCACTGCACGGAGGATGGGGCAGTCTTTGTCACCTACTATGATCCAGAGACAAAGCAGGAGGAGACGACCGAGGACTATGCGGTGCATACCTATGATGAAGAATCGACCGTTTATAATACGAGCAATCTGAACGTGCGCGTTTTACCGGATACCGACGCAGATGTGCTGGATACCTTGAGCTTTGGGTCTGAGTTTACCGCGTACGGCGAGCTGGATGGCTGGTATCTGATCGCGACGGACGATGGATATGGGTATGTCGCGGCCAAATATGTGACCGATGATCCGGCGGTCATCGAGCAGAAACGGGCGGAGCAGGAAGCGGCGAGAGTACAGGCCGAGCAGGCAGCTGCAGCGGCACAGGCGGCAGATCAGGCGGCTGGCAGCTCCGGAAAACAGAAATCATCTGCTGGAAACAAAAAGAAGCAGACGGAAGCATCACAGCCGGAGACATCCGCGCCGCAGACGGAAGCTCCGAAGCCGGCAGAACAGCCGCGCGTAGAAGTCAGCCGGGAAAATGTGGCGGACTGTGATGACCCGAGCCATGGCACGACGTACATCACCTATTCCGATGGTTCGGTGGAAGTTGTTACATATTAAAAAAATTTGACTACAACAAACCCATACAGAGGAATGTGTCAGGCAGACAGTACTCTGCCGATGAGGCCGCCAGGAGGATTTTACGGAACTTTTAGAAAACCGAACTTTTCTATTTGCATAAAATCTGGTATAGTAGAATACAGTGTGAGCAGGCGTCTGTAAGCCTGCCGTAAAAAATAAAAATTGGTGGTGTAACATAATTGGGTGAAGAAAACAGAGTGATCTATACAAAAGAAGAACTGGCAGCCAAAGTCCGGGTACCGGTGGTCGTCGAGCAGGATCTGAAACGGATCATCAGTGACCGGCTGGAGCAGTGCGGGATGTATTACCGCGTATTCTCCCGGATTAAGACGGCAAGTTCGATGGCACACAAATTCGAGACAAAGGAATATGGCGCGGGCAGGAAGAAGCTGCAGGATCTGGTCGGCGTCCGTGTGAATCTCTACTTTGATGACGATGTGGATATCTGCAAGAACATCATGGAGAATACATTCGAAGTACTTGACTGGTCCACCTCGGAGATGAACGACGAGGAATTCAAGCCGACCAAGCTAAACGGGGTATTTCGTCTGCCGGAGTACCTTCGTTCCGAGATTTCCCCGGAGACGTGGGAGATGTGCATCGATGATACGTTCGAGATACAGATCAAGACGATGTTTTTCGAGGGCTGGCATGAGATTGAGCACGATATGCGCTATAAAGGAGAAGAGCTCTGGAAAAATTACAGCGGTTTTTCCCGTTATTTCAACAGTATTCTGGCGACATTGGAGCTATGTGACAAGTCGATGGTCACGTTATTTGAGGATCTTGGTCATTCCCTGTATAAGTCCGGGCGCTGGAGCGATATGATCAAGAGCCATTTCCGGCTGAAGCTCGGCGAGGCGTCCCTCTATCCGGAAGTCGAGCAGGTGCTCAATGAGGATGTGGATCAGCAGGTCGAGAATCTGGCAAAGCGCATTTACAAGACGAGCCGGCAGACGCTGGTGGAGCAGCTCTTAAAGCGCAGCCGCCGTGTGCCGATCAATGTAAATACGATTATCGCACTGCTCAATGACAGTCAGTTCCATGACAGCCGTCTGACCGCGATCTTCCGGCAGAGAGATGTCTACAACGACGGACGGGAGGAGAGTCAGGTCGAGACGCGGCATTATGAGATGAAGCCGCTTACGCGTCATACCGTCTTTCAGGTGAGCACGCGTGTGGATGGCAGCCGGATGAAGGAGGAAGCGCCTGAGCATGCTCTGATCTTTCGCCGGACATCCGAAGTGATCTATGGATGGCTGGTGGAAAAGTATGGCAGTCTGTTTAAAAATATGCCGGGACAGCTTTGTACGTGGAAGGAAGATATTTTTGGCTATCATGCGTCGGTAGAGTTTCAACCGAAGGAGCAGAGGATGAAGCTGCATGTGCGCCATATGGATATGGAAGTCGGCGGACGGATCTGGTATTCGGAGTGTTCGCTGGAAAATCAGGAGCCGGGCGGCGTGTGGCTGCAGGTCTGCAATGGCTATGCGGAGCCGGAGCGCGAGCATGTCGTACAGGATCCCGGGGCGATTTTCTTCAGCTATCCGGGCTTTTATAAGAGCATTGTGGATAACATTGGTATTATGAACGGAATTGAGTGCATCAGCCGCAGACGGATTTTGCGCGAAGAACAGTTTGCACCGATTCTGCAGGCACTACAGGATCCGACCTGTATGTTCCCGTTTGTTGTGATTATTTCCAAAAAGGCAGACGACGGGATGATGGATGAAGACTGGCTGGGCCAGTTCCGGGTCTCCGACTTTACGCGGACCGTCTGGCGGTATGCGCACGTCTTTACGTGCTATGAAGATACCGGCCGGCAGTTCCTTTCCATGGCAGGGCTTGACGGGCAGCAGGCAGACATCCCGCGTCTGTATATTTTCTGGCCGGATGGCGATGTGGACGACTACGGACCGGAGGATGTGAAGAACTGCAGCTTTGGCCGGCACCTGGAAGCGCGCGGAGATGCACGCACGTATGACATTGTGCGTGGCGGGCAGGCATTTTACCACAAGATCCTGACCGATCTGCGGGAGTGGAATGTATCAGCGGACATCTGTCAGGAGCTGGAGGAGACGCCGGAGACGGAAGTGCGGGAGAGCAGGTAGGCTTGGAGACGACAGAGCCGAAGAAGTAATCTGCAAGTATTATTTTTGGATGAAAAAAGAGTATGTGAATATCAACATTATGTTTTATAAATAAGGTTGGTGACGCATACTCTTTTTATTTTTGACCCGAATCGGGCAAGTCCCCGCCAGGTGTTTTGGCTGCTGCAGGTATGGTGGTTTACGCTACTTATTACAATGATAAGAGATGTATCATCATTATTTGAAAATTGGATAAAAATAAAAATGAATTTTCGTCATTTTTTCGTTCCAAAACCGGTGATTCGAGGGCAAAATCGGTTGACAAACAGAATGGAAAATATTATAGTAAACCCATATGTCTTTGCAGTACAGACATCTGTAGAGCACAAAACGATAAAACAGAAGGAGAGTGATGAATTTGGCTAAATATGTAGTAAAACGAATTTTATTAGCCATTGTAACCGTATTCATAGTCTGTGCGATTACATTTTTCTCTATGAACGCGATCCCCGGAGGACCATTCGAGGGTGAGAAGGCGCTCAGTCCGGAAGTCAAGGCGACTTTGATGGAGCGTTACAACCTGGACAAGCCGGTCGGAGAGCAGTTCGTACTATATTTAAAAAATCTGATGCACGGTGATTTTGGCGTGTCTTTAAAGACGGGTCGCGACATCGGAAAGACGATTTTTGATTCTTTTAAGATTTCTGCAAAGCTTGGCGGTATGGCGGCGCTCGTGGCGCTGATCGCAGGTCTTGTGCTCGGAAGTACGGCGGCCCTGATGCGAAACAAGTGGCCGGACCGTGTGATTGTCTTTTTCTCGACCCTGGCGGCGGCCGTGCCGAGCTTCGTGCTCGCTTCTCTGCTGCTGCTCGTATTTTGTATTCAGCTTGGCTGGGTACCGGTATGGAGCCCGCAGAACCAGAATTATGTGCTCCCGGTCATCGCGCTGTCCTTCTATCCGATGGCGTACATTACCCGTCTGACAAAGACGAGCATGCTCGATGCACTCGGACAGGATTATGTGCGTACCGCACGTGCAAAAGGTGTTCCGCAGATGTTCGTGATTTTTAAGCATGCACTGCGAAATGCACTGATCCCGGTCATCACGTACGTCGGACCGATGCTCGCGTCGATCCTGACCGGAAGCCTTGTCGTGGAAAATATTTTCACGATCGGCGGACTTGGTGCGAAGTTTGTAACCGGAATCAATACACGAGACTATCCGATGATTATGGGGACGACGATTTTCCTTGCGACGCTCATGGTTGTGATGAATCTGATCAGCGATATTGTGTACAAGATTGTTGACCCGAGAATTACATTTGAATAGGAGGAGCGGAAATGGCAGATATGAAAAAAAGTCCTCTGAGCCTTCAGATGGATCTTTCGAAATTTACGCTGGCAACGGAAGAAGAAAAAGCGCAGCAGGAGGTCATGAGTGAATCCACGACCTTCTTCAAAGATGGTATGCGCAAACTTTTAAAGAATCCGCTGGCAGTCGGCAGCATCATCGTACTCGTGCTCATTATCACGGCGGCGGTAGTCGGACCGATGATTATCCCTTACGGATATGAGGAGATGATTCAGGTCAACGGACGCCGGGACAAGACGGCGAAGAACTTGGGGCCGATGGAATGGTCGAAAAATGAACAGAAGGCCATAGATTCCGGCGAGAAGCTTTTCCCGCATCTGCTCGGCACCGATGAACAGTGCCGTGACTATTTTGTCCGGATCCTGTACGGAACGCGCGTATCTTTATTTGTCGGATTTTTCGCCGCGATCCTCGTGCTGATTATCGGGCTGATATACGGAAGTATCTCGGGCTATGCAGGCGGAAAAGTGGATATGATCATGATGCGGATTGTCGATATTATTTATTCACTGCCGGATATGCTGATGGTCATCCTGCTTTCCGTCGTATTAAAGGAAATACTGACACCGATTATTCAGGGAACCTTTCTGGATAAGATCGGCAGCAACATGATTTCCCTGTTTATCGTATTTGGAGTACTCTACTGGGTCGGCATGGCACGTCTTGTGCGTGGCCAGATCCTTTCGATCAAAGAAAATGAATACATACTGGCTGCCCGTTCCATCGGTGCGAAGCCGGGACGGATCATCAAGAAGCATATTCTTCCGAACTGTTTAAGTGTCATCATCATCTCGACAGCGCTGCAGGTACCGTCCGCGATCTTTACCGAGAGCTTCTTAAGCTTTGTCGGCCTTGGCGTACAGGCACCGATGCCGTCCCTCGGATCGCTGGCAAATGCGGCACGGGGAGGCATGATGAGTTACCCGCACAAGCTCGTATTCCCGGCAGTGGTGATCTGTCTGATCGTTCTGGCGTTCAATCTGCTCGGAGACGGACTGCGCGATGCATTTGACCCGAAGCTTAGGAGGTAAGGAAGATGAGTACGAATTCAAACGAAGAATATTTACTGGAAGTGAAGGACCTTCACACCTCCTTTTTCACAGAATCCGGTGAAGTAAAAGCGGTGAACGGCGTGAGCTTTACGCTGAAGCCGGGAGAGATTATGGGAATTGTCGGAGAGTCCGGCTCCGGAAAGAGTGTGACCGCCTACTCGATTATGCAGATTCTGGCGGATACCGGACGGATTGTCGGCGGGCAGGTGCTGTACCGCGGGCAGGATCTGGCGGGGTTTGACCGCAAGCAGATGGCGGGCTTCCGCGGAAAATGCTGCAGTATCATTTTCCAGGATCCGATGACGAGTCTGAATCCGGTCTTTACCGTCGGCAGCCAGATCATGGAGGCCGTGCGGCTGCATACGAACAAGACAAAGGCAGAGGCAAAGGCACGTGCGATCGAGATGCTCGAGCTCGTAGGTGTCAATGAGCCGGAAAAGCGAATCAAGCAGTATCCGCATGAACTCTCCGGTGGAATGCGTCAGCGTGTCATGATCGCGATGGCACTGGCCTGTGAGCCGGATATCCTGATCGCGGATGAGCCGACGACGGCGCTGGATGTGACGATCCAGGCGCAGATCCTCGAACTGATGCAGGATCTGCAAAAGCGGCTCGGCATGGCGATCATCATGGTCACACATGACCTTGGTGTCATTGCAGATATGTGTGACAAGATCGTCGTTATGTACGGCGGAAGCATCTGTGAGCGCGGGACTGCAGACGACATTTTTTATCATGCAAAGCATGAGTATACGAAAGGGCTGCTCCGCTCCATTCCAAATGTGAACAACAGCAAGGAGCGGCTGATCCCGATCAGCGGTACGCCGATCAATCTTCTGAATATGCCGAAGGGCTGTGCATTCTGCAGCCGCTGCGACAAGGCGATGAAGATCTGTCTGGAGCAGAAGCCGGAGGAACTCTCGATCAGCGATACGCATAAGGCATCCTGCTGGATGAATGTAAAAGAAATGCTGGAAAAACAGGCAGGAGGTGCGCAGGCATGAGCAGTGAATATCTGGTAGAGGTACAGGATCTGAAGCAGTATTTCCCGGTGAAGACCGGATTTATGAAAAGCACATATTTAAAGGCCGTTGACGGCGTATCGTTTGCGATCCGTCCGGGTGAGACGCTCGGTCTGGTCGGAGAGAGTGGCTGCGGCAAGACGACCGTAGGACGGACCTTGCTTCGTCTGTATGAGCCGACTGGTGGCAAGGTGCTTTTTAACGGCGAAGAAGTGACGAATAAAAATATCACGGCACTGCGCAAAGAGATGCAGATGGTATTCCAGGATCCATATTCTTCCCTGGATCCGCGTATGACCGTAGAGGATATCATCGGAGAGCCGCTCGATGTCCATAAGCTTTACACGTCGAAGGCAGAGCGCCGCGACAAGATTTTACATCTGATGGAGCTCGTCGGACTGAACGCGGAGCATGCGACCCGCTATGCGCATGAGTTTTCCGGCGGACAGCGGCAGCGTATCGGTATCGCCCGTGCACTGGCGGTGGATCCAAAGTTCATCGTCTGCGACGAGCCGGTATCGGCATTGGACGTATCGATTCAGGCACAGGTCGTCAACATGTTCGAGGATCTGCAGGAAAAACTCGGTGTGGCATATCTGTTTATCGCGCATGACCTTCTGATCGTCCGTCATATTTCGAACCGGATCGCGGTCATGTACCTTGGCAAGATCGTGGAGATCGCAGACGCGGATGAGCTCAATGAACATCCGCAGCATCCATATACGGTATCATTACTCTCGGCGGTTCCGATCCCGGACCCGAATATCACACGTCAGAGAAAGCGCATCATTCTGGAAGGTGATGTACCGAGCCCGATGCATATGCCGACCGGCTGTGCGTTCCGTTCCCGCTGCCGCTATGCGACAGAAAAATGTGCAAAGGAATGTCCGAAGCTGGAGGACAGAGGAAATGGACATTTTGTTGCGTGCTGGAATAAATAATGGTATAATGGGGACACCTTTCGGACACTTTTGTCCGGTATCAATGGAAAGTAGTAGTGCATCTGCACTGTTACCCATAAATTCTATCTTAAACGGAGGGAATAAGTATGAAGAGAAAACAACTCATGGCGATCACACTTGCTGCAGTGACAGCAATGGCTCCGGCTACTGCATTTGCAGAAGAGAGCACAGAGGCAGCGACGGAAGCAGTTACCGAGGCAGCTGAGACAGAAGCGGCTACGGAGGCGGCAGAGGGCGAGACCGAAGTGGCAAGCGAGGCAGCAGAAGGTGAGACGGAGGCAGCCGCAGCAGCAGAAGCAGCAGACGGAGACGTAGCTCCGATCGAAGGTGCAGATGTAGCGAGCAGATCTTCTGACGCAGCTCCGGAGTGGCAGGAGTACAATAACCTGATCCAACAGATCAAGACGACAACCGATCTGGCAGAGCGTGAGGCAATGATGCATCAGGCAGAGGACATGCTGATGGAGACCGGTGCGATCGTGCCGATCTACTACTACAATGACATTTACCTTCAGAAGGAAAATGTGACTGGCATTTACAGCAACAACTACGGATTCAAATATTTCATGTTCGCAGATGCGGGCGATCAGACGACCCTGCGCCTGAATCTGGCAAGTGAGCCGGACAAGCTTGATCCGGCGCTGAATACTACCGTTGATGGCGCATGCCTGGCAGTCAACAGCTTCAACGGCCTTTGCACTTACGATGAGAATGGTGCGATTGTCATGGACTTTGCAGACAGCTATGAAGAGAGCGAGGACGGACTGACCTATACCTTCACGATGAAGGATGGCCTGAAGTGGAGCGATGGTACTGATCTGAACGCAAATGACTATGTATATTCCTGGAACCGTGCTGCAAGCGCAGAGACCGGAGCAGACTATGCATACATGTTCGATCCGATCGCGAGAAAGGATGACGGCACACTGGATATCTCTGCAAGCGAGGATGGTAAGACCTTTACCGTTCAGCTGGCTTCTCCGTGCGCATACTTCCTGGATCTGTGTGCATTCCCGGCATTCTATGCAGTTCCGCAGGCAAGCGTAGAGGCTGCTGAGGGATGGCAGGACAATCCGGGTGCATGGTGCCAGGAGGCTGGATTTGTGACAAGTGGTGCTTACACGCTGGAGAGCTGGAACCACAATGAGAGCATGGTATATGTAAAGAACCCGAACTACTACCGTGCAGACGAAGTGAAGATCGAGCGTATGGAGTTCATGCTCAGTGCAGATGATACCGCGATCTACGCAGCATACAATGCAGGCAACCTTGACTTTGCAGACACCGTTCCGAACGATGAGATTCAGAGCCTTCTGGACAATCCGGAGTTCCATATCATCGACAACCTCGGAACGTACTATGTAGCATTTAACGTAAACAGCGACCTGTTCGCAGGCAAGACTCCGGAGCAGGCTTCTGCTATGAGACGTGGTCTGACCCTTCTGATCGACCGTGACTATATCGTAGAGAACATTGGCCAGACCGGTCAGCAGCTCGCAAACACCTTCGTCCCGGCAGGTATGGCAGACGGCAATGGCGGTGAGTTCCGTCAGAACGATGACGCTTACACCTATCCGTGCGAAGAGGCAGTTGGATACTATGATCCGTCCTATGATGCATACGACGACAACCTTGCACAGGCAATTGAGCTTCTGAAGGAAGCTGGCTACGAATTCGTAGACGATGGAAACGGCAACGAGGTTCTCTCTGATGAGACTCCGCTCAACATCACTTACATCACAAATGATGGAACCGGTCACGTAGCAATTGCAGAAGCGATCCAGCAGGATTTCGCAGTCATCGGCGCAGAGCTGAAGATCGAGACGAACGAGTGGAATGTATTCCTGAACGAGCGTAAAGCAGGTAACTACGATATGTCCCGTAACGGATGGCTCGCGGACTTCAACGACCCGATCAACATGCTTGAGATGTGGACGACCAACAGCGGAAACAACGACGTTCAGTTCGGTAGATAAGATTAGATTTGCCGGATGATTATTAGTCTGGTACTATCAGGACAAAACAGGGAAGCAGTACACAGGGCGAGAGGCTCTGTGCACTGCTTCTTTTTTGGTATTCGTTTTTTATCTTTGCGTCTTGCGGGAATCAGATTTACGAGTATAATTAGAAGAGGATAACAAGGGTGCGGGACGGAAGAACTGCACGGAAAGGAAGAACATCATGGTCAGTGACAGAATTGCAGCGCTGCGTGCGCTGATGAAGAAAAAGGGAATCGACGCCTATATGATCCCGACCGATGACTATCATGCATCGGAGTATGTGGGCGAATATTTTAAATGCAGACAGTATATGACGGGCTTTACCGGGTCAGCCGGAACTGCGGTTATCACACAGGATATGGCAGGCATGTGGACGGATGCGCGGTATTTCATTCAGGCGGAGCGCCAGATGGAGGGAACCGGAGTGACACTTTACCGGATGCGCGAGCCGGGGGTACCGACCGTACACGAGTTTCTTGCACAGACGCTGAAGAAGGGTCAGACGCTGGGCTTTGACGGACGCTGTGTCGGAGCGTCAGAGGCAGAGGAGCTGGAGAAGCTGCTGGCGGCACAGGGCGTGAGCATGACCTGTGAGGAAGACCTCGTCGGTGAAATCTGGACAGACCGCCCTGCACTTTCAGCAGAGCCGGCATGGGATCTGGATGTAAAATGGGCCGGTGAGAGCCGCGAGGACAAGATCGCCCGCATCCGGAAGGATATGAAAGCGGCAGGTGCGGATCTGTTTCTTCTGACAAAGCTGGAGGACATCGCATGGCTTTTGAACATCCGTGGCGGCGATATCCATACAGTTCCGGTCGTGCTGGCATATCTGATGATGAGCGAGCAGGAGATCCGGCTGTATGCAAATGAGGCAGATTTTTCGAAAGAGCTGAAGGACATGCTGGCAAAGGCCGGTGTGACAATTCATCCGTACAATCAGGTGTATGCGGATGCGGCAGCGATCAAGGATGGCAAGACGGTTCTGGTCGATAAGGGAAAGGCGAATTATCGTCTCGTAAAGAGCATTCCGGCATCTGCGAAAGTTCTGGATCAGGCAAACCTGACCCTGCTCCCGAAAGCGATCAAGAATCCGACCGAGGTGGCAAATGAGCGTGTGGCACACATCAAGGATGGTGTGGCAGTCACGAAGTTCATGTACTGGCTGAAGAAGAATGTAGGAAAAATGAAGATCACGGAGTGCTCAGCAGCAGAATATCTGAACAATCTGCGCAAAGAGCAGGAGCATTTTGTGGACAACAGTTTTGATCCGATCGTTTCCTATGGAGAGCATGCAGCGATGAACCATTACTCTCCGACACCGGAGACGGATGTGGAAGTCGAACCGCACGGATTTTTGCTGGCTGATACCGGCGGACATTATCTGGAAGGTTCCACGGACATTACCCGTACGTTTGCAATGGGTGAGATCACACAGGATGAGCGGGATCATTTCACTGCGGTACTGCGTGGACATCTGAATCTGGCCAATGCAAAGTTCCTCTATGGCTGCACCGGTATCAATCTGGACTATCTTGCGCGCCAGCCGCTCTGGGAGCGCGGAGAGGACTTCAAGCATGGCACCGGACATGGCGTTGGTTACTGCCTGAGCGTCCATGAGTCCCCGAATGGCATCCGCTGGAGACGGCTCCCGGACCGCAATGAAGATGCAGTGCTTGAGGAAGGTATGATCACTTCCAATGAGCCGGGCTACTATGTCGAAGGTGCTTACGGCATCCGCCATGAGAACCTGGTCGTCTGCAAAAAGGCAGAGCAGAACGAGTATGGACAGTTCATGTGCTTCGAGAATCTGACGATGGTTCCGTTTGATCTGGACGCGATCGATCCGGAGCAGATGACGAAGAAAGAGCGCGAACTGCTCAACACGTACCACAAGCAGGTATACGAGATGATCGCACCGCATCTGAGCGAGGAAGAGAGAAGTTGGCTGAAGGAAGCGACGAGAGAGATTTAAGATAGGTAAAGCCATGGAAGAATCCTGACACGGAAGTGTGTCATAAGAGTCTCAAAGATAAGTTGCGAAGATGATTTACATAGATTCGGCTGTGAAAAGGGAGAAAGGATATCTGGCAAAGATGGTCGGGTATCCTTTTTACTATATGCGAAAGTTTTGCAGGGCAGAATCGAAAAATGGTGGAGAGTGCACAAAATATAGTATGTAAGAAAAATTTATGAGGTAAAATAAAAACTTGCATATTGCAAAATGTTTATGCAATATGCAAGTTCCCTGTTAATATCGTGATAGATCAGGAAGCCGCCCGATTCTTATTGTAAATTACCATCAGCCCTTTGAGCAGCAGCTGGTCATCAATAATGATCTTATGGTGGCAGTACGGGATGATGACTTTCGCGAGTCCACCGGTCGAGACGAGGGTACAGGTCTCGCCCATTTCCTCCTGGATCCGGTCGATCACGCCGTCGATGCTTCCGGCGGTGCTGTAGATGATACCACTGCGCATGCAGTCGACGGTATTTGATCCGATGACTTTTTTCGGCGGATCGAGGCTGATCTTCGGCAGCTGAGAGGTGCGGGAGGTCAGAGAGTCCAGGGAGACGCGAAGTCCCGGGATGATCATGCCGCCAAGAAAATTTTTGTTGCGGTCGATTGCGGAGATCGTTGTGGCGGTTCCCATGTCGATGATGATGAGTGGCGTCGGATAGTCGTGGATCGCAGCCACGGCATCAGCGACCCGGTCACTGCCGAGCTGTGCCGGATTGTCGAGCATGATCTTCAGGCCGGTGCGGATGCCAGGGCCGACGACCATGACCGTCTTGCCGGTCAGACGCCGCATAGCTGCTTCCATCGTGTGTGTCACGGACGGCACGACGGAAGAGATGATGCAGCCTTCAAAGGCGCGGTGATTCAGGTTGTTGAGCTCCAGAATATTTTTGATCAGGATCGTATATTCCAGCTCTGTGGAATTCTGATTGGTGGAAAGACGCTCCGTAAACAGAATCTGTTCCTTTTCAAAACAGCCGAGCACGATGTTTGAATTTCCAATATCAACGGCTAAGATCATGTGGAAACCTCCTTAATTAAGAATAGAAAAAATAATAGATCATGGAGAAGGCTGCTGCGAAGTCCGGGAGAACTGGCAGCAGCCTGAAAAGTTACTCGAATGGAGAATGGTTATGCAACGGTCTTTGACTGTGTCGTAGCGACCGGTACAAAATGTGCCTTATACAGTGCAAGTCCGACCGCACCGGTAATGATCGTCGAAGAGATCATCTCGCATACCGCGTTGATGCCGACAAAGCCACAGCAGAATGCGATGACATTTTTTCCGCCCATCAGGTTCTGCATGTATTCGGTGTTGCCAAAGAGCAGGACGAGCAGCGCCATGAAGAATAAGGTGTTCAGGAAAGCGGAGAAAAATCCGGTGACGAAGCAGGCGATCGATGTGTTGAGCGATTTGCGCACGCCACGGAAAATGTAGCCGAGCAGCAGTCCGTCGAGCATACGCGGAATAAAGCGCTGGATAAATGCGAGTACCGGGTTGATGCCAAACAGGACAGCGCCCATTGCGCTGGTGCCACCGACGCCGATGCACTGCAAAAAGCTGGTCAGGCCGAAAATAGATCCGACGATCGCTCCGCCTGCTGGTCCGAGCGTGATCGCGGCGACTGCCACCGGAATGACATTGAAGGTCACGGCGAGCGGTCCGATATTCAGATATCCGAGCGGGGTGTAAGCCATGAGCAGCAGAATTGCCGTCATAAGGCCGAGAATGACGAGTTGAGATGTGGTAAATTTGGTTTTCATAATTGTGTTTTCCTCCTTGTTATTATTCCCGATGAATGTGTGTGAAAAACGGAAATGAAATGACCGTTAAGCATCCAAACGTGACCGGTATTGTCCTGTAAGGTACGATCCTTTGTGGTACGTATGGATAGCTGCATCACATTTTTGTGGGATACAATACAATTACAGCCGGAGTATATCATTTTCTTTTTAAAAGCACAAGCAAAAAGAAGACTGTATGAAAATTTAAACAAGGCAGGAGCGTTTCCATGCAGGTGCGTGGCCGCGGAGGGGCTTTGACTTTTACGGGAAATATGGTAAGATGGTGCAGGCGACGGTTTCAGGTCGATACAGGCCGGAACTTCACATAGTCGTATAGATAGAACAAAGAACGGCGTCTATGTATTGAGGAGTTGAACGACAGTGGGCACAAGATACGAAAACAGTTTTTAAATAAGATAAAAAGAAAGAGGGAGTGCTATGTTAAAGGGAAAGACGGTCATCCTCGGTGTGACCGGAAGCATTGCAGCCTATAAGGCAGCTAATCTGGCGAGCATGCTCAAAAAGCAGCATGCCGATGTACAGGTCATCATGACCCAGAACGCGACACAGTTTATCAATCCGATCACGTTTGAATCACTGACGGGGAATAAATGTCTCGTCGATACGTTTGACCGGAATTTTCAGTTTCAGGTGGAGCATGTGTCTTTGGCAAAGCGGGCAGATCTGGCGATCGTCGCACCGGCGACGGCCAATGTCATGGCAAAGCTCGCGCATGGACTGGCGGATGATATGCTCACGACCACGTTGCTGGCATGTCAGTGCCCGAAGCTGATCGCACCGGCGATGAATACGCGGATGTACGAGAATCCGGTCACGCAGGACAATATGGACATCCTTCGGAAGTACGGCTTCCGGATCATTGAGCCGGCAGTCGGGCATCTGGCGTGCGGGGACACCGGAGCAGGCAAGCTTCCGCCGGAGACACTGTTGCTGGAGTGCATTTTAGATGAGATCGCAATGGAAAAGGATATGAAGGGCTTGCGCGTGCTCATCACGGCAGGACCGACGATGGAGGCGATTGATCCGGTGCGCTTTATATCGAATCACTCGACCGGAAAGATGGGCTATGCGCTCGCGCGGGTCTGCCGTCGGCGCGGAGCCGAGGTGACACTCGTCTCCGGGAAGACGAATCTGGAGGCCCCATACGGTGTGACACTCGTACCGGTGATTTCGGCACAGGATATGTTTGAGGCGGTATCGTCAAGAGCGAAGGAGCAGGATCTGATCATCAAGGCAGCCGCGGTGGCGGACTACCGTCCGGTGACAGTGGCGGACAATAAAATCAAGAAAAAGGCGGACGACATGAGCATTGCCTTAGAGCGCACGACGGATATCCTCGCATGGCTTGGCGAGCACCGAAGAGAAGGACAGGTGCTCTGCGGCTTCGCGATGGAGACCGAGCATATGGTAGAGCATGCGAAAGAAAAGCTTGCGAAAAAGCACGTGGATATGATCGCGGCGAACAACGTCAAAGTCGCAGGTGCGGGCTTCGGGACAGACACCAATGTCGTGACGCTGATCACGGATCATGGCGTGGAGGAGCTTGCGAAGATGAGCAAAGAGGAAGTGGCGTCGCGGATCGTGGATGCGCTGCTGAAGCTCAGAGAGCGATAAAGATTCCGGTAATATTTGCACATATGGAAGGATCAAGTTGTATCGTTGATTATAAATGACAGGTGAAAGAATGCAGATGCGAGGAGAACAGACAACATGAAAAGCTACGAGACGATCTGGGAGATTTTCAATAAATGCCCGAACAACCAGATGCGGGATGTCTTTATCGATGAGGTAGAGGTGGCGGATACAGACGCTTACATCCGGCAGAAATTTCAGGACAAAAATGCAACGTGGGAGAAGAGCGTGCTGCCGGACGGGACGATCGTGTACGACATTAATGCGTCGGGGATTTTGCAGCGGTTTTCTTTTACGGAAATATAAGGAGGACACAGAAGATGGATCCAATCATCCACTCTTTAGAGGAACAGGGCGTAAGTGCGGCGCTTTTGCGGGACATTGCGGCATTCCGGGAGCAGTATCCGGTGCCGGAGACGCTGGAAGGCCGGATCACGCCGCCGATGATCCCTTATTATGGAAAGGAAACATTCGAGATGGCAGCGTATGCCCTGCTGCAGGGGGAGCATATCCTGCTGACGGGAGCGAAGGCAGCCGGGAAAAATATACTGGCGGAGAATCTGGCCTACCTGTTCCACCGTCCGTCTTATAATATTTCTTTCCATGTAAATATGGACAGCAGTACCCTGATCGGGTCTGACACATTCCGGAACAATCAGGTCGAGCTTCGGAAAGGACCGGTCTATCTGTGCGCGGAAAATGGCGGATTTGGTATTCTGGATGAGATCAACATGGCAAAGAACGATGCGGTATCCGTATTACACGCGACGCTCGATTACCGGCGGATCATCGATGTGCCGGGCTATGAGCGGATTCGGCTGCATGAAGCGACGCGGTTTATCGGGACGATGAATTATGGCTACGCCGGGACGCGGGAATTGAATGAGGCGCTCGTATCCAGATTCCTTGTCATCGATATGCCGGGTGTGACGGAAGAACGGCTGCGCAGGATTCTGACGGCATCCTTTCCGGATTTCACGGAGGAAGGGCTGAAGCAGATCTGCGGCCTGTTCCTGGATCTGCAGTTAAAGGCAGGCAACAACGAGATCTCGACCAAGCCGCTCGACCTGCGTGGACTGATCGGGGCGTTAAAGACGATCCGGGGTGGACTTTCCCCGCGTGCGGCGATCCGGATGGGCATCGTAAATAAAAGCTTTGATCTGTTTGAGCGGGAGATCGTGGAGGACATCGTGATGACCCGCATTCCGGAGAGCTGGACCCCAGCGGAGATTTTCTTTTAACCGAATCAAGCGGCGAAGCTAGGCCCCGTCAGCACAAGCCCCGCAGCAAAGCTGCAGAGATGAGCTGCAAAGATGAGCTGCAGAGATGAGCTGCCGAGATGGATTGCGAATATCTGCTTTGACAGACAAACCTGGGATGAACGACTGACACAATTCATAGATACGAATAGTTTTGCCAGCCTTTTAAGAAAACAAAGGGTTTTATAGAGGAAGGAAAGGAGGAGGTCATGCAACCATACGGATACGACGAGAACGATCTGCAGATGGAAGCAGAGAACCGCATCCGTAACCTGATGTGGACGGTGAGCGGGGATTATGCGCTGGATACAAAGGTGGAGTCCGCCTTTTATTCCAAATCCAGATATGTCTGCCTCTACGATGCGGCGAAGCAGGGTGCATTTGCACGCTATTTTGATGTGAGCATGCTCAGTATGTACCTGATTAAAAAGGCGTACTATGGTGCGGATGAGCAGCGGCTCGTGGAGCTGGCGCAGTTGTGCGTGGATGCAGCCTCCTATCCGCTGGCAGTAAAAGAGCGGCCCGGGATCCTGGAACTGCGGCGCAGGGCGTTTGAAGATTTGCTGGAATATTCCTTTGAAAAAATGAGCACGAGCCTGGTGGGGCGGCTGAAGATCGCATTGCTGCGTGGCTGTCTGGATGGCAACTGGCACTGTGAAAAGCAGCTTGCAGATGCAGTGGCGAAGATCCGGGCGCTGGAAGGCGCAAACGATACGATGGATCTGATCCGCGTCACCGACGAGCTGTATAATACGATGATCGACCGGAGCTTTTTACAGAAGCACGGGGATCTGTCATTTGTGATGGATACGACACCGGAGGAACTGCTGGAGTCCGACTGGCGGGAGTACCTCGAGGAGGAGAGTCTGGAGGATTTCCTTGAGGAGTACATGAAGCGTCTGAACAGCCGCGTCGTCCATCTGGAGGATGAGCAGGAGGAAGAGGAAGAAGCGCAGCGCGGAAATGGCCGGAAGGGCCTCGTGATCGATGAAAAGGCCGCTGCAAAGATGTACTCCTACATAGAGCTGAACTATGGAAAATCTTACTTATCAGAGCTGGAGCAAAAAAGGGTAAATCAGCGGCTGTGCAGAGGTGCGCATGCGGACTGTAGCCTGTATTTTACCGATGGTATTCTGGCGAATCCGGTGCGCAGCAATGCACAGTATGTAAACGCGAGGCGGCACGCCGAGAAGAACCGCGTCCTTTACCGCAACAATAAAAACATGCTGAACCGCAGTATTGAGCACCTGAGTGCAGAGCTTTCGCAGGCGTTGCGCCGGAGACAGGAGCCGGAACAGTCACTTTCGCAGACTGGTAAAATTCTTCCGGCACGGCTGTGGCGCGTCGGAAGGATGGAAGATCCGGGCAAGCTCTTTGAGAAGACCCGGAAGCGTTTTTCTTCGGAATTTGTCGTGGATATCCTGATGGATGCAAGTGGTTCCCAGCGGGACCGGCAGGGGCAGGTAGCGCTGCAGGCATTTATCATCAGCGAGGCGTTAAGCTGCAATCAGGTGCCGCACCGCATCCTGAGCTTTTGCAGTTTCTGGGATTACACGGTGCTGCAGCGGTTCCGGGAATATGATGCGCCCCGGTCGGAGAACCGAAGAATTCTGGACTACACCACGTCTGCGAACAACCGGGACGGACTTGCGATCCGGGCTGCTGGGGACGGACTGCTTGCGCGCCCGGAGGAGGGGAAAATTCTCATCGTCTTAAGCGACGGACGCCCGAATGATATCATCGTGAACCGCCCGAACAGCCGCAATCCGCAGCCGTATTACGGAGAATATGCGGTAAAAGATACGGCCTATGAGATCCGGAAACTGCGCAGCCAGGGCGTATATGTGCTCGGCGTTTTCGCGGGCCGGGAGAAAGATCTGGCAGCAGAGAAGAAAATTTTCGGGCGGGACTTTGCCTACATCCGGGATATTCAGAATTTTTCGCGTGTGACCGGGCGGTATTTGCGGCGGCTGCTGGAAGAATTGTAGAAAAGCATGAAAAACCGCTTGCATAGCGGCAGGTTTTGATTTAGAATAACAAAGATATGCAGACACGACGGACAGGACAGAAGTACCGTCGTGTTGTTGTGTGCGCAGGTGGGAGATGGGACAAAAGTGAGCTCCCGGACTGCGCGGCAGTTGAACAGGAGGTGTCAGAAATGGCAGAAAAAGAGTGCAGCAATTCCAGCTGCTCTAAGGAAAGCTGTGAGGGTTGTGCGAGTGCGAAGCAGGCGCAGAGCTTTGCAGCAGCGATGAATGTCTATTCCGATGTGAAGCATGTGATCGGAATCGTCAGCGGTAAGGGAGGCGTCGGCAAGTCGATGGTGACCGCTTCACTGGCAAATGAACTGGCAGCGGCAGGATATCGCGTCGGCATCATGGATGCGGATATCACAGGACCATCGATCCCGCGGATGTACGGGCTGACCGGTCCGGCACAGGCAGATGACAATGGAATCCTTCCGGTGCTGACGGACAATGATATCAAGGTCATGTCCATCAATTTACTGATGCCGGATCCGGAGTCCCCGGTCATCTGGCGTGGACCGATTCTTGCAAATATGGTAAAGCAGTTCTGGACCGATGTGATCTGGGGCGAGCTGGATTACCTGCTCGTGGACATGCCGCCGGGAACCGGTGATGTCCCGCTTACCGTATTTCAGTCTCTGCCGATTGACGGCATTGTGATCGTCACATCCCCGCAGGA
>JAQXGF010000004.1 GCA_029006155.1 Lachnospiraceae bacterium
CGCGCCCTTTAAGGAACTGCCCTGCTTGAGTACCGGGATTCCGCCGCCGCCACAGGCGATAACGATCTGCCCGGCTGCTGCCAGCGCGTTGATGGCGTCGATTTCTATGATATCAAGCGGCTTCGGAGCGGCAACGATCCGGCGGAAACCTTTTCCTGGCTCTTCTTTTACATAATTGCCCTTTTTCTCCTCGGCAGCTGCTTCCTCGGCGGTCATGTAACGGCCGATGGTCTTGACCGGATGATAGAAGGTCTCATCATACGGATCGACCGTGACCTGTGTGATGACGGTGCTCACCGGGCGATAGATACCGCGCTTTAGGAGCTCGGTACGCAGTGCATTCTGGAGATCATAGCCGATATAGCCCTGGCTCATTGCGGAGCAGACGGACATCGGTGCTCCGTAAGTTTCATGGAATTTGGCAAACTCATTCATGGCGGTGTGGATCATACCGACCTGTGGGGCATTGCTGTGTGTGATGATCAGCTGCGCGCCTTCCTCGACAAGGTCAGCCAGAATGGAAGCAGAAGAGCGGACTGCCGTCTGCTGCTCCGGAAATGTAGTACCGAGCGCCCGATGCCCGAGTGCAACAACAACTCTTTTTTTCATAAGATTGTACCTCGTATTTTCTATTGATTGACAACGTGATGTTCCGCATACAGGTCACAGCCAGAAAATGCTTTAGCAGCGCCGGTCTGCGATTGAGGGGTAGAGCGCCTCTCACAACATGTCAGTACGGCCTCCTGCAAATACATTTGCAAAGATCTGTATTGGCATATTGCTGCTATGCGGAACTGTTAGAACATATTATATTATCGCGGGCTGAAAAATGCAATGAAAAATATCCCTTCTTAAGCATGGCATATTCTATCAGGCTGTCCCATATACTGAACTGTAACAATCCAACGGAGGTTGAGGCGGGGATGGTATGGAGCAGCTTTTTATGATATTTCCGGAGCGGATTCGTAAAGCGCTTTCTCAGGCGGGACTATCGGTCGGGAAGTTGCAGGAGATCCGGTTGCGGATCGGCAGGCCAGTGCTGTTGCACTATGGAGGAACAGAGTATGGGCTGACGGAGGACGGGCATCTGACGGATGTTCCGAATTTGGATGGGCTGTGCTGTCTGCCGGAGGAACTTTCACAGGTAATGGAATACGCCTCCGGCTATTCTGTATATGCATTTTATGAGGAGATCCGACAGGGTTTTTTCACGATTGCGGGAGGGCACCGGATTGGAGTGGCGGGGAAGGTAATCATGGACACTTCCGGAGTACAGGAAGTGCGGCACATCTCCTTTCTGAATATCCGTGTGTCTCATCAGGTCATCGGCTGTGCAGAACCGGTACTGCCGTATCTTTTACAGGATGGATTCTGTCATACTTTAATCGTTTCGCCGCCGGGGTGTGGGAAGACGACACTGCTGCGCGACCTGATCCGGATGATTTCTGATGGAAGCAGACTGCTTGCCGGGAGGACGGTCGGCGTCGTAGATGAACGCTCGGAGCTGGCAGCCTGTCATCAGGGCGTGCCACAGAATGATCTGGGGATACGGACGGATGTGCTGGACGGCTGCCGGAAGGCGGAGGGGATGCAGATGTTGCTGCGTGCGATGGCACCGGAGGTGATCGCTGTGGATGAGATCGGGAATGCGCGGGATCAGGAAGCGCTGGAAGCGGCCTTCCATTGCGGATGTAAATTGCTCGCGACAGCTCATGGCAATTCCCTTTCGGACATCAAGCGCCGTCCCCTGATCGGCTATATGACGGAGCAGGGGATGTTTGAACGGTTTGTCATATTGGGAAACGGGGCCAGCGCCGGGACGGTGCAAAAAATTGTGGACAGTGCCGGGACGGTGCTGTATGAGACGTGCTAACGGTGCGCTGCATCGGAATGTTCTGCATTATGGGTGCGGCGATTCTGACTGGCCGGGAGCTGGAACAGCGCCTGAAACGACACTGGATGGTACTTGTGGAAATCGCGGGCGGGCTGACGCTTCTGGAAAAGGAGATGCTGTGTCACAGAAGTTCGCTGGCGGAAGCGCTGCAGACGGTCGCAAAGCGCTGTCAGACGGAGACCGGACAACTGCTTATGTCTGCAAAATGTGGAATTTCTTCGGCTGGCGAGCAGCCATTTCCTGTGATCTGGGCGCAGGCAGCGAAAGAGAGTGGACTTGCCGGGCTGCTTACAGAGGCAGAATACGCGGAGCTTCTGGCACTTTCTTCCGTGCTGTGCAGTGCGGATCTGCTGCAGCAGCGCGTATTGTTTCAGCGGTATGAGGAACAGTTTCAGGGCATGAGTCGGAGTGCACAGGAACAATATCGGGAGCAGGGAGCACTGTACCGAAAACTTTCGGCTGCCGCCGGGATTTTTCTTGTGCTGTTTCTGATCTGAGCAGGAAGGAACGGATATGAGTGTAAACCTGATTTTTAAAATAGCGGCGGTAGGGATTCTCGTCTCCGTGCTCGGACAGATTCTCAAGCAGAGCGGAAGGGAGGAGCATGCGTTTCTGACCGGAATCGCCGGTCTGGTACTGGTGCTGTTCTGGCTGCTTCCGTATATCAGCCAGCTGTTTGATACCGTAAAGTCTCTGTTTGCGCTGTAGGAGAAGCCTATGAACATGATTCGGATCGCCTGCATCGGCATAGCCGGTGTGGTACTTGCCCTGTTTTTAAAACAGAGCCGTTCTCCATATGCGGAGCTGATCAGCATGGCGGTCTGCCTGCTGATTCTTTTTTACAGCTTTGGGACACTCACCGGCCTGTTTGAACTGCTGCGGACGCTGGAACAGTCCGTCACAGTGCCGGAGAGTTATATCCGGATTCTGCTGAAAATCACAGGGATTACGTATGTTGCGGATTTTTCTTCACGCATCTGCGAGGATGCCGGGTATAAGGCGATCGCCGGGCAGATCGAAGTATTTGGCAAGCTGTCTGTGTTGGCGGTCAGTGCGCCGATTCTGCTCGCGCTTCTGGAGATGGTGTCCTCGCTTTTCTGAGTGATCCGCCAGAATGTGTGTGGGGTAAAACCAGAAAAAAGGAGTTCCCGATGAGAGCAGGAAAATGGTATGTGGCATTGCTTATGCTGGCTTTCTGGCTGTCAGGCAACGTCTGTATGGCGCGGGAGACGATGACGGAAGCGGCATCTGCACTGGAGATTCCGGATTATCTGGAGCTTTCCGATCTGGAAGAAGAACTTCATGGAATGACGGAGTTTTCCGATCTGTCCTTTTCCGATCTGGTGTTGGAGCTTTTGCAGGGAAAATTGCCGTCTGGCATTTCCGGACTTTGGGAGGAAGTGCAGCGACTCTTATTTTCTTACGTTAGCGGGCAGAAGCGGCTGGCAGTGCAGATCCTTTTGATCGCTCTGTTTTCTGCGGTCTGTACGAATTTTATCCGGGTATTTGAAAACAGTCAGATTGCGGACATCAGCTTCTATATGATGTATCTGCTGATCGGGACGTTGCTGATTGGTGCATTTGCAGAAATGCAGACGCTGACCGGGAATACTTTAAGGAATTTGTTCCGGTTTATCACGCTATTGCTGCCAGCCTATGTCGTGACGATTGTATTTTCTGCCGGCAGTATTTCCGCGCTTGGATTTTATGAGCTGACGCTTCTTGCTGTGCATATTCTTCAGTTGTTGTTCATAAAAATGGTACTGCCTCTGATCCAGCTCTACGTCGTATTCCTGTTTTTTAACCAGCTGACACAGGAGGATCTGTTTTCTCAGGCGGCAGAATTTTTAAAAACGGTGCTGGAATGGATCTTAAAGACGACGACTGCGATTCTGGTCGGTCTGCAGGCGATCCAGTGTCTGGTAGCCCCGGCGGTCGACACGCTGAAAAACTCAACGGCGCATCGCATTGTAAAGGCGTTGCCGGGTGTCGGTGGGCTTATGGATTCTGCAGCTGAGACAATTGCCGGTTCTGCGCTGGTCATCAAAAATGCAGTTGGGGTAGCCGGCGGGATCGCAGTGCTTCTGATTTGTCTGTTGCCGCTTCTCAAGCTTGGACTCAGTGTACTGCTGTTCCGGCTGCTCTGTGCGCTGTTGCAGCCGATCAGTGAAAAGCGTATGGTGGACTGTATCGGGAGTTTTTCAGATGGAGTGATGCTCCTGATGAAAACGATGCTGGCATCTCTTGCGGTGTTCCTCGTGTCACTTGCGATGATCACGGCGTCGGTGCGGGGAGGGTAGAGATGCAGAACTGGATAAAAACACTGGTAGTGGGCAGTTGTGTGCTTACGATGCTGCTCCATGTGATTCCGGATGGAAAATTTGTAAAATATGTACGGTTTTACGCCGGCCTCATTTTTGTCCTGCTGGCTATGCGCCCGGTCATTCAATTGCTTTCCGGAGATACCTTTGAAGAGCTGCTGCAGTTTGCACTTCTGAGGGAGGATTCGGCAGAGCTTGCCACTGCGGTGGAAGGAATGAGGGAGATGAAGGATACACAGATCATAGAAGCCTGCCAGAAGGAACTGGCCAGCCAGCTGGAAGATCTGGCGTGTGTCTGCGGTGCGGATGCGGCGGAGGTGGCGGTTCGGTTTTCGGATTCGCCGGAAGGGATAGTGGATGCCGTGTTCATCTCGATCAGCATTTCAGACGGAACAACCGAACAGTACAGACATACAGCATCGGCGATCCGGGAGAAAGCAGAGACACTCTACGGTATTGATCCGAAGGCGGTCCGCATCAGTGATGAGGGAGGCGCATGGCTTTGAAATGGCTGGAAAAATTTGGCGGGGACAAAAAGGAGCGGATTTTGATTTTATTGCTCGCAGGGGTGCTGCTGCTTGTCATTGTTATTCCGACCGGACAGGAAGGGGGTGAGACGACAGTGGCGGGCGATTCGGTGCAGATTGTACCGGAGGATGCCGGAAGGACAAAGGAAGAAGCGCTGGAACAGCGACTGGCAGCCGTGCTTGCGCAGGCGGACGGCATCGGGAAGGTCGAAGTCATGATCACTCTGAAGTCGGATGGAAGGCAAATCGTGGAGAAGGATGTGGAGGAGCAGCAGGATATTCAGGGGGAGGAGAAACAGGCAGGAAGCAGCAGTCGCCGGGAGACGACGGTGCTGCAAAAGGATGCGAAAGGGGATGAAAGTCCGTTTATATCCAAGAGCGAAGCGCCGGAAATCGAGGGTGTGCTTGTCATGGCTCAGGGCGCGGATGCGGTGATGGTAAACGAGATTACGGAGGCAGCGATGGCATTATTTGGAATTGAGGCGCATAAAATCAAAGTAATGAAGATGGAGTGAGGAGAGAAAAAGGTGAAACGAATATTCAAAAAGAATCAGATCATCATCACAACGCTGGCAATCATGATTGCAATTGCCGGATATCTGAATTACTCGGGAAGAATTCTGAGGGAAAAATCCAAAGAGGCGAGTGCGGATGATAACACGGTGCTTCTTACGGATGAATCGCCGAAGGCGGTAAATACATATGCGGATTCCTATGAGGACATCGTGAGCCTGGACGGGGATGGAAGCGAGGAGGCATATGCAAAGCCGGATGAGGGAAGTACCGTCGGCGAGGCGGTGCTTGCGAGCAGCACCGGGACAAATCTGCTCGCAGCGGCTAAGCTGAACCGGGAGCAGGTGCGGGCAAAGAGCAGAGAAAATCTGCAGGCCATCATTGACAATACACAGATCACAGAGGAAGAAAAGGCTGGGGCAGTTTCTGCTATGACCGCAATGGAAGAAGTGGCACAGAAGGAGGCGGCAGCAGAGCTGCTTCTGGAGGCCAAGGGCTATGAAGGATGTGTCGTGAGCATTGCGGACGGAGAGGCGGATGTGGTCGTAAACGAAGCTTCTCTGGATGAGGCACAGCGGGCGCAGATCGAAGATATCGTAAAGCGCAAGACCGATATCGCCGGTGAACATATCGTGATTACACCGGGGGCAGCCGAGAGCTAAGATTAATATTTCATTATAGGAAAAAGGATTCTGATCCGCTATCATACAGGGGTTGGGATCCTTTTTTATGATTTTAACTTTTACTTCTCTTTCTACATATAAAACATATAAAATTTCATGGCAGAATTGGCAATGGAGCTACAGAACGCATAAATTTTGTTTCATGCGAGTAACCATACTTCTCAGAGAATATCCGACCATGATGCAGATCATACATTGACAATATAGATATAGAAATTTATAATAAATTGGTTGGTTGTATCATTTGATGCTTTGGTAAAAAATTATTAGTTAAACCAGTTCGGTTATAAATTATAAGGAAGTGACAGAAGATGAACAGAGATATAAAAGCACTGGATCAGGCTTTACAGAGCCTGTTTGAAAAAAGAGGGTATCCGGGAATCGCGGTGACGATCCGTGGACCGGAAGGCATTTTATTTGAAAAAGGATACGGCTACCGGGATATGGCGCATCAGCTCCCGGCAGACACGAATACGATTTTCGGTATTGCTTCTATGAGTAAATCGATTACCGCACTGTGTTGTGCGATTCTTGCGACGGAAGGAAAGCTCAGCCTGGAGGATCCGATCACAAAATATTTTCCAAATTTGCATATCCCGGGGACTCCGGATGAATGTGTGACCCTGCGGATGCTCGCGATGCATCGGGCCGGACTTCCGCCGATGGAGCCGCTGGAATGGTCGATTGCGAAGAACAGCCAGGAACGTGACGACGACTGGTTCCGGCAGATGGCGGCAGAAGCGCCGAATCAGATGGATCAGATCGAACAGATCGTCGATTATATATCGGCTGGAAATTATGAGCCACTTGGCATGCCGGGCGAGTATATGAGCTATTCCAATGAGGGATATGCATTGCTGTCCTATGTCGTAGATCAGGCGGCCGGGATTTCGCTGGAACAGTTCATGAAGGAACGGATCTTTGAGCCGCTTGGTATGACGCGCACGGTGCTCGATCTGGATGGAAGCGAGGCGCGCACGCTTTCCGATGGGAATATGACGAGCCTGTTCGAACGGGATAAGGAGGGCCATCTGACGCAGGATGACAGCTGGTCGGTGCTTCCGCCGTTCCGTGGCTGTGCCTGTGTCAAGTCGACTTCGAGCGACATCAGCCGTTACTACAAAATGCTGAGCGATCATGGCATGTGGGAAGGCCGTCAGGCGATTCCAGCAGAAGCGGTCGATCTGCTGATCGGAAGAAGCTTTCCGGTACAGGAGCGCCCGTACTATTGTCTCGGACTGGAAAAGCGGCTGATTGCAGGAAAGATCGTCTGCGACCATTCCGGTGGACTGCATGGTGTATCGACGAAAGGCGGTCTCGTGGAAGGCGGCTACGGCATTGCGGTGCTCTGCAATGAGGGTGATGTCTCGATGGATGAGTTCCAGTGGATCTGTTACAATTTTATTCTGGGACTGCCGCTTGAGACGACACACCGCTGGGCAGAGCCAAATGGTAAAACATTCAGCATGCCGGAGGCGATTCTGGGTGATTACCTTGCAAAAGAGGGAATTCCGGCGCATTGCACCGTATGGCAGGAGAATGGAAAGCTCGTCGGCATTTATGGCGAACGCGAGGTCGAATTCCGTTACTGCGGAAAGACCGTGTTTGCGGCCTACGACCGAAAAGATCTGACCGAGCGGTGCGGCACGATGGAATTTTATATCCGGGACGGCAAAGCGTGGGCGGTACGGTGCTACACGAGAATTTATCAGAGGATTGCCGAGTAGCACAAAACCGTTATCGGCAGGAGACTGGCAGGCTGCAATCCTGGCGACAGGGTTGACGAAAAGAAGAAAAGCGGATTGTAAATGGCCGCTTGGGTATGTGAATAGAAAGCGGGGAAGAGACGTGAATATCATAGATATGCACTGCGATACGATGTATCAGATTTATGAGCGGAGAAGAGAGGGCAAAAAGATCGCGGTTCGCGATGATGCCAATCTGCATGTGACTTTGGAGAAAATGAAGAAGGGCGGTTATCTTCTGCAGAATTTTGCCGCGTTTGTGGATCTGGAGGAGTCCAGAGAACAGCTGGCGAACGAGGTGGAGGAGCTCCGGCTTGCACCGTATCAGTTTGCCAGAGATCTGATCGATACCTTTCAGACAGAGACGGCGGCGAATCCGGATCTGATCGGCGCGGTTCGCTCTTTTGCAGAGCTTGCGGAAAATGAAAAAGCAGGGCGGATGTCTGCACTGCTCACGATCGAAGAGGGCGGCGTCTGCCTGGGAGAGATCGAGAAGCTTCGTGAATTTTATGCGGATGGCGTGCGGATGCTCACGTTGACGTGGAACTATGAAAATGAGCTCGGCTATCCGGCAGCGATGCAGGGGGATCACTGGAAGAGCTACCGGGCAGGCGAGAAGCGGCTGCTCGGATTAAAAGAACGCGGCCTGGAATTTGTCGCAGAGATGGAGCAGCTCGGCATGATCGTCGATGTCTCCCACCTGTCTGACGATGGATTTTTTGATCTGTGTGAGCATGCGACAAAGCCGTTCGTGGCGAGTCATTCGAATTCTCGCGCGATGTGTGGCCACAGGAGAAATCTGACCGATGAGATGCTGCGCATGCTCGGTGAGCGCGGCGGTGTATCCGGCCTGAACCTCTGTCCGGAATTCGTCATTGCCGAGACCGATGCGAATGGACAGCGGATACACGATGGAAAAAATCTGCTCGAATATCTGGCGGAGCATGCCGTACATATGATGGATGTCGGTGGAAACGCCTGTGTCGGACTTGGCAGCGATTTTGACGGTTTTAGTGAAGCTGGAATGCCAAAAGATGCATCCGCCATGCAGGACTTCGCATGGGCATTGCACAAGGCACATGTATCAGACGACCAGATCGACAACATTCTCTATGGAAATGTGTATCGGCTGTACCGGGAGCTGCTTTAGTATGCGATTCTGGACGGGCAGTATTCCAAAGAACAGAAAGTATTTTGTTGCGAGAAGTGATACATGCAAATACAACTTCCAGTTTATACAGTGAAAAATTTAATATGAGAGCAGAGCATATGGGGAAAATACCCTGTATGCTCTATTTTTTGTCTATTTTCGGGAAAAAGTGATTAAAAAACTATTGACATTTTGTTACTGGCAAGACCTTAAAGTCGATTCTGGTGAGCTGCGGTGCATGTCTGGCTCCCTTCGATAATGAAGAAGTCCATGATATCACCATGTACGATGAGCTGTCGCTGGGTACGGTGGGAGATAAGAAAACGGTTCTGTTCCTCATTATGAGCGGTACAGACCGACTTTTAATTTCCTGATTTTCATGATCTACACACAGCTGTTTAACCTGCTGTGCGAGAAAGCAGATGATGTTTACGGCGGCAGATTGCCGGTGCATGTGCGCTGCCTGATTGATGAGTGTGCGAACATTGGCCAGATTCCGAATCTGGAAAAGCTGGTGGCTACTATCCGATCAAGAGAAATATCGGCATGTCTGGTGCTTCAGGCACATAGCCAGTTGAAGGCAATCTACAAGGACAATGCCGATACCATCATCGGCAATATGGATTCCCGTATTTTCCTTGGCGGTTCGGAGCCGACCACCCTAAAAGAGCTGAATCAGGCACTGGGGAAAGAAACGATTGATCTGTACAACACTTCTGATACCAGAGGCAACAGCCCATCTTACGGCACTAATTATCAGAAGGTGGGGCATGACCTGGCTTCGGTGGATGAACTGGCTGTGCTGGACGGCGGAAAGTGCATTTTGCAGCTGCGCGGTGTCAGGCCGTTCAAGTCAGATAAATACGATCTGACCCAGCATCCAAACTACAAGCTCACTGCCGGTGCTGATAAGAAAAACACGTTCAGCATCGAGGCATTTCTTGACCATCGGCTGAAGCTCAAACCAGGTGATAAGTACGAAGTGGTTGATGCAGATCATGCCAAGTAAGTTCGTTCCGGTGACGAAGATGTCATAGGTGTGCTGTTGGCAACAGAATAAGAAGGGGCGGCGAGCTGCCGCCTCTTTACATAGCCAGGTTTCTGATTGGGATTGGAAATCTGGCTATATGTTTGCCCATTTGCAGGTGCACATGCAGATGGAAAATCACTATTCATCCGTCCATAAGGGCGCAACGTACAAGGAGGTACACATTTATGGCATTTTTCAACAGCGCAGTAACCGTTCTTCAGACTCTCGTTATCGCACTGGGTGCCGGTCTCGGCATCTGGGGAGCCATCAACCTGCTGGAGGGTTACGGCAACGACAACCCAGGTGCCAAGTCTCAGGGCATGAAGCAGCTCATGGCTGGCGGCGGCGTGGCACTGATCGGCACAACTCTGGTGCCGCTGCTTTCTGGACTTTTTGGTTAAACAGATAGCATACGAGGTTGGAATTCTGATGAGGGCGGCGGTGAGCCGCCCTTTTACATAGCCAGGTTTCTGATTGGATTGGAGACCTGGCTATTTTTTTACCCTTTTGCAGGTGCACATGCAGGGGGATATTCACTATTCATCAGCCCATAAGGGCGCATCGTACAAGGAGGTACACATTTATGGCATTTTTCAACAGCGCAGTAACCGTTCTTCAGACTCTCGTCATCGCACTGGGTGCCGGTCTTGGCATCTGGGGAGCTATCAACCTGCTGGAAGGCTACGGCAACGACAACCCAGGTGCCAAGTCTCAGGGCATGAAACAGCTCATGGCAGGCGGCGGCGTGGCACTGATCGGCACGACTCTGGTGCCGCTGCTTTCCGGTCTGTTCGGTTAAGCAAAGGCTGTCGGAGCGAGGATTCCGACCGGGCGGCGAAAGCTGCCTGTTACATAGTCAGGTGCAGGCAATCTCCGCAGCTGGCTATTTTCTGCGCTCTCTGACAGGTGCACATGTTGGAAGTATAGCGCAGAACCGCAGTTTGGAATCGCACCGGCTGATAGGCCGGACAAGTTACAGGAGGACAAATCTATGGCGTTTCTTACTACAACTGCATCGGCACTGTCTCTTTTCTCTCAGCTGTTCATGCTTCTGTCCCGGATGGCGAAGCTGTTCGGCGTGTTTGCGTAAGGAAGGAGGCGGCTCATGCAGAGTATCCTTGAACAGATCACAGATTGGCTCAAGAGCATGATCATCAGCGGTATCATGGGAAATCTTTCAGGGATG
>JAQXGF010000005.1 GCA_029006155.1 Lachnospiraceae bacterium
AAGCGTGGCAGGTTGTCACTGGATGCGGTGGCAGTCAGGGTAGAGGTGTATTTCACCCATTCGTCGCTGAGGTCGGAAATCGTTGTCTCGGCAAGCACGGTGCCTTCCTTGTCGGCAATGGAGAGCTCCACGTCACCGGTATAGCCGTCGAGTCCTTTCAGAAAAGCGGAAACTGTATAAGATTTCCCTTCCTCGATCGCAAAGCCCTTCAGATATCCTTTGTTTCCAATCCCTTCCGGTGCATCGGAAGTGTTGGTGATGACTCCGTAATGCGGGTTATTTTCGTTCAGACAGGTGCCGTCGGTGCTTCCGTCGACGACTTCGAGCGTGACCGCGCTTTTATCGCTCATGGAATAATTGTGCTTGCCGGAATTTTTCGCGAGCATGCCATACTCAAAGGAGCCGTTTTTGATCAGCTCCGCATACATGCCGCCATCGACAGCAAAATTGATGTCCTCGAGGAAAATTCCATAGAGCAGCGGACTGATTGATGCCGATGACTCAGATGGTGTGGCATCGACGGAAAGAGAAGCGGTCTGTGCCGCAAGCGCGCTGCCGGATCCTGCCAGAAAGCAGGCACCGGAAAGCACAAGAGCTGCGGTGGTGCGAGAAAGAAAATGCATAAGTAAAACCCTCCTGAAATGTATTTGTTTCATTGTAACTGGAATATTTAGGAAAAGCAATAATATTTTAGAGAAATATAAAATAATAAGTTTTTCCAATACTTTGATAAGATTGCAGGATATTGTTCATAAAGAAGGTATGGTACAATAAAAAGGGATATTTTACGCAGAGGAAAAGAGGGGAAAGCGATGAGGGAGGAAAATGAGAGAAAAAGAAAGCGACAGAGCATACGCTGGAAAATGTTCGGAAGTATGTTTGTGCTGATCGTGTTTCTGATGACGCTGATAAATGCAACTGTGTACCGCAGATATACACAGGATATAGAAAAGACCGTGTTGGATTATTCGGGCGATACCGTGCAGAAGATCGGGGAAAACCTGACCGATGCAGTGCTGGCTCTGGAAGAAAATATGATGTATAAGATCTCATACAGTGAACTGTTTGAGTATCAGAAGAATCCGGAAAACATTGCGAGATTCAGCGTGGAACAGCATATGCATACGTTTGCAGAGTTGATGAAAAGTCAGGATTTTGCTGTGGACTGTGTGTATATTCTGGATCGGTATGAGAATTTCTTTTGCTGGAATAAAAGCGGAGAGACATCCGAAACTTATTTCGGGAGCCAGAAGAGCGATGCGGTGCGGTATCTGGAAGAAAACTATGATACATTGAAAAGCCTGCGGGGAAAGACGATATGGCGACGGTTTGCGGATGAACCAGATTATGTTTACCTGATTAAATCCGTGTTGAATCAGGATACCCTGGAGTACGAAGGGATTCTGTGTCTGGCAGCCGACCGGAAATTTCTGGATACGATACAGGAAAACCTCAGTTTTTTTATGATTTTGTATGATGAGAACGGGGAACTGCTATATCTGCCGGAGGGGCTTATGGATGATATAGGGAACATGCAGAAGCGCCCCAAAAGGCTGGAGGGCATATGGAAGAATTATCTCTTGACAGAAAGTACAGTCCGAAAAAAAGGCTGGGCAGTGGAAGGCGCAATATCCAGAAAAATGTTAAGGCGCGGGCTTGGAAAAATGACGAAGCAGATATTTTTACTGGAACTGGTATTTTTGGCGCTGAGTGCTTGGCTGACCGCCTGGCTATCCAGAAATATGACGACGAACATTACCGCCCTGATCCAAAGTTTCCGGAATATCGGGTCGGGTATCATGGCAGAAGATATCGCATACAAAGAGGGCGATGAGACGGCCTACCTGTGCGAAAAATTCAATGAGATGAACCACAGGCTGCAGGCCTCTGTGGAACAGATGGCAGTCGACCGGACGCAAAAGGAAAAAGCAGAATATAATGCGATTATCGCGCAGATGAATCCACATTTTCTGTACAATACACTGGAATCCATCAATGCACTGGCCAAGCTGGAAGGACAGGAAAAAATTTCAGAGGCGATTACGGAGCTGGCCGGACTGCTTCGGGCATCGCTGCCGGGTGCGAAGCAGGAGATTTCTCTTCGGGATGAGCTGCAGTACGCAGGGCAATATCTAAGCTTACAGAAACTGATAAAGGGCGAGTTTCTGGAATGGGATATCACGGCGGATCCGGATGTGCTGGAGTGTAAAGTCCCGAAGCTGATTTTGCAGCCGCTTCTGGAAAATGCGATGAAGCATGGATTTGCGGAATCGTTGGATGTGGCGATGCTGGTAATTGTAGCAAAAGAGCAGGATGGGAAACTGCTGCTGGAACTGTGCGATAATGGAGCCGGGATAGAACCGAAGGTACTTCAGGATATTTTAGAAGAAAACCTGCAGGGAAAGGAACGGGAGCATATCGGAATCGAGAGTATTCAGCGCAGAATCCGGTACTTATATGGAGCAGGATATGGACTTACCGTACAGAGTACACCGGGAGAAGGGACAGTGGTAAGCCTGTCGCTGCCATTGAACGGGAAAGATCAGGAGGAGACAAATGTATAAAGTATTGCTGGCGGATGACAATGCGCTTTCCAGAAAGGCCGTCCGACAATCGGTATCATGGAAAAGCAACGGTTGCAAAATTGTCGGGGAAGCAGAAAATGGAATAAAGGCCTGCCAGATGATTCGGGAACTGCGACCGGACATTGTGCTGATGGATATCCGTATGCCCGGAATGACGGGACTCGAAGCAATCCGGAAATTGAAAGAAGAGGGGATTGAGAGCCTGTATATCCTGATTACCGCATACGATGATTTTGTTTTTGCAAAAGAGGGAATTCAGCTTGGCGTTTTTGATTATATCTTAAAACCGGTAGCAGAAAAAGAGCTGCAGCGGGTGATTCAGAAGGCGGTAGATGACCTGACGCAGGAAATACAGGACGGAGAAAAAGAAAAACGCAAACGTCTGCTCAATGAAAGCGTTTGCGGTAATCCGTCAGCAATGAAAGAACTGCAGTGTGCATGTGAGCGGGTCTGGGGACGATTTCAGGACTACTGCATCATTCTGGTTTCATCCGAAGTGGGAATGGAGGATGCTTTGCTGCAGGAAATACAGAAAAGCTGCGAACGGCGGCTTCCGGTCCGGCTTTTGTGGACCAGAAACGGAGAGGGAATGGTATTTCTTTGCAGCTTTCAGGAATTGCAGATGATCCGGGAATACCACCTGCTCAGTTTAAAGGTTGCAGGACAGATACAGGAGTTACTGCAGAAAAGGGAGATTGCCACAGTCATCAGCATCAGCGAGGTCACAAAAAAGACGACGGATATTCCGTTTCTGTATGAGCATGCAGTATTTGCCAGAAACAGCCGGTTTTTTCTGGAAAATCAGAAAGTGATCCATTATGAGAGCTTACGGAGCAGAAGCATCCGGAATGAATATGAAATGATGGAAGAGCTGGAAGCATTTTATTTATCCTGCAGAAACCGGTCAGAAAGAATCGTGGAAAATCTGAACCGCTTTCTACAGTGTATGGAAAGAAATGGGAATTATGATGTCAGGTATGTGAAAGATATTCTGATTCAGGTCGGAATTATGATGACCTGTCAGGTGCACGAAAATGACATGGGGCGTTCTTCTAAAAATGCGGATCAGATTATCAGAGAACTGAATGAATGTATGACCGCACGGGAGGCTTATGCGTGGCTTCAGGAATATGCGGCACAGCTGGCGGGGAGCAGCAGCTCTGCGGCAAAGCTCTCCGCCCCGGCAAGAAGAATTTTAGAATATATGAATCAGCATTTTCAGGAGCACCTTTCCCTGCAGGATGTGTCAGATGCGCTGGATATTTCCAGCTCCCATATTTGCCGTGTCTTAAAGAATGAGACGGGGGAGACGTTCGTCACATTACTGAATAAAATCAGGATTCAGGAAGCCGGGAGGCTGCTTCAGGAGGGAAAGTGGAAGGTATACGAAGTGGCAGAAAAATGTGGATTCAGCAATTATGCGTATTTCTATCAGCTTTTTAAAAAAGAAACCGGGATCAGCCCGACGGAGTGGAAATAGGATTCTCTCAATATGCTGAGATTTTATCGTGTTTTGATAAGATTTTAGCATATTTCTTTGTAATGAAATGAGCAGATAGATGAATTTTACAGAAATCGAAATTGTGGTTTAATGTAGATACAGGAAAAGCCGGAAGCGGCAAAAATGAAGGAGGGTTTTATCATGAAGAGATGGTATGGGATTTTAGCAGGGACTGCTGCACTGACGATGGCGATGGGATGTGCGGCAGGAGCAGAAGAAGGAGTCAGTGGAGAGCTGAATATTATGCACTACATTGCAGAGGCAAGTAAACTGGAAGCGTTTGATGACATTGTGGAAGGGTTCGAGGCAGAGTATCCGGATATAAAAGTAAACGCAGAGTCCACGACGCTGGAGAACTATCAGGATATTATTAAGCTGAAAATTTCGACCGGGGATGCACCGGATATCCTGTTCGGAAGCCCGAAGACCTATTCTAATCTGATCGAGTCCGGAAATATTGCAGATCTGACAGATGAAGCGCTGGTAGGGCGGATTGATGCAGGGATTCTGGACAATGTAAAGATCGATGGGAAGGTATATGGTGTTCCGCAGTCTGTTACGGCCAATGTCGTCTACTACCATAAGGATATTTTCGAACAGCTTGGCCTTAGCGTTCCGACAACTTACACCGAATTTATTGATACCTGTAAAAAACTGGAGGAGGCTGGATATGTTGGCTGTGCAGCCGGATATCAGGATGGCATTTCCGTCGGGGCAAACTTTTACACGATTTTTTACGGAGCACCATACCTTGCCTGTGAAAATTATGTGAGCGAGATGGTGTCCGGAGAAAAGAAAGCAGAAGATTATCCGACACTGGAAAAGGCGTTGACGGAGTGGCGTGAGATCATGGAATACCAGAATGAGGATCAGAAGACTATTGATACGAACCGTGCAGAGCAGCTGTTTGCAAACAAAGAGGCCGGAATGATCATCATCGGAACCTGGGGACTTGGGCCGATCAAGGAGTACAACCCGGATGGAGAGTACGGTGCATTTATGTTCCCGTCTGAGGATACCGCAGAAGAAAATGCAGTTCCGGTAGCCGTTGGCGATGTATGGATGGCTGTGAATGATTCTCCGAATCATGACGCGGCGATTGCCTTTCTGGACTATATGAGCCGTCCGGAGGTCAATGCGCAGTGGTGTGCGACCACACAGGAGATCAGCGCGCTCTCCGGCGTATCGACCGATGGGTTGTCTGAGGCTTCACAGGAAGTATCTGCACTGATTGCAAGTGGCCAGGTGGCGAACTATGACTCTGTAGGCGCATTCTCAGGACAGTATTATACGACCTGGGGAGAGACCCTTCAGGACTATGCACTGGTGGAAGACATGACCGTAGAAGATTTCTGCAGCGAGCTGGATAATGGATTTGCAGCAGCTGGAAAGTAAGTGAATGAGAGGAGCAGGCGGTTATGAAAGCAGGAAAATTAAAAAAGGAACTGATTGATTTCACCTTCCTGTTCCCTGCACTGATAGTATTTCTTTTCGTTATTCTGGTTCCCCTTTTTGCGGGAATCAGATATACGTTTACGGACTGGGATGGACTGTCGGCGTCATGGAATTTTGTGGGCTTAAAAAATTATCGGACGGTATTTACGGATCATGATCTGATTCAGCCACTTCTGAATACAGCACTGTTCACAGTCGTTACGATGATTTCCATTAATGTCATCGGCCTGACACTTGCGATGACGGTGAATCAGGAGTTTCGGGGAATCAATGTGATCAAGAGTATTATTTTTATCCCGCTGGTCGTCAGCCTGGTGCTCGTTTCACAGATGTGGATGTATGTGTACAGCGATTTCTTCCGGCTGTTTGGCTGGAAGAGCCCGCTGATTGATAAGAAGCAGGTCATGCTTGGATTATCGGCCATGAGCATCTGGAGAGAATCCGGTCTGGCGATGATTATTTATCTGGCGGCATTGAAAGGCGTCCCACAGGACATCAAAGAGGCAGCCATCATGGACGGAGCCGGATTCTGGCAGCGGTTTCGCAATGTCACCGTTCCATTTATCGCACCGGCCTTTACCTACTGTATTCCGCTCTGGATGGCATCCGGGCTGAGGCAGTTTGACTATACATGTGTGGCGACATCCGGAGGGCCGGGGAATGCATCTGAGTCCATTGCGTATTACATTTATAAATATCTGTTTCCGTACAGTAAAGTAGGATATGGGCAGACGGTAGCCGTTATTTATCTGGTGATCTGCCTGGTACTGTCACGGGTTGTGACGAGAGCGTTGAGAAAAAGGGAGATTGAGGTATGACAAGGACAAAAAAGCAATTATTTCAGGGATTACGGATTTTCTTTTTGTGCATTGTCTGCCTCATAGCGCTGGCTCCGTTTTATGTGGCGGTCTGCTATGCATTCAAGTCCAAGGTGGAGATCGCAAAGACGAAACTGGCGTTTCCGAAGACCCTGTATCTCGGAAATTTCAAAGAGGCCGTAGGACTGGCGAACTATTTCAATTCCTTAAAAAACAGCGTGATTGTAGCGGCATTTGCGATTCTCATTGTCGTTGTGATCTGCTCTATGGCAGCTTACATTATCACAAGAAGAGATGACCGGTTTTACAACGCCATGTATTATATTTTCCAGCTGATCATCCTGCTTCCGTTTCAGACGATCATGTTTCCGCTGTACCGGCAGCTTTACCAGATCCATGCACTGAACTCCCTGTGGGGGCTGGTGCTGGTGCAGGCGGGCACTTTTGTCGGATACAATGTGTTTTTGTACAGCGGTTTTGTGAAAGGGATTTCGTACTCGCTGGAAGAAGCGGCCAAAATCGACGGATGCAACCGGTATCAGACTTTTGGAAAAATCGTATTCCCGTTACTGAAGCCGATTCATGTGACGGTCATTATTCTGACCTTCCTGAATTCCTGGAATGACTTCATGGTTCCGATGATTATCTGCCAGAAGCAGGATGTGCGTACACTTCCCCTGATGCAGTATTTCTTTTTCGGAGAGTATTCTTCAAATATTAACCTTGCGTTTGCGGCGGCTTTGCTGGCAATGATTCCAACGGTGGTGGTATATTTCTGTGCGCAGAAATATATTGTTGCAGGAATGACGGCAGGTGCGGTAAAATCATAAAAACAGAAAGGATCAGAATGAGATATGAACGAGATACTGCGGATTATGGTCCGGCTGAAAGAGACCATGGAAGTGACGGGGAAAACAGGCTGCGCACGTATGATTGCATTTACGGGAGAGGCAGAAGGTCCTTACTTTCAAGGGAAAATTCTTCCGCATGGTGTGGACACGCAAAAAGTGATGAAAGGAAAGTCATTGCAGCTTTCTGCGAGATATATGCTGGAAGGTGTGGATGCAAACGGAACCCCATGTCGGTTGTTCATTGAAAACAACGGAGAAGAGACGTCAGATGGACTCTGGACTTCTCCACGGATCTATACAGACAGTGAGGCACTTTCCTGGCTGGAAGAGACGTGCCTGACAGGAAGTGTTGAGGGATGCGGGGAAAATCAGGTACTGATCCGAATCCGGAAGGCAGATTCAGGTAGGAAGGAAAAGCAGATGTATCGTACCGAAGTGCACAGCGTTCGGGTACGTGATGACCGGATTTTTGCGACGGCTTATATACCAGATGGAACAGGTCCGTTTCCGGCGGTGATCCTGAGCCACGGCTACAATGGGAAGGGCAGTGATTTTTGCAAAGAGGCAGCATTTTTTGCGGAACATGGAATCGTGGCCTGTACCTTTGATTTTTGCGGAGGTTCTGTGCACTCTGACAGCAGCATGGACACGCGCAGGATGTCAGTCCTGACGGAGAAAGAAGATCTGGAAGCGATGATTTCCTTTGTGAAAGCGCGCAGGGAAGTTGCCGCAGGCCAGCTGTTTCTGCTCGGAGGCAGTCAGGGCGGTTTTGTCACGACACTTGCGGCGGCAGAGAGGCCGGATGGGATTCTCGGCCTGATCTTGTATTATCCGGCCTTTTGCATCCCGGATGACTGGCGAAAGGAATATCCGGATCCGGCGAAGATTCCGGAGAGCCGGGAGTTCTGGGGCATGGAGCTTGGAAAGGCTTATTTTTCAGCAGTGCTTCAGATGGATGCTTATGTAGCACTTGGAAACATCGGGCAGAAAGTTCTGTTGCTGCACGGGGATAAGGATACGGTAGTCCCACTTGCCTGTGCAAGAAAAGCAACGCAGATCGGAAAACGGGTGGAACTGGAGATACTTCCGGAAGAAGGACACGGTTTCACGGATGCGGGAGCTAAGACGGCAATGGAACGGGCGCTTGCGTTTATGCAGGCAGAACTGAACCAATAAAATAAATGGACAAATTTGAAAAAATCCCGATAAATGGAATAAATCTGTTTGTCGGGATTTTGCAATTTCCCCCGTTATGTCCTTGCCACGGCGGGCAAAGTGTTATATAATAGAAAAAGTATTTTTCAGAACTATTTATTATGAAACAAAGGATGGTACTACTATGGCATTATTACAGGAGTGGCGCGATATCGCGTATTCACAGGAGACAGATAGAAAACAGCTTCAGAAGTTCTGGTCCGAGTATTTTCTGACCGAGAAAGGAATCTACGAGCAGCTGCTTGAGAATCCGGAAGAGGCAGTTACCGGTACAGTCAAGGAGCTGGCAGAGAAGTACAATATCCCGGTGCTGACAATGACCGGATTTCTGGATGGCATCAATGACAGCTTAAAGAAGCCGAATCCGATCGAGGAGATGACCGAGGATACCGAGGTCAGTTTGGACTTTGACAACGAGCTTCTTTACAAAAACATGGTAGATGCAAAGGCAGACTGGCTGTACGAGCTGCCGGCATGGAACAAGATCTTTGATGCAGAGAAGAAGCGTGCGCTGTATCTGGCTGCAAAGAAGATGAATACTGTAGTAAAGGGCAAGAAGGTCGGCAGAAACGATCCATGTCCGTGCGGAAGCGGTAAGAAGTATAAATATTGCTGTGGAAGATAAGATGGAATAAAGTAATTAGAAAGGATGGTGGGGTGACCTGTCATCCTTTTTTTAACCGAATCAAGTGGAAAATCAGAGATGAGAGGAAAAAGAGCAATGAGCATTTGGCATGGCACAGAGGCAGTATGCCTCGTACTGGGGCTGATCTGTATCTTCTATTATATTGGCATTGTCGGCTATGCAGGGATCACTGCAGACTTTGCGTGGATATGGCTGGTGGGCGCGGCCTTCCTTCTGGCGATTGCGGGAGGCATGGTCGCAGAATCGCGTCATCACATGGCAGTGCTGGCTAATCTGCTGCGCGCGGCGGGAATTCTGATAGCGATCGGAATTCTGGTCGTCGGATTCATCGGGGCACATATCTTTGCCGGAATGCGGCAGAAGCCGGAGCAGAACCTTCCATATGTGATCGTGCTCGGCGCGCAGGTGCGGGGGACGAAGGTGTCGAAAGCACTCCGGAAGCGGCTGGACTGTGCGGCAGAGTATGCGAAAGAAAATCCGGATACGGTATTTTTTCTGTCGGGCGGTCAGGGAGACGGCGAGGATATCACAGAGGCAGAAGCGATGCAGGAGTATCTGATCGAAGCCGGAATCGATGCAAAGCGTCTGCGCATGGAAGACCGCTCGACGACGACGTGGGAGAATCTGAAGTTTTGCAATGAACTGCAGTCATTGCATACAGAGAGAGTTGGGATTTTGTCGAATGACTTTCATATTTACCGGGCCGTGCAGATGGCAAGACGGCAGGGCTACGAGGACGTCTGCGGCATCCCGTCCGCGTCCGATGCGCTCATGCAGCCGCATTATGTACTGCGTGAAGTATTTGCTGTGCTGGCGGCGACGGCGCGTGGGAAGATGCGGATCTGATACTTATATAAGCAGGCTTGCCGGTTTGCTTGTGATTTCAAATAGAAGATGTTAGAATTAGACTGTAATCAGTACACCACAGAATCAATACGGAAGATAACATGTGAATATCTGTCTGCAGAAAAGGAACTGAGAGGAAAGAGAAAATGGAAAACTGGGAGAATATTCAGCTGCCATGGCCGGACTGGACGATCACGGCATACCTTGGCGGCGGAGGCTATGGAAAGGTCTATCAGATCGAGCGAAATGTGTCCGGGCTTCGGGAAGAAGCGGCGTTGAAAATTATTTCACGCCCGGCGGATGAGCAGGAGATCGAGGCTTACTATGACAATGGCTACGATGCGGAGAGCATGGTGGCGACATACACGGATGAGCTGCAGCGCTACGTGAAGGAATATCAGATGATGCGGGAGCTGCAGGGACAGTCGAACATCGTGAGCTGCGACGA
>JAQXGF010000006.1 GCA_029006155.1 Lachnospiraceae bacterium
GCTGGATGGCCCGTTTGCCGAGGTGCAGCAGGAGATCAAAGCGCTCGACGCGACAAAGCGTTGCAGAGAGCATGAGTGGGTGAAGTATGACCTGACCCTGACGGCAGAAGAGACCGTGGCCGGAGCATCCTTTGAGATCAAGCTGGATACGGCAGGCGTCGTAGAATTTGACCTGATCTCCATGATTCCGGACGATGCAGTGGCCGGTGTATTCCGAAAGGATCTGTTTGAAGCGTTAAAGGATATCCAGCCGGGATTTATCCGTTTTCCGGGTGGATGTATCGTAGAGGGTATCAGCCTTGAGAACCGCTATCAGTGGAAGAAGACCGTCGGCGATTTAAAAGACCGGAAATACATTCCGAACCTCTGGGCATTTCAGGATGACCGCGCGTTCCGGAAAGAGCTGGATGTAAAGCGTCCGGATGCGCATTATGGCCAGTCCTATGGAATCGGCTTTTATGAGTATTTTGTACTCTGTGAGCTTCTGGGTGCGAAGCCGCTTCCGGTACTCGGAATGGGAGCTGCCTGCCAGTTCCGTACGACCGAGCTGGTGCCGATCGACAGCGAGGAATTCCAGGAGTTTGTACAGGATGCGCTGGATCTGATTGAGTTTGCGAATGGTCCAGTGGAGAGCAAGTGGGGCGGACTCCGTGCGAAGATGGGACATCCGGAGCCGTTTGGCCTTGAGATGCTTGCGATTGGAAATGAGCAGTGGGAGACAAAGTACGTGGATATTTTTGAGCGCCATGTACGCTTTGAGAAGGCGATCCATGCCGTTTATCCGGAGATGAAGCTCCTCGGTACGGCAGGACCGAGCGTCGAAAATGGGCTCTATGATCTGGCATGGGATTTCTACCGCAAGGGTCAGAAAGAGAATCCGGACTTTGTCTATGCCGTGGATGAGCATTACTATGTATCTCCACAGTGGATGTACGATCATATCACATTTTATGACAACTATCCGAGAGAGATCGGCGTGTTCGCAGGCGAGTATGCAGCACACACCACGGATAAGGAAAATACGATGGAAGCAGCGCTGGCAGAAGCAGCCTTTATGACCGGTCTTGAGAAAAATGCAGGTGTCATCAAGCTCGCATCCTATGCGCCGCTGTTCAACCGGATCGGCCACAGCCAGTGGAAGCCGGATCTGATCTGGTTCGACGATCACGAAGTATACCTGACACCGAACTATTATGTCCAGAAGCTCTATGCGAACCATGTCGGAGATCACACGATTCAGCTGAACGGAGAGGACGAAGCACTCCGGAAAGAGGGCATTTATGTGACAGCCTCCGAGACGAAGGAAGGAACCCTCATCCTGAAAGCGGTCAATACGACAGATCATGCAGTGACCCTTCCGGTCGAGGGCGCAGACGGACAGCCGATGACTGGTGCAGCTAAGGCATGGGTACTGGAAAATGCAGGCGAGAAGCCGGCCGACAAGCCGGAGCCGTCGAGCGTTACCGAGAGTACGCTGGAATTGAACGGCAGCATCCAGCTGGCACCGAAGAGCTTTACGGTGGTAGAGGCGTAATTTAGCTACATAAAAAACAGGGCGGGACTGCCATGGCAGCCCCGCCCTGAAAATTTGCAGGAAATCACATTTTCCCTAATGTATCATAAATATCATAAATCAGCTTTTCTGACTTCTCCCATCCAAGGCACGGGTCGGTGATGGACTGGCCATAGACATGATTGCCGGTGCCGATCTTCTGAGCACCGTCCTCGATGTAACTCTCGATCATGAAGCCCTTGATGAGTTTGCGAAGCTCGGCGTTGTAGCTCATGCTGTGCAGCACTTCCTTTGCAATACGGATCTGCTCGATGTACTGCTTGCCGGAGTTCGAGTGGTTCGTGTCGATGATCGCTGCCGGGTTTGCGAGGCCACGCTTCGCGTAGAGCTCATTGAGCAGCATCAGATCCTCGTAATGGTAGTTCGGGATCGAGTTGCCGTGCTTATTTGTCGCACCGCGCAGTACGACGTGTGCGAGGTCATTTCCGTCGGTGTAGACTTCCCATCCACGGTAGATAAAATTGTGCTTGCTCTGGGCTGCCTTGACGGAATTGAACATGACGGAGAGGTCGCCGCTGGTCGGGTTCTTCATGCCGGCCGGTACGGTCATACCGCTGACGGTCATGCGGTGGTGCTGGTCCTCGACGGAACGCGCGCCGATCGCGACGTAAGAGAGCAGATCATCGACATAGCGGTAATTCTCCGGGTAGAGCATCTCATCAGCACTCGTGAGGCCGGTCTGTTCGATCGCGTCGGCATGGAGCTTTCGCATCGCGACGATACCGGCAAAGACATCCGGCTTCTTCTCCGGATCCGGCTGATGGACGAGACCCTTGTAGCCCTCTCCGGTCGTACGCGGCTTATTCGTATAAATACGCGGGATCAGAAGGATCCGGTCGCCGATCTTATCCTGCACGTTTGCAAGACGGTGGATGTAGTCGAGTACTGAGTCGACATTGTCTGCCGAGCAGGGGCCGATGATCAGAATAAATTTATCCGATGCTCCGGTAAAGACGTCGCGGATCTCCGCGTCCCGTTTTTTCTTGATTTCTACGACCCGGTCTGAGAGCGGGTACATTTTTTTGACTTCCGCAGGAATCGGAAGCTTTTTCACAAAATTCATAGCCATTGTATGGTACCTCTTAATGTAAGATTTTACTACTGTGAATCATTATAGTCTAATTCGTTTCAAATGTCGACCAAAATTTTGGTTTTCTTTTTTTTACGGGTGTGTTATATTTAAATGATGTCAGGAAGGATGCGGGTAATCCCCTGGTTTGCTTCAAATATCGGGTGTGGAATCTGTGGCAGATTTCATTTACAGACCGAATGACTGAGAGGAATCAGAATGAAAAGCAGCGAAAAAAAGTACTTTCCAATGTTTGTGGATCTTACCGATAAAAAAGTAGTAGTGGCGGGAGCCGGTACGATTGCGAAACGCAGGATCCGGGCGATGCTGGAGTTTACGGAGCGGCTGACGGTGATTGCGCCGGAAGTGAACCCGGAGCTTCGCACGCTGGAGGAGCAGGGAAAACTGACGGTCCTGCGCAAGGCTTATGAGCGGGAGGATCTGTATGATGCGGCGCTTGTGATCGCGGCGACGAATGATAAAAAGACAAATGAAGACATCTATGCGGCGTGCAAGTGCCTCGGAATACCGGTGAATGTCTGCAATGACCGTGACAAATGCGATTTTTATTTTCCGGGCATTGCGACCTGCGGGAATACGGTGATCGGCGTGAGCACGAACGGACGGGAAAAGAGACGGCAGCAGGCACTGGCGGAGCAGATCGAGCAGATGCTGGAGCAGGAGACGACGTCAGAAACGGAAGATGTCAGTAAATAGTCGGGAGATTCTGGGTGTATCAGTAGAACAGGATGGAGGAACATATGCTTGTAAAAATTTTTACGGATGGAGCGGCGCGCGGCAATCCGGAGGGTCCGGGTGGATATGGTACGATCCTGCAGTATACAGACCGGACCGGCACGCTGCATGAGCGGGAATACGCGCAGGGCTATGTGAAGACGACGAACAACCGCATGGAGCTGATGGCGGCGATCGTCGGGCTGGAGGCGCTTACCCGGCCGTGCGAGGTGGAGTTGTACTCGGATTCCCAGTACTTGGTGCACGCCTTTACCCGGCACTGGATCGACGGCTGGATCAAAAAGGGCTGGACGCGCGGAAAAAATGAACCGGTAAAAAATGTGGATCTCTGGAAACGGCTGCTGGCGGCTGCACAGCCGCACCAGATTCAGTTTATCTGGGTGAAAGGGCATGACGGACATCCGGAGAATGAGCGGTGCGACCGTCTTGCGACCGGCGCGGCAGACGGAGACGGTCTGATCGAGGATACGATCAATATTTTGTCTTGAAAACCCGAATAGGCTGTGCTATGATGAAAGACAGGCTGGCAGCAAAAATGCTGTCAACATGCAGTGTTTCCGGGCGCAGGCTTGCATAATAGAAAGGAATGGACGAAATGGCAGCAGCATTTTTTAGTGAATTTTTAGTGGAACTGATCGAACTGGTTGTCCTTGGAGTAGTCGCTGTAGCAGCAATTTTCTGTGGCAAGAAGCTGCGTGACCGAAAGGACGCAAAAATAAGTAAGTAATACTTTTGGAGGAATGATTGTGGAAAAATATGGAGTAAATGAGTTACGAAAGATGTTTCTCGACTTCTTTAAGAGCAAGGATCATCTGGTTATGAACAGCTTTTCTCTTGTACCGCACAATGACAACAGCCTTCTGCTGATCAATGCGGGGATGGCACCGCTGAAGCCGTACTTTACGGGAGCGGAGATCCCGCCGAAGCGCAGAGTCGCTACCTGTCAGAAGTGTATCCGTACCGGAGATATCGAGAATGTCGGAAAGACCGCACGTCACGGCACATTTTTCGAAATGCTCGGAAACTTCTCATTTGGCGATTACTTTAAGAGAGAGGCGATTCACTGGTCCTGGGAGTTCCTGACCGAGGTGGTCGGACTGGATCCGGAGCGCCTGTATCCGTCCGTTTATCTGGAGGATGATGAGGCGTTTGATATCTGGAACAAGGAGATCGGCATCGCAAAGGACCGGATCTTCCGCTTTGGAAAAGAGGACAACTTCTGGGAGCATGGCGCAGGGCCGTGCGGACCGTGCTCTGAAATTTACTATGACCGTGGAGAAAAGTATGGCTGCGGAAAGCCGGGCTGTACGGTAGGCTGTGACTGCGACCGTTACATGGAAGTCTGGAACAACGTATTTACCCAGTTCGAGAATGACGGCGAGGGTCATTACGAGCTGCTCAAGCAGAAGAATATCGATACCGGAATGGGTCTGGAGCGACTGGCGGTTATCGTTCAGGAAGTGGATTCTATTTTCGATGTAGATACGATGCAGGCGCTGCGTGACAAGGTATGTGAGTTCGCGCATGCGACTTACAAGGAGGACGAGACGAAAGATATCTCCATCCGTCTGATCGTAGACCACATCCGTTCTGCGACATTTATGATTTCCGATGGTATCATGCCGACGAACGAGGGCAGAGGCTACGTGCTGCGCCGCCTGATCCGCCGTGCTGCACGCCACGGAAGAATGCTTGGCATCGAAGGGACCTTCCTTTCCAAGCTGAGCCGTACCGTCATCGAAGGATCCAAAGACGGATATCCAGAGCTCGAAGAGAAGAAGGACTTCATCTTCAAAGTGCTGGCACAAGAAGAAGAGAAGTTCAATAAGACGATCGATCAGGGCTTGAGCATCCTCTCCGGTCTGGAGAATGAGATGGCAGCAGCCGGTGAGAAGACCTTAAGTGGTGCAAATGCATTTATGCTTTACGATACGTATGGATTCCCGCTTGATCTGACGAAGGAGATCCTGGAAGAGAAGGGCTACGAGATCGACGAGGACGGCTTCAAGGCATGCATGGAAGAGCAGAGAGTCAAGGCGAGAAAGGCACGTGCCGTGACGAACTACATGGGTGCGGATGCGACCGTATACGACCAGATTCCGGCAGCGATCACTTCTGAGTTTGTCGGATATGACACTCTGACCTGCGAGTCAAAGATCACGGTACTGACGACGGAGACGGAGCTGACCGAGGCGCTGACTGAAGGCGTGCGTGGTACGGTGATCGTAGAGAAGACCCCGTTCTATGCAACGATGGGTGGCCAGAATGGCGACAAGGGTGAAATCACCTGTGCAGGTGGACGGTTTGTCGTAGAGGATACGATCCATCTGCTCGGCGGCAAGATCGGCCATGTCGGATACATGGCAGAGGGCATGATCAAAAATGGGGATACCGTGACTCTGACGGTGGACGAGGCTTACCGCAAGAATATCTGCAAGAACCACAGCGCGACACATCTGCTCCAGAAGGCACTCAAGACCGTGCTTGGCGCACATGTAGAGCAGAAGGGTTCTCTCGTGACCCCGGACAGACTCCGGTTTGACTTCGCACATTTCCAGGCGATGACGCCGGAAGAGATTGAGAAGGTCGAGGCGATTGTCAATGAGGAGATCGCAAAGGCACTTCCGGTAGAGACGAAGATCATGAGCCTTGAAGAGGCAAAGAAGACCGGTGCAATGGCACTGTTCGGTGAAAAATATGGCGACAGCGTGCGTGTCGTATGCATGGGCGACTTCTCCAAGGAGCTCTGTGGTGGTACGCATGTGGCAAATACTTCTGAGATCGCGACCTTCAAGATCGTATCGGAGGCAGGTGTCGCAGCAGGTGTCCGCAGAATTGAGGCACTGACCGGTGATGCCGTATTCGCTTACTATAAAGAAGCAGAAAAAGAGCTCGCAGAGGCTGCAAAGCTTCTGAAGACGACTCCGGCCGGCATTCTTGAGAAGATCGCCGGACTGCAGAGTGAGATCAAGGCACTGCAGAGTGAGAACGAGTCCTTGAAGAGCAAGTTGGCAAAGGATGCACTGGGCGACGTTATGGATCAGGTATGTGAAGTAAACGGCGTGAAGTTCCTTCCGGCAAAGGTAGAGGGCGTAGACATGAACGGCCTGCGTGACCTTGGCGACCAGCTCCGCGAGAAGATCGGGGAAGGTGTTGTACTGATCGCATCCGTGACCGACGGAAAGGTCAGCCTGATGGCAGCTGTGACCGACGGAGCGATGAAGAAAGGCGCACATGCCGGCAACCTGATCAAGGGTATCGCAGCCCTTGTCGGCGGTGGCGGCGGCGGACGTCCGAACATGGCTCAGGCCGGCGGCAAGAATCCGGCAGGTGTCGATGCAGCGCTGGAGAAAGCAAAAGAAGTGCTCGCGGGACAGATTCATTAGAACTGTTTCATGCAAACGTTTCGCATGCAGGCCGCAGACACGTTCGCTTTGCGAACTATCCGCTGCTAAAGCAGCTCCTGTCTGTGGCTGATAGGCGTTCTGGGTAGCGCCTGATGGCGCGTAGGTCATAAGGAATCCTCCCGCAAGCGGGTCCCTCCTTACGACATCGCCTCTCTCAAAATGTAAATACAGCCCTCAGCAAATAAATTTGCTGAGAACTGTCTCTACATTTTGCTGACATGCGAAACTGGTGAAATAAAAAATCAAAAGGGTATTGACGAAAAGAAAAATTATGGTATAATGTGTTGTAGTGCAGTAAAAATACCCAGACAGTTGTATTATGCACAATCTGCAACTGGAGGGAGGTTAGGTGTGAGACAATGTCAAATGTTATCGTAAAAGAAAACGAGACTCTGGACAGTGCTTTACGTCGTTTCAAAAGAAATTGCGCAAAAGCTGGTATCCAGCAGGAGATTCGTAAAAGAGAGCATTACGAGAAGCCGAGCGTAAGACGTAAGAAAAAGTCTGAAGCAGCTCGCAAGCGTAAATACAATTAATGTGCATTAAAATCCCTGGTCCGAGTGGCCAGGGATTTTTCTATAGAAAATGGAAGGCATATTTTTTATAGAAGGATCAGCGAAAAAATAAGCCGTGGATGGAAAGCGAATCGTGCGGCGGACTGCATGGGGGAACTATGAAAAAGGATAAGATAAAAAAGCTAGCAGAACAGATCACGAAAACACTATTTGGCAGGATGTTTCTTGTCGGGCTGGCATTGATTCTTCAGTTTGGCTGGATTTTGCTGACGGTTGTGACATTGGACAATAGATATCCGATTGTGAGCATCCTGATCCAGATCGCCAGTGTGCTGGCTGTGCTCTGGATTGTGAGCAAGGATATCAATCCGGCATACAAGCTGGCGTGGACGATTCTGATTCTGGCGATGCCGGTAGCCGGGACAGTGATCTATTTCCTGTTTGGAAAATCCCGTCTGGCACGCAGCTTAAACGGACGTTTCATGGAAGAGTACGCAAATACGGAGCAGCTTCTGAAGGAAGAGCCGCAGACAAGGGAAAAACTGGAAGAGATTAGTACAAATGCGGCTATACAGTCCCGCTACATCCGGGATCTGGCAGGATTTCCTGCCTATCAGAAGACGCAGACGCGCTACTTTCATGTCGGCGAGGAGCTTTATAAAGAGATGATTGCGCAGCTGAAAAAGGCGGAGCATTTCATTTTTATGGAGTATTTTATCATCAACGACGGCGAGATGTGGCAGGGAATTCTGGATATTCTGGAGGAAAAGGCGCGGATGGGACTGGATGTCCGCCTGATTTATGACGATGTGGGATGTGTGAATACACTTCCGGCAGATTTCCGCGTGCGCCTGGAGCGCTGCGGGATCCGCTGTCAGGTGTTCAATCCATTTATCCCGGTGCTCTCCGTCGTGCTGAATAACAGGGATCACCGGAAGATCACCGTCATTGACGGGCATACGGCCTTTACCGGTGGGATCAATCTGGCGGACGAGTATATCAACCGGCGGGAACGCTTTGGATACTGGAAGGACACCGGCGTGATCCTGAGAGGCGAAGCGGCATGGAGCTTTACGGTCATGTTCCTGCGCATGTGGAGCGTGCTTTCAGGGGAGAAGACCGAATATGAAAAATACCGGCCAAATGTCTGGTGTCAGGAAACGTTTGAAGATGATGGTTTTGTGCAGCCATACTGCGATACGCCGCTCGACAATGAGACGGTCGGTGAAAATGTCTACCTGAACATTATCAACCGCGCAAAAAAATACGTTTACATTTTTACCCCGTATCTGATCTCAGATAATGAGGTCATCACAGCGCTCTGCCTCGCGGCAAAGAGCGGCATCGATGTGCGGATCGTGACGCCTGGTATTCCGGATAAAAAGATGGTCTTTCTGCTCACGCAGTCCTATTATGGGACGCTGCTACAGGCAGGTGTGCGTATTTTTGAATATAAGCCGGGCTTTTTGCATGCAAAGTCCTTCGTCTGCGATGACGAGATCGCGACGGTGGGTACGATTAATCTGGATTACCGCAGCCTCTACCTGCATTTTGAGTGCGGCGTCTGGATGTACCGGTCGGAAGCGGTGCTGCAGATCAAGGAAGATGCGCTCTCTATTTTTGGACAGTGTCGGGAAATTGAGTGGGAGGACTGGGAGAACCGCAGCCTGTGGACCAGGTTCCGGCAGTCGGTTCTGCGGCTGTTTGCGCCGCTTCTGTAGGAGAATGTCCGGTCCGTACTCTCTGGTCTAACTGGCGTTCCCCGGGCATATATTGTAAAAAGAGCAGTCCGGAGCGAGTGCTATGAAAAAATGGATGTCCTGCCTGCTGGCAGTGTTGCTGCTGTTTGGCCATGCGACACCGGTGCAGTCTGCAAATGAAGCGCCTGACCTTCAGACGCCGCACGCCTGCCTGATGGAACTGTCTACCGGAGAGATTTTGTACGAAAAAGCTGCGGATGAACGGCTGCATCCGGCGAGCGTGACAAAGATCATGACGATTCTGCTGATCTTTGAGGCACTTGCAGACGGGAAGCTGTCATTGGATCAGGAAGTTGTGACGAGCGCACATGCAAAGTCGATGGGAGGATCCCAGGTCTTTTTAGAAGAAGGAGAGCGGCAGACGGTCGAGACATTGTTGAAATGCATCATCATCGCGTCCGGGAATGATGCGGCGGTAGCGATGGCAGAACAGCTCGCGGGGAGCGAGGAAGGGTTCGTTGAGCGGATGAACGCGCGTGCGGCAGAACTCGGCATGGCGAACACCCATTTCGTGGACTGTTGTGGCCTGACGGATTCGAAAGAGCATTACACCTCAGCAAAAGATGTGGCGCTGATGTCGCGGGAGCTTTTAAGGAAATTCCCGCAGGTCGTGGAATATTCGGATATCTGGATGGAGGATATCACACATGTCACAGCGAAAGGAAGCAGCCGGTTTACTCTGACGAATACAAATAAGCTGCTGCGGAGTTATGACGGCTGCGACGGGCTGAAGACCGGGAGCACGAGCTATGCAAAATACTGTCTGAGTGCAACGGCCAGAAAGGATGGGATCCGTCTGATCAGTGTTGTGATGACGGCACCGGATTCCAAGACGCGGTTTGCCGAGGCGGGGAAGCTTCTGAATTACGGTTTCTCCCGCTGTTCCATGTATTATGATGAGGAGATGCCGCCACTTTCGCCAATTGCCGTGCACGGTGGCGTGGAAGAGACCGTCGAGGTCGGCTATCCGGATGAATTTTCCTATCTCTCGACGACAGGGGAGGACTTTTCCGGGATCGAGCGGAGCATTGAGTGGGAGGAAACGCCGGAGGCTCCGTTTGATGCCGGCACGCAGGTAGGGACGCTCATCTATACGCTCGGAGAAAAAGAGATCGGGCGGATGCCGATCGTGACGAAGACCGGGGCCGAAAAAGCGGGATATCTCATCTGGCTGGCACGGAGCTGGGAAAAGCTGTGCGTATAGCGAAATTCATTTTGACCCAAACATCCAAATATGGTACAATGGAAAAACGGCTATATGGCTGTAATCGTGAAAGGATAAATCAGCATGTCAGATTTTAAAGTGACGCGGTATAAGCTGCGGACATCGGGGATGGACGTCCGGGGACCGGAGGAGCCGTTTTCGATTGTATTTCTGAGTGATCTTCACAATAAAAGCTATGGAAAAGGAAATGAGCGGCTGCTGCAGGAGATCCGCAGCCAGGCTCCGGAAGTGGTGCTGGTCGGCGGGGATCTTTTGACGAGCGCCGATCCGCCGCAGATGGATGCGGCGTTAGAGCTGCTGCGGGAGCTTACAAGATGGTACCCCGTCTATGCGGTAAATGGCAATCATGAGCAGCGCCTGAAGGAGCAGACGGAAAAATATGGTGATGCCTATGATCGTTACTCACAGGCGGTCCGGAGCTTTGGCGTGCACCTGCTGGAAAATGCGTCGGAGTATGCGGAGTTTTGCCGGATGCCATTTCGGATCTGGGGCTATGAGCTCCCACTTGCTTATTATCGCAGAGGACGGAGCTTTACGTTGATGACGGAGCAGATGACAGAGGCGCTCGGCACCCCGGAGGAGGGGTGCTGTAATGTGCTGCTGGCACACAATCCGATCTATTTTGACACCTATGCGGCGTGGGGAGCGGACCTGACGCTCTCCGGACATCTGCACGGCGGTATCGTCCGTCTGCCACTGCTTGGAGGGGTTATCAGTCCTCAGATGAAGCTGTTTCCGGACTATACCCGCGGGTGCTATACAAGAGAAGCTCACCGCATGATTGTCGGCGCGGGTCTTGGCAGCCACACGATCCCGATCCGGGTCAACAATCCGCCGGAGCTTGTGGTGATCGACGTTATGAACTGAAAGAGGAGGCATTATGGGAATTCCCGTAAAGCTTGAAGCGTTTGAGGGGCCGCTGGATCTGCTGCTCCATCTGATTGAGAAAAACAAAGTGAATATCTATGATATCCCGATTGTCGAGATCACGGATCAGTATATGGAGTACATTCATCAGCTGCCGTCGGAAGATCTGGATGTCATGAGCGAATTCCTCGTCATGGCGGCGACGCTTCTGGATATCAAGTCGAAGATGCTGCTTCCGCCGGAGGTCAACGAGGAGGGCGAAGAGCTGGATCCGCGCGAGGAGCTCGTGCAGAAGCTGCTCGAGTATAAAATGTACAAGTATATGTCCTATGAGCTGAAGGACCGGGAAAATGATGCCGCTTTTTATTTTTATAAAGATCCGACGATCCCGGATGAAGTAAAAGCATACCGGCCGCCGGTCTCGATCGAGGATCTGCTCGGAGATATGACGCTGGCAAAATTGCATGCGATTTTCCGTGATATCGTGAAGCGGCAGGAGAACCGGATGGATCCGGTGCGCAGCAAGTTTGGCAATCTGAAAAAAGAGGAGATCGACTTAAGCGGTACAATGCGGTTTGTGCAGAAGTATATGCGCAAGCGGAAAAGCTGTATGTTCAGTGAGATTCTCTCGCTTCGTCCGGGAAAGCTGTACAAGATCGTCACGTTCCTGACACTTCTGCAGCTGATGAAGGAAGGAAAGGTCGAAGTCGCGCAGGAAGAGACCTTTGCGGATATACAGATCGACTGGACTGGTCCGGAGGAGGATGAGGAAGCGCTGGATCTGGCGCAGGATTATGACTAAGGAGAACTACGGTGGAGATAAAACAGGCGGAAGCGGCAATTGAAGCGATTTTATTTGCTATGGGAGATTCTGTAGAGCTGGAGAAGATCGCAAAGGCGATCCAGCAGGATGCGGAGACGACGAGAAAACTCATCGGACATATGATGGATAGCTATCGGAAAAAGGACCGTGGCATCCAGATCATGGAGCTCGACGGGGCCTACCAGCTCTGCACGAAGCAGGAGCTGTATCCGTATCTGATCCGGGTGGCGAAGCAGCCGAAGAAGCTGGCACTGACCGATGTGGTGATGGAGACGCTGTCGATCATTGCCTATAAGCAGCCGATCACGAAGCTGGAGATCGAGAAAATCCGCGGCGTCAAGTGCGACCACGCGGTAAATAAGCTCGTGGAGTATAATCTGGTCAAAGAGCTGGGACGGCTCGATGCGCCTGGACGTCCGCTCCTTTTTGGGACGACCGAGGACTTCCTGCGGCATTTTGGCCTGCACTCCCTCGAAGATCTTCCGTCACTGAATCCGGTACAGATCGAGGACTTCAAGGCCGAGGCCGAGGAAGAAGTGCAGATGAAGATGGATGTGGAAGTGTAAAGAGTGCTACATGGCAGAAGACCTTCATAATAATATACAGGTGCGCAAATGGCAGTTCTGTATCTATGGAGGGATAAACATGTTTGAAAAATTAAAAAGACAGGGATGTATAGGGCTGTGTCTGTTCCTTTTGTTTGCCGGATGGATTCCGGTGCGGGCAGAAGAGGACACAGCCTTTTCTCTTCACGCCCGCAGCGCCGTTTTGATGGATGGCGACAGCGGGCGTATTCTTTATGGAAAAGAAGCGGATACCCCACTGGCGATGGCGAGCACGACCAAAATCATGACCTGCATCCTGGCATTGGAGCTGGGAGAAGAGGGGCAGATCTGCACCGCCTCGGCCAATGCTACTTCGCAGCCTCAGGTAAAGCTTGGGATGCGGGAAGGCGAGCAATTTTACCTGCGCGACCTGCTTTATTCTCTGATGCTGGAATCCCACAACGATACCGCGGTGTGTATCGCGGAGTCTGTAGCCGGATCAGTGGAAACGTTTGCCGGCAAAATGAATGAAAAAGCGGCAGCGGTCGGATGTGAAAACACCTGTTTTCTGACACCAAACGGGCTCGATGCGGGGGAAGAACGTGGAACCTGGCATCACACGACAGCAGCGGACCTGGCAAACATTCTGCGCTACTGTATTACGGAATCGCCAAAGGCAGAGTCCTTCCTTGCAGTGACGCAGGCCGCCAGCTATTCTTTTTCTAATATAGAAAAGACAGCCCATTACGACTGCGCAAATCACAATGCATTCCTGACGATGATGGACGGGGCGCTGACCGGGAAGACAGGATTTACAGCGAAAGCAGGCTACTGCTATGTCGGGGCTCTGCGGGATGGAGAACGGCTGTACATCGTATCCCTGCTCGCCTGTGGCTGGCCGGGACACAGGAGCTGGAAGTGGTCGGATACGCGGCGGCTGATGGACTATGGGCTTGACTCCTTTCAAAAGAGAACCATCGAAGATGAGAGCTTTGCGGACCGGCTCCTTCCGGTCGAAGGCGGGCAGGCAGATTCAGTGCCGGTGCGCGCGGATACCGGGACATTTACCGTTCTGATGCGCGATACGGAGCAGGTGGGGCGGCAGGTATTTTTAGACACGCCGCTTACAGCACCGGTAAAGGCAGGCGAGCAGGTCGGCAGTGTGCGCTATTGTCTGGACGGCGAGGAGATCGCAGTAAGCCCGATCCGGGCGGCAGCGGATGTGGAAGCAGCGGATGCGGATTGGCATATTGGGAAAATTTTGAAATGGTTCTTTCTGTAAAAAGTTGCATGTTTATGCGTCGGAGAATGAGAATTAATTACCAAAAATGCTTGCAATTTTTTGGCAAACAATGTAGTATTATAGTCGGCAGAAATTGGAAAAACTTTTTAAAATAGAACATGGAGGGCTGATAGAATGAGTAATACAGCACAAAGCTTGGCAAGCACAAGAATTGCTTCTTTGCTTGATGAGAACAGTTTTGTTGAAATCGGTGGATATGTAACTGCCAGAAGCACTGATTTCAACATGCAGCAGACAGAGACACCGGGAGACGGCGTAGTGACCGGATACGGTGTGATCGACGGACACCTGGTATATGTTTACAGCCAGGACGCTTCCGTACTGGGCGGTACCATCGGAGAGATGCACGCAAAGAAGATTGCAGGTCTGTATGACATGGCAATGAAAGTGGGTGCTCCGGTGATCGGACTGCTCGACTGCGCGGGCCTGAGACTTCAGGAGTCTACCGATGCACTGAGCGCATTTGGTGAGATTTATCTGAAGCAGACAATGGCATCCGGCGTTATTCCGCAGATTACTGCCATCTTCGGAAGATGCGGCGGCGGACTTGCCCTTGTACCGGCACTGACTGATTTTACATTCATGGAAGGCAAGAAGGCTGAGCTTTTTGTAAACTCTCCGAATGCACTTGACGGAAACAGCAAGGACAAATGTGACACCGCATCCGCAGCATTCCAGAGCGAAGAGACCGGTCTGGTGGATTTCACCGGCACAGAGGATGAGATCATGGCAGGTATCCGTGAGCTCGTTTCCATGCTTCCGGCGAACAACGAGGATGATATGTCTTATGAGGAGTGCACCGATGACCTGAACCGCGTATGTACAGATCTTGCGAATGCAGCGGGCGATCCGGCGATCCTTCTTTCCAATATCGCAGATGATAACAACTTTGTAGAAGTAAAGGCTGCTTATGCAAAGGATATGGTTGTTGGCTTCCTTCGCCTGAATGGCACGACCGTCGGCGCAGTAGCGAACCGTACAGAACTGTATGGTGAGGACGGACAGGTAGCAGAGAGCTTTGACTCTGTTCTGAGTGCAAGAGGTGCAGAGAAGGCAGCTGCTTTCGTAGAATTCTGCGACGCATTTGAGATTCCGGTTGTTTCCTTTACGAACGTAGCAGGCTTCAAGGCATGCAAGTGCTCTGAAAAGCGTATCGCAAAGGCAGCCGCAAAGCTGACTTACGCATTTGCAAATGCGACCGTTCCGAAGGTAAATGTCATCACTGGTAAGGCATTCGGCAGCGCATACGTTGCAATGAACAGCAAGTCCATCGGGGCAGATATGACGTTCGCATGGGAAAATGCACAGATCGGTATGATGGATGCACAGCTTGCAGCCAAGATCATGTACGATGGCGCTGATATGCAGACCATCAACGAGAAGGCAGCAGAGTATGCGACCCTTCAGTCCAGCTCTATGGCAGCAGCAAAGAGAGGATATGTAGATAACATTATCGCAGCAGAGGACACCAGAAAGTATGTCATCGGCGCATTTGAGATGTTATTCACAAAGAGAGATGATCGCCCGTCCAAAAAGCACGGAACCGTCTAAGCGAGGTGAATCACATGAAACGTAGATTAAGCGCAGTACTGCTTGCACTTGGCCTGTCTGTATCCGTTCTTTCCATGGGCGTATATGCGGAGGAAGCGGAGACAAAGGCGACAGAGCAGGCAACAGAAGCAACGACCGATGCGGCAGCAGAAGAGATCAAAGAGCTGGAGTCGGATGCGGCAGAGGTAGAGTCTGAAGTGGCAGAGGCGGAGTCTGAGGTCGCTGAGACAGAAGCCCTTTCTCAGGAAGAGCAGCTGAAGCAGGCAATGGCTCAGTACCTGACAGAGATCGCAGGCTACACAGATGAGCAGCTCGAGCAGATGAAGGCGAGTGACAATGCGTCGACCGCCCTGATCGCTGCCAACTGGAGTTCTGTAAAAGAAGAGCTTGGTAATTTTGTCGAGATCGAGAGCGTGGAGAGCGGACTTTCCGAGGATGGCTACACGATGACGATCACCTGCAAGGCAAAATATGACAAGCTGGATGACAATACCGACGTCACCGTTGTTTATGAAGCAAACCAGAAGGATCAGAGCGTATCCTTCAGCTGGGAGATCGACTACCCGATGAGCAAGCTGATCGAGCGTGCGGCTTTGAATACCGTTATGGGTCTTGGTATCGTATTCGTGACCCTGCTGTTTTTGAGCTGGCTGATCGGAAAGCTCCACATCATTCCGGATATGATCGAGAAGAAGGCAAAAGAGAATGAGCCGGTCGCTCCGGCAGCTCCGGTCACCTTTGCAGCTCCGGAAGTGGAGGAAGAGGAGGAAGACCTCACGGATGACCTTGAGCTGGTAGCGGTTATCACCGCTGCGATCGCGGCATCTGAGAATACATCCAGCGATGGATTTGTAGTTCGTTCCATTAAAAAGGCAAATAAAAGAAACTGGCAGAGAGCCTAAGTACAGGAGGAAATCAAAATGAAAAGCTATACAATTACAGTAAATGGCAATGTATATGACGTAACCGTTGAAGAAGGTACCGGTTCTGCAGCTCCGGCAGCAGCACCGAAGGCTGCTCCGAAAGCAGCACCGAAGGCCGCTCCGGCAGCACCGAAGGCAGCCGCTCCGGCAGCAGGCGCTGGTTCTGTAAAAGTGACCGCTTCCGTTCCGGGTAAGGTATACAAGGTAGAGGCAAGCGTAGGACAGGCAGTCAAGAAGGGTGACAGCATCATCATTCTTGAGGCTATGAAGATGGAGATCCCGGTTGTTGCTCCGCAGGATGGTACGGTAGCAAGCATCGACGTTGCTGCTGGTGCAGCAGTAGAGTCCGGTGACGTTCTGGCTACTCTGAACTAAGGAGAACTGACGTCTTGGACTGTCTAATTACAAACTGGAGGTAAAAAAATGTCTTACGTTTTAAATACGTTGTCCAACTTACTGGATCAGACGGCGTTCATGAATCTGACGGTAGGCAACTACGTCATGATCGCAGTAGCGTGTGTCTTCCTGTATCTGGCAATTAAACACGGTTTTGAGCCTCTGCTTCTTGTTCCGATCGCATTCGGTATGCTGCTCGTAAATATCTATCCGGATATCATGGCAGAGCCGTATGTGGATGCAGCCGGAATCGAGCATGCAGGCGGATTGCTTCATTATTTCTATCTGATGGATGAATGGTCCATTCTTCCGTCCCTGATCTTCATGGGTGTCGGCGCGATGACAGACTTCGGCCCGCTGATTGCGAACCCGATCAGCTTCCTGCTCGGTGCAGCCGCTCAGCTCGGTATCTATGTTGCTTACTTCCTTGCAATCGCTCTTGGATTCAATGGTAAGGCTGCAGCAGCGATCTCTATCATCGGTGGTGCAGACGGCCCGACCTCCATTTTCCTTGCAGGTAAGCTCGGACAGACCGCTCTGATGGGACCGATCGCCGTAGCTGCATACTCCTACATGTCTCTCGTTCCGATCATTCAGCCGCCGATCATGAAGGCACTGACGACCAAAGAAGAGCGTGAGATCAAGATGCAGCAGCTTCGTCCGGTATCCAAGCTGGAGAAGATTCTCTTCCCGATCGTTATTACCATCGTTGTTTGTATGCTGCTTCCGTCCACGGCTCCGCTCGTAGGTATGCTGATGCTCGGTAACCTCTTCCGCGAGAGTGGTGTTGTAAAGCAGCTGACAGAGACCGCTTCCAATGCAATGATGTACATCGTCGTTATCCTGCTTGGTACTTCCGTAGGAGCTACCACGAGTGCAGAGGCATTCCTGAACCTGAACACGATCAAGATCGTTGTCCTTGGTCTGGCAGCATTTGCATTCGGTACCGCAGGCGGTGTTCTGCTTGGTAAGCTGATGTGCAAGCTTTCCGGTGGCAAGATCAATCCGTTGATCGGTTCTGCCGGTGTATCTGCCGTTCCGATGGCAGCCCGTGTATCCCAGAAGGTCGGCGCGGAGGCAGATCCGACGAACTTCCTGCTGATGCATGCAATGGGACCGAACGTAGCAGGTGTTATCGGTACTGCAGTAGCAGCCGGAACTTTCATGGCTATTTTCGGAGTATAAAATATAATTTATGTTCGTAAGTTCAATACAGGAGGAACAAAATGGCTGAACAAGTTAAAAAACCAATTAAGATTACTGAGACCATCCTTCGTGATGCGCATCAGTCTCTGATTGCAACACGTATGACGACCGAGCAGATGCTCCCGATCGTAGATAAGCTGGATAAAGTTGGATATCATTCTGTAGAGTGCTGGGGTGGTGCGACATTCGATGCTTCCCTTCGTTTCCTGCATGAAGATCCGTGGGAGAGACTGCGTAAGTTAAGAGATGGCTTCAAGAACACGAAGCTGCAGATGCTGTTCCGTGGACAGAACATCTTGGGTTACCGTCCGTATGCAGACGATGTCGTAGAGTACTTCGTACAGAAGTCCATCGCAAATGGTATCGATATCATCCGTATCTTCGACTGCATGAACGATATGCGCAACCTTCAGACAGCAGTATCCGCTGCAAACAAGGAGAAGGGCCATGCACAGGTAGCAATGTCCTACACTCTGGGCGATGCTTACACACTGGAGTACTGGGTAGACCTGGCAAAGCGTATCGAGGATATGGGTGCAAACTCCATCTGTGTCAAGGATATGGCAGGTCTGCTGCTTCCGTATAAGGCAACCGAGCTGATTACCGCACTGAAAGAGAATGTCAGCATCCCGATTCAGCTGCATACACACTATACATCCGGCGTTGCTTCCATGACTTACTTAAAGGCAGTTGAGGCTGGCGTAGATGTCATCGACTGTGCAATGTCTCCGTTCGCGCTTGGTACTTCCCAGCCGGCAACGGAAGTTATGGTTGAGACCTTCAAGGGTACTCCGTATGATACCGGATTTGATTCCAAGCTGCTTGATGAGATCGCAGATTACTTCCGTCCGATGCGTGACGAGGCGCTCAAGAGCGGTCTGCTGAACCCGAAGAACCTTGGTGTCAACATCAAGACGCTGCTGTATCAGGTACCGGGCGGCATGCTTTCGAACCTGACTTCTCAGCTGAAGGATCTGCATGCAGAGGACAAGTACTATCAGGTACTGGAAGAGGTTCCGCGTGTTCGTAAGGACCTCGGTGAGTGCCCGCTTGTTACTCCGTCTTCCCAGATCGTTGGTACACAGGCCGTTATGAACGTCATCAACGGTGAGCGTTACAAGATGGTTCCGCAGCAGACAAAGGATGTTCTGTGTGGTAAGTACGGCGCTACGATCAAGCCGTTCAATAAGGAAGTACAGAAGAAGTGCATCGGTGATGCAGAAGTCATCACTTGCCGTCCGGCAGATCTGATCCCGGATGAGCTGGATACCCTGCGTGGCGAGATGGCTCAGTGGTCCGAGCAGGATGAGGACGTTCTGACCTATGCACTGTTCCCGCAGGTGGCTACTGATTTCTTCAAGTACAGAGAGGCTCAGGAGAAAAAGGTAGATCCGACCGTTGCAGATGCAAAGAATAAGGCATATCCGGTATAAGGATGACCAGAGTTTACTTCTGAATGTTTATAAGAAGTGACAGATAACAGGGCTGCCGCAATGGAAGTTGCGGCGGCCTTTTCTATAAAAGACGTAGAGGGTGCCTGATTTGTTGCCTGTGGAGGCAAAGAAATGGCGCATCAGGAGAAAGCAGGCGGATGACATCCGACAGGTTAAAAAGAAGTTGAATGAAAATTTGAAGGATTTTTAACATGGCGGAGGGATTAAGTATTAGAAAAGAATACAGGAGGAGATCATATGCGACAGGAAGTCAGAGAAAATGTATGCTGGATTGTCGGTGCAGGGAGCTTTGACGGGCTGCTGGAACGCCCGCAGGAAGGCGATCTTGTTATCGCGGCAGACGGTGGTTATACTTATTTAAAGGAGCTTGGCATAGAGCCGGATGTGCTGCTCGGAGATTTTGATTCCTTAAAGCGGGTGCCGGAGCATGAGCATCTGCTGCGGCATTCTCCGATCAAAGATGACACGGATATGGCACTGGCGGTGGCCTACGCACAGGAGCAGGGCTATCATACCTTTTATCTTTATGGAGGTCTGGGCGGACGGCTGGATCATACGATGGGCAATTTTCAGCTTTTGACTGGGATTTCCAAAGCGGGTGATATCGCCTATCTGATTGGAGAAGGACAGATCATTACGGCGATCACAGGCGAACGGATCTGCTTTGCCAGAGAAGCCACCGGCATGATCTCTGTGTTCAGTATGGACACTGCCGCGAGTGGAATCTGGGAGCACAATCTGAAGTATCAGCTGCATGACGCACAGATGACGAATGATAAGACACTTGGCGTCAGCAATGAGTTTATCGGTGAAGAGAGCAGCATTGAGGTACATCAGGGGACGCTGTTGATCCTGTGGGATGCGAAGAACGGGATGCCGGCGGGACGGACAAGGATAAATGATAGGACTTGAATCGGTTAAAAAGAAAAAGGAGCGTGAGTGCACGAGTGAAAAAAGAATCGTATCAGGGCTTTGTTTTATGGCTGGTCGCAACGGCCATTGTCCTTTGCTGGCGATCGCTGTATCAGCCACTGGTCGTTCATTTCAGTCCGACCAAGGACTTTGCGTTGCTTCTGATGGGAATGCTGAATTTGCTGTATCTTCTGATCCTGCTCTTTGGCACCGTATACTGGCTGCCGGGGATTTCCTATATGGAGGCAACGGCTGTCGGGATTGGCGCATGTCGGCGCTATGGCGGAGTTCGGCTTTTGTGCGGGTGTCTGGCAATGATGGTTTATGTCCTCTTTTGTCTGGTGGATCGCCGTTATCTGCATTTGAATTCTGATATCTGGAGCTGTACAGCTGCCGGCACGGTGTTGATTTTAGAAGAAAAAGCGCATTCTTTTTACGATTGTGCTTGCATATTTAGAAAAAACAGCTATAATGAATAAAAGTTGGATTCATTTTATAATTATGCATGGCATCATGCAGGAGGAGGAACAGATATGAAAAGAAAAATTGTAGCGCTTATGCTGATCGGCTGCATGACAGCTTCTATGACCGCGTTTGCAGAGGAGAGTACAGAGGGAGCAACAGAGGCAGGCACAGAGGCAGCCGTTGATTTCTCTGATGTAGAGACCGTAACGGAGGGCAAGCTGACCGTAGCGACGAGCCCGGATTTCGCACCGTATGAGTTCTATGCGATCGATGAGGATGGCACACCGTCTCTGGCAGGCTTTGACATTGCGCTTGCACAGTACATTGCAGATTACATGGGACTGGAGCTGGAAGTCGTTACCGTTGACTTTGATGGCGTACTGACCGAGCTGCAGACCAAGTCCGTAGACCTTGGCATGGCAGGACTTTCCCCGGATCCGGCACGTGAAGCGATCATGGATTTCTCTGATATTTACTATGAGGGAGGACAGTCTCTCGTTACGTTAAAGGACAATGCAGATAAGTACAACAGCTTTGATGCAGTCAACAATTCTGACGTATCCGTTGGTGCTCAGACCGGTTCCATTCAGCTGGATCTGGCAAATGAGAATACTCCGGATGCAGATATTGTATCCCTCCCGAAGGTAACGGACATTATCTCCGAGCTGCTGGCAGGCAAGCTGGAAGCAGCTTTTATTGAGACAGATGTAGCGAAGAGCTATCAGAAGAACTATCCGGATCTGGAGCTTGTACTGGATGTTCCGTATGATGTAAAGGGTTCCGCGATTGGTGTATCCAAAGACAATGCAGGGCTGATGGAAGCAGTCAATGCGGCAATCGCAGCTGCGAAGAAGGATGGTTCCCTTGAGGACTACATCGCTGAGGCAAATGCACTTGCGGCTGGAGAGAAGTATGAAGGTCTTCTGGATGACAACGGCGAGGTAGCGGAAGCTTCTACCGAGGCAGTTACCGAGTAATTCCCGTATCACATGATTTTCTGAATAAAAAGCTGCTGCATTGTTTTATGAGATGTAGCAGCTTTTAAGCTGAAAGGAGCAGAAGATGGACAGTTTCATTCAACTCAGTAATTTTCCTAAAATTGCACCGTATGCCCAGCTGTTTCGGCAGGGACTTCTTGTCACCGTTCTCTTATCGGCTTTTACGGTCGCAATCGGCTTCGTCATCGCGCTTCTGCTGGCGCTGATGCGTCTCTCGAATGTCCGTCCGTTTCGGTTCCTCGGACTGGATAAAGACGGGCATCAGAAGGAATCCGGCATACTCGCAGCGATCAGCCGGTTCAATCCGCTGAGTTTTCTGGCGACGGCGTACGTCGAGATCCTTCGTTCTACGCCTGTCCTCGTGCAGATTTTTATTATTTACTATGGCGTATTTTCTCTTATAAAGCTTCCGTCCTTCCAGATGTTTGGCTTTATCAAATTTGACCGGTTCTTTCCAGGTGTTGTAGCGCTCGGCATGAATTCCGGCGCATATTTGTGTGAGATCATCCGTTCCGGTATCCAGTCGATTGACGGCGGACAGACCGAGGCGGCGCGTTCCCTGGGACTTTCTCAGGTACAGAACCTGCGCTATATCATTTTCCCGCAGGCACTGAAGAACATCCTTCCGGCGATCGCAAATGAGTTCGTCGTTATCATTAAGGAGTCTGCGATCACCTATACGATCGGCGTGCAGGATATTATGTTTGCAGTCAATGCGGTCAAGGGCGCGACCTTTATTATCATTGAGCCGCTGCTCGTGGCGACAGCCATTTATTTCTGCCTGTGCTTCCCGACTTCGAAGCTGATTGCATATTTTGAAAGGAGAATGAGCCGTGGCGACAAGAGATAAACTGATTCAGGTGACCGACTTAAAGAAGCACTATAAGATGGGTACGATCAAGGCACTCGACGGCGTGACGACGGATATTTACCGCGGGGATGTCATGGTAGTCATCGGTCCGTCCGGTTCCGGTAAATCGACATTTCTGCGCAGCCTCAATCTGCTGGAGGAGCCGACCGGTGGAGCGATTGTCTTTGACGGCGTGGACATCACAAAGAAAAAGTACAAGGATGCAAATGGAAAGACCGTAAAACTGGATATCGACGCACTGCGTCAGAAGATGGGCATGGTATTCCAGCATTTTAATCTGTTTCCGCATATGACTATTCTGGAAAATATGGTGCTGGCACCGATGAAGGTAAAAGGCATCAGCCGTGCCGATGCAGAACAGAAGGCATTGCAGCTGCTGGACCGCGTCGGCCTGAAGGACCGTGCGGATGCCTATCCGATCCAGCTCTCTGGAGGACAGAAGCAGCGTGTGGCGATCGTGCGTGCGCTGGCAATGGAACCAGAAGTGATGCTGTTTGATGAGCCGACGTCCGCACTTGACCCGGAGATGGTAGGTGAAGTGCTGGATGTTATGAAGGAGCTGGCAAAAGAAGGTATGACGATGGTGTGTGTGACCCATGAGATGGGATTCGCGCGTGAAGTCGGCAACCGTGTGCTCTTCATGGCGGATGGAAAGCTGCTCGAAGAGGGCACACCGGAAGAGATTTTTGAACACCCGAAGCATCCGCGGTTGCAGGATTTCTTATCGAAAGTATTATAAAGATCAGAGATGAAACATTCTTCTGGTTGGATCATGGCAGTGAGATGGCGCGAAATGCGACATTTTGCTGCCTGCTGCATTTTTGGAACTTCAAATATTTCCGCGTGGTTTTGCGCACTTTTTTATAATGATGTTGGGGTCAATAAATCATGATGTCATGCAAGCATGAAACGCATGACCTTTTGACCCTTGTATCTTATAATATAACGGACAAAAAAGATTCAGACAATATGTCGTTTATAAGGGAGGAAGAGAAACATGATACCGGAAAAGCAGGTAGCGATCGATACAATTGAGACGAAACGGGACGTCATTACGAACGTGGCAGATCACATCTGGGAGTATGCAGAACTCTCTTTGCAGGAGGAGAAGTCGGCGGCCCTGTACTGTGATGTGCTGGAAAAAGAAGGATTTCAGGTAGAAAAAGGAATCTGTGGGATTGCGACGGCATTTTCTGCGACCTACGGCAGCGGGAGACCGCTGATTGGAATTCTGGCAGAGTATGATGCGCTTTCCGGGCTTTCCCAGAAGGCCGGCAGCCTGACGCGGGAAGAGCTGACGCCGGGTGGCAGCGGACATGGCTGCGGACACAACCTGCTCGGGGCGGGTGCGATGGCAGCGGCGATCGGCATACGCGCGTATCTGAAGCAGACCGGTGCGCCAGGTACCGTCGTACTCTATGGCTGTCCGGGAGAGGAAGGCGGAGCGGCGAAGGCATTCATGGCACGGGATGGCGTGTGGCGTACACTGGATGCGGCGCTGACCTGGCACCCGGAAGATGTGAATGAGGTCGAGACCGGGTCTTCCAACTCCTGCATTCAAGTGCAGTATAAATTTACCGGAGTGGCATCCCATGCTTCGGGAGCACCGGAGAAGGGCCGCAGTGCACTGGATGCGGTCGAGCTGATGAACATCGGCGTACAGTTTTTGCGCGAGCATATGAGTGACCGGGCGAGAGTCCATTATGCCATCACCGATGCAGGCGGATGCAGCCCGAATGTCGTACAGCCGCGTGCGAGTGTACTTTACATGGTGCGCTCCAACCACGTGTCAGAGGCGGTGGAACTGCAGGCGCGGGTCGACCGGATCGCAGAAGGTGCGGCACTGATGACCGATACGACGTTTGAACGAAAATTTATCGACGGTCTGGCAGACACGGTGACGAACCATGCGCTGGAGAAAGTGCTGTATGAGAACTTTGCGGCGCTTGGCGTTCCTTCCTATACGGAAGAGGAGCATGCTTATGCGGATGCGCTGGCGAAGACCTATCCGGGCAGCGATGCGCTTCCGGGTGTGGCAGCGGAAAATGATCCGGTACTGGCAGAAGAGGTGCGGCAGATGCGGGTGCAGAACGGACATGCGATGAATGCGTTTCTTGCTCCGCTCTACCAGGGGGATGCGTTCAAGGCGGGATCTACAGATGTCGGAGATGTCAGCTGGCTGACGCCGACGGCACAGATCCATGTCGCAGCATGGCCGAATGGCTGTCCGGGACACAGCTGGCAGAACGTCTCCTGTGACCGGACCGAGATCGGGCACAAGGCGGCGCTTCATGCCGGAAAGGTGCTGGCAGCAGCGGCGATTGATCTTTACCGGAATCCGGAATTCTTAAAAGAAGCGCGGAAGGAATACGAGATTCGCACAAAAGAAGGCTACACCTGTCCGATTCCGGCAGATGCTGTACCGGTGATTCCGGACTAAACGGAAATTTAGATGCAGGCGGAATGAAAAAAGTAGCAAAACCGGAAAAGGTATGTTATGATAAGGGCGATTTCGTGCAGTATTTAAGGAGTAATTCTGAGCGTACCAGGATGAAAAGGAGGATTTTATGGATCGCATATGGCACAGTATCAGACGGATTGGTACATCTTTTCTGCTGCTTCTTCTGACCTTGCTTATGCTTCCGGCCGGAAGCGCACAGGCGGCGACAAAGATAAAAGGAATCGATGTTTCCCGCTGGCAGGGAAAGGTAGACTGGAAGAAGGTAAAGGCGAGCGGTGTGGAGTTTGTCATGCTCGGGATCGGGCGCTACCACAATGGGGTGCGCGTCCCGGATACGGAGTTTACCTACAATATAAAAAATGCACTGGCGAACGGCATTGAGGTCGGCGTATACCTCTATTCTGAGGCGGGTGATGTAAAGACCGCGAAGAAAGAGGCACAGTTCATGCTGGATATGATCGATGGCTATAAGATCAGTTATCCGGTGGCCTTCGACATCGAAGACGAGGTACACCGCAAAATGACAAACAAACAGCGTACCGACATTACGATTGCATTTCTGGAAGAGATCGAAAAGGCCGGTTATTATCCGATGGTCTACGCGAGCCAGAGCTGGCTGGATAACAGTCTGGATCTAACCCGCCTGACGAAGTACGACAAATGGGTGGCGCGCTGGGCATCTTCGACTTCTTTTAAGCCGCTCTCGATGTGGCAGTATACCAACAAAGGAAAAGTCAGCGGTATTACGACAAATGTGGACCTGGATTATTCCTATAAGGATTATACAAAGATCGTGACACCGCGGACACATGCCCTGACAAAGGCGGATACCGGAAGCGGCGAGACGGAAAAGCCGTCGGAAGACGTAAAAGCGCAGGCGGGCTGGAAGGTAAGCGGCAAGAAATACTGGTACCAGAAGGCAGACGGTACAAGGGCAAAGAAGGGCTGGTTGACAGTCGGCGAGGATAAATTTTATCTGGATGCGAGCGGCTACCGTGTAAGTGGCTGGAAGAAAATCAGCGGCAAGTATTACTACTTCAGCCCGAAGACCGGTGCGATGCAGACCGGCTGGCTGAAGCTTGGCAGCAAATATTATTATCTGAAGGCCGATGGTGCACGGGCGACCGGCTGGGTAAAGGTGGACGGAGGACGCTACTATCTGGACAAGAACGGCGTACGGAAATACGGCTGGCTGACAGTCGGAGGAAAGAAATACCTGCTCGGTACGAAGACCGGAAAGGCATGCACGGGCTGGACAAAGTATCGCGGTAAAATTTATTATTTCAGCACACAGACCGGGCAGATGCGCAAAGGCTGGCTTACCTTTGGCGATAACAAATATTATACGAAGAGTGACGGTGTGCGTGCGGCTGGATGGACGAAAATCAAAGGAAAATGGTATTACTTTAATAAAAAAGACGGCGTGATGAAAAAGAGCTGCAAAGTCGGCAAATACCGTTTTGATGAAAATGGCGTCTGCGCAAACTATAAGAAATAAAAGGGGCATTGCGTTTCCAAAATAGCCGTGCTATAATCGTAGCGGCAGAAAAAACTGGCTGACATGAGGCAGATTCAGGTTTTGCATAGAATACACCATATAGAATGAGGAGAAAGAATATGAAGAGACCAACGATTTTGATGATTCTCGATGGATATGGACTCAATGATAAGACAGAGGGCAATGCGATCGCACTGGCCAAGACTCCGGTGATGGATGATCTGATGGCAAAGTACCCGTTTGTAAGAGGAAATGCGAGCGGACTGGCAGTCGGACTGCCGGACGGACAGATGGGCAATTCTGAGGTCGGACATCTGAACATGGGTGCAGGCCGCATCGTATATCAGGATCTGACCAGAATTACAAAAGAGATCCAGGATGGCGATTTTTTTGAAAATGCAGAGCTGAAGCGTGCAATGGAAAACGCAAAAGAGCATGACACTGCGCTTCATCTTTACGGACTGCTTTCCGATGGTGGCGTACACAGCCATATCACACATCTTTATGCGTTGCTCGAGATGGCAAAGCGCTATGAGCTGAAGAAGGTCTATGTACACTGCTTCCTCGACGGAAGAGATACTCCGCCGGAGTCCGGAAAGGATTACGTACAGGCACTGACGGATGAGATGCAGAAGATCGGCATCGGTGAGATTGCGACCGTGAGCGGACGTTATTACGCAATGGACCGTGACAACCGCTGGGACCGTGTCGAGAAGGCATACCGTGCACTGACACTCGGCGAGGGCGAGCAGGCAGCATCCGGCGTAGAGGCAGTCGTAAATTCCTATGCAAACGGCGTGACCGATGAGTTTGTGCTTCCGACCGTTGTCATGAAGGATGGCAAGCCGACCGCGACCGTACAGGATGGCGATTCTATCATCTTCTTCAACTTCCGTCCGGACCGCGCAAGAGAGATCACCCGCACGTTCTGCTGTGATGAGTTTGACGGCTTTGACCGTGGCGCACGCAAGCAGGTCGTATACGTATGCTTTACCGAGTACGATGTGACCATCCCGAATAAATACATCGCGTTCAAGAAGATCGCGATCACGAATACCTTTGGCGAGTATCTGGCTGCCCATCATATGACGCAGGCGAGAATCGCTGAGACTGAGAAGTATGCACACGTTACCTTCTTCTTCAACGGCGGTGTCGAGGCTCCGAACGAGGGCGAGGACCGGATTCTGGTCAAGTCCCCGAAAGTAGCGACGTATGACCTGCAGCCGGAGATGAGTGTGTACGAAGTATGCGACAAAGTCGTTGGTGCGATCACTTCCGGCAAGTACGATGTGATCATCACGAACTTTGCAAACCCGGATATGGTCGGCCATACCGGCGTCATCCCGGCAGCGATCAAAGCGATCGAGGCAGTGGATGAGTGCGTAGGCAAGGTCGTAGCGGCAGTGAAGAAAGTAGACGCTCAGATGTTTATCTGTGCAGACCACGGTAACGCAGAGCAGATGATCGACTACACGACCGGTGAGCCGTTTACCGCGCATACGACCAATCAGGTTCCGTTTATCCTTGTAAATGCAGATCCGCAGTACAAGCTGCGTGAGGGCGGCCGTCTGGCTGACATCATCCCGACTCTGATCGAGCTGATGGGCATGGAGCAGCCAAAAGAGATGACCGGAGAGAGCCTGCTTGTAAAATAATGGAAGGAAGAGGAAGACTCTTAGAACTTTGGAGTAAATCTGAGGTTCTGAGGGTCTTTTTTTTCGTCCTCATTTTTTACACTTTAATTTCACAGTTTTGACACAAAAGTCCCGTATAGTAATAGGAGAAAAAAGGAAATATGCAAATGCCAGAAAGGGGATTTTTTTATGATAAACAAAAATAAGAAGCCAAATGCATGGAAGCGTTACGGCGCGATCGCGATGGCAGGTGTGGTACTGCTCGGAGCATCTGCAGTGTCAGGAAAGAATTATCCGACTTCCGTACAGGCGGAGGAGACGGAGACACGGATTACGCTGAATATGGCAGATGATGACAGCAGCGATGCGAAAAATACGACATCCGAAGAAAAAGAGACCGAGACAGAGAAGAGAATCACCTTAAATGTCGCAGGCGATGAAGCGTCGGATAGTGAGGAAGAGACGGCAGCTGAGACAGAGACAGCGACGGAGGCCGAGACCGATGCCGAGACGGAGACAGAGGCTCAGACGGAGACAGAGACAAAAGAGACCTACGCGGCGATCGAGGGTGCACAGTCGGTATCGGACGGGATTGTGACAACGGATGTTTCAGCAGTCGTAGAGAACTGCATGCCGTCCATCGTTGCCATTACCGGAAAGTCCGTAGAAGAGATAGAGACTTATTATTACGGGACGCAGGAATATGAGGCAGAGAGTGCAGCTTCCGGAATCATTATCGCTCAGAATGATGACGAGCTGCTGATCGCGACGAACAGCCATGTCGTGGCAGATACAAGCGATCTGAATGTCTGCTTCAGTGCAGAGGCGGATAACACCGATGATCTGGTCGCGCCGGCGAAGATCAAAGGTATGGATAAGGACAATGAGCTGGCGGTCATCGCGGTACAGCTCTCCGATATTCCGGAGGCCGTCCGGAGCCAGCTGCGGATCGCAAAGCTCGGCGATTCTGATTCATTAAAGGTCGGGCAGGCAGCGATTGCGATCGGAAACGCACTCGGCTATGGACAGAGCGTGACGAGCGGTATTATCAGCGCACTGAACCGTGAGATTACGATTGATAATTTCTCCAAGCCGGTCATCATGACCGATGCGGCGATCAACTTTGGCAACAGTGGTGGTGCACTGCTCAATGCGAACGGCGAAGTCATCGGTATTAATGTGGCAAAAGAAGCCGGTCAGTCTTCCGAGAGCATGGGGTATTCGATCCCGATCAATACGGCGGTTCCGATTCTGAAGGAGCTGGTCAACCGTGAGACGAGAGATAAGCTCTCCAACAGTGAGAGAGGCTATATCGGTGCGACGGTCGTAGACGTATCCGATGACGCAAAGGATCTTTACAATATGCCACAGGGCGCATTTGTCTATGAGGTATCCGAGGGATCTGCCGCAGAGCAGGCAGGTATCCATAAGGGCGATATCATTACGAAATTCGAAGGCATCAGCGTGACAGATAAGGAAGACCTGATCGACCAGATGAGCTACTACAAAGTCGGCGAGACCGTTACGCTGGAAGTGCAGAGCGCGACAAACGGAAGCTATGAGGCACGGGAAGTAGAGGTTACGTTGCAGCAGGGTGCGGCATCTGCGACGGATGATTCGGATCAGAGCCAGCAGCCAGACGGCAGCGACAGTCAGGGCAGTCAGGACGATCAGCAGGAGAACCCGTTTGCAGACGGCGGACTGTACGATGGCAGCGACAACAGCGGTGAAAATGGCTCCAATGGACAGTGGTTCTTCCAGGTTCCGGAGCAGAACGGAAACGGTACGTTCTAACGTAATAAAAACTTAACATTTTTGTAAAAAACAGGTTGCAGACCTGTAAAATATCCTGTATAATCCAAGACAGAAGCAATGCGGAGACCGTGATTCGTGACATAGAAATCCGGATAGCCGCAGATGACAGCAGTATGTATGGAAGGAGTGTACAAGGATGGAACATGCCGGGAGGCGGAAATGGGTCTGCAGCCTGTTTTTCGTGTTTTTATTATGGATGAGTATTTCATTTGCGGCGCTGGCAGCACCAGGGACCGGATTAAATAAGACAAAGCTGACACTGATAAAAGGTGCGACGGAGCAGTTGACACTGTCCGGAGAGGTTTCCGGGAAAATCACATGGAAAAGTTCGAAAAAATCTGTCGTGACGGTCAGCGCGACCGGACGTCTGACGGCGAAGAAGAAAGGGACGGCGACGGTCACGGCACGTGCAGATGGTAAGACGTATCGTTGCAAGGTGACGGTAAAGCAGCCGGTCACGAGCGTCCGGCTGAATCAGAAGAGCATTGCGATCTCGGCCGGTAAGACCTACACATTAAAAGCGACGGTAAAGCCGACGAATGCAAATCTTCGCACGGTCGCATGGACGAGCAGCGACAAAAGTATCGTGACGGTGACCACGAAAGGAAAGCTCAAAGCAGTGTCTTCCGGCACGGCGGTGATCACAGCGGCGGCAAAAGATGGCAGTGGAAAAAAGGCGACGTGCAAAATTCTCGTAAAGGCACCGGCACAGCCAAAGGCTGACAAGACCGTCACACTGGATTCGTCCAGCCTTACCTTGCAGGCGGGAAAGACCGGTACATTAAAAGCAACGACTTCGGATGGAAGCAAGGTGGCATGGGGGACCTCCGACCGGAACATTGTGACCGTCTCAAATGGAACGTTGACGGCAAAAAAAGCAGGCACCGCGACGATCGCAGCGCGGCGGCTGGATGGAGCGATGACCGCTTTTTGCAAAGTGACGGTGACGGCAAGTGCAAACGCAACCAATCAGACAGAGCCGAAGAAGGATACTACGACGGATACTTCAGCGGATATAAAGCCGCAGGCAGGCGAATCTGCCCTTGCACGGAAATTCCTGAATGTGTTGCAGAACTATTCCAACCGCGTTCAGAGTGACAGCACAAATGGATCTGTATGGCGCTACAGCAACAGCGGTGCCGCTTCGACTTGGAGTGCGGCGTTGTCGATGATTCAGAAGAAAGGCTATACGTATTGCAACTGCGCGCTGCTGCCGCGGTGGGCGTTGCGGGAGCTTGGGATCATAGATTCAACGAATTTCTGGGGGCTGGCAGGAGGCGGCATTCAGTTCCGCGGAAATGTAAAGGAACAGCTGCTGAAGCACTGTGAGATCATCAAAGTATACAAGACGCCGAATCAGCTGCTGTCCGAAGGAAACCTGCTTCCGGGAGATATCTGCACCTGGGTCGAATATCAGCATACGAATGTCTATGCAGGCAATAACCTCTGGTATGATTCGGGAAGGAGCGGAGCCGTTGGCGGCTATCAGAACGGCACCTTTGTATTTAAGACCTTTGGACCGGCAGCGACCGTAAATATGTCCGGGACAACGGTAGGATATATTATTCGGTTAGTAAAATGAAACGTGGGTACTTATGAAACAGGTACAAACAAATGGCAGAGGTGTGGGCGCGCAAAGACGGCATCGGCAGATGTCGCTTGTGTTTTTACTTTGCGTGCTGGTACTTTCGGTCGGAATGACTGCGGCGGCGAAAGAGACATTAAGCCAGACGAGCCTGACACTGCTCAAGGGACGCTCTGCCTCACTGAAGGTGCGAGGAACGAAGAAAAAGGTGCGTTTTACCAGTTCGAAGCGTTCGGTGGCGACCGTCAATGCAAAAGGAAAGGTGACTGCAAAGAAAAAAGGGACGGCAGTTATCACGGCAAAGGTCGGGAAGAAGAAGCTCAAATGTAAGGTGACGGTACTACAGCCGGTGACAAAGCTGACACTCAGCAGTCGCGGGATCGTGATGACAGAGGGCGATATCGGCAAGCTGAAGGCAATCGCCGCACCATCGTCGGCGAACAATAAAAGTGTACACTGGACGAGCAGCGACGAGAATATCGTGCGGGTAGACCAGTCCGGTAATCTGGAGGCGCTGCAGGCCGGAATGGTCGTCATCTCTGCGACTACGATGGATGGAAGTGGCAAGGATGCTTCCTGCCGCGTTACGGTAAAAGGCCGTCCGGCTCCGATGACGATCAGTCAGTCATCCCTCGTCCTCGAGACCGGGGCAAGCCATACGTTGACCGTTTCCAATACGGATGGGGCCATCATTATCTGGGGCAGCTCCGATCCGGATGTCGTATCGGTATCAAGGGGGACGGTGATCGGCGGATCTTCCGGTACAGCGGTAGTCACAGCGCAGAAAGCGGACGGGACGCAGGCAGTCCGTTGCAGCATTACGGTCATTGAGCGAAAGCGTCAGACTGAGCCGACGGAAGCGGCAAAAAAGTTCCTGTCCATTTTGCAGGGATACTCCGATCAGGTGCGCGCGGATCAGGCGGCCGGGCGTCTGTGGGGCTATTCCAATAAGAGCAAGCTGAACCCAAAGACCTGGAGCGCCGCAAAGTCCGACTTAAAGACAAAGGGCATTTCCTATAATAACTGTGCGCTTCTGGCAAGACTTGCGCTGCGTGATATGGGGATACTGGGCGAGAGCCAGAACTTCTGGGGGACGCCGGAAGGTGGCATTCATTTCAACAGCGGGGTGGCGGCGCGTCTGAAAAAGCGTTGCGCGATCATATCCGCCTATGATACGCCGAACAATCTGATCGCAGAAGGAAAACTGCTTCCGGGCGATATCTGTACATGGACATTTGACTATAACCATACAAACATTTATGCAGGAAATGGACTGTGGTACGATGCCGGACGCGGCTCGGATGGCAGCTATGTCAGCATCGACACGCTGTCAAAGCAGTACGGGATCAGCCGCAAGAATCTGGAATCCGACAATGGTACTTCCAGCATGTTTATTTTTAATTCCTTCGGACCATACGCATCCATCAATATGGATCGTGCGGTCATAGGACAGATCATCCGTGTGATGAAATAAAAGATACCGGCGGAAATAATACCCATTCGGAAAACGTGCATTTACAGAGTGAAATAAATTCATTCGGGACATACTGACTGCAGGGAGAGAAATGAAAAGCAGTCAGGAGGTTTCGGAATGTGTATGGATATGCCGATTGTAGATGTTTATGCCAGAGAGATCCTTGACTCGAGGGGGAACCCTACGGTCGAGGTGGAAGTAATGACGGAAGATGAGAGCGTCGGGCGGGCTGCGGTACCGTCCGGCGCTTCGACCGGAGCATATGAGGCTGTGGAGCTGCGCGATGGAGAAGCGCGTTATCGCGGAAAAGGTGTCGAGCAGGCGTGCCATTACGTCAATACGGTGCTTGCCGATGCGGTTATCGGAGAAAATGTGTACCGACAGGCGATGATCGACCAGATTCTGCGCCGGGAGGATGGTACGGAAAATAAAAGGCGGTTTGGCGCGAATGGGATTCTCGGCGTGTCACTGGCGGTTGCTGCTGCTGCCGCACAGTCATTGCATATGCCTCTGTTCCGGTATCTGGGCGGGGTGCATGCGCATGCCATGCCGGTGCCGATGATGAACATTTTAAACGGTGGCTGTCATGCAGATAATACGGTGGACTTGCAGGAATTTATGATTATGCCGGTCGGTGCGGAGAATTTTGCACATGCCCTGCAGATGGGGGCTGAGATTTATCACGCCCTGCATGGGCTTTTGAAGGAACGCCGGATGGCGACCGGTGTCGGAGATGAGGGCGGATTTGCGCCGGATCTGAGGGATGCGGAGGAAGTGCTCACCCTGCTCTGCGAAGCAGTCGGAAAGGCCGGATATCAGGTGGAGACGGAAGTCGTGATCGCGATCGACGCAGCGGCGAGTGAACTGTACGATGCGGAGCGTGAAGCATACTTTTTTCCGGGCGAGAGCCGGATGAAGGGGAAACAGATTTACCGTTCGACAGAGGAGATGATCTCCTATCTGGAGCGTCTTTCCATCAACTTTCCAATTGCATCCATCGAGGATGGGCTGGATGAAAATGACTGGGAAGGCTGGCAGGAGTTGACAGGTCGGATCGGTGCACGGACGCAGCTGGTAGGAGACGACCTGTTTGTCACAAATCCGGAGCGACTCTCGGAAGGGATCGCACGGCAGGCGGCAAATGCGGTGCTTGTAAAAGTGAACCAGATCGGGACATTGACGGAGGCACTTGACACGATAGAGCTCGCACAGAAAAATGGCTACAGGACGATCCTTTCGCACCGTTCCGGTGAGACAGAAGATACCATAATTGCCGACCTCGCAGTGGCGGTCGGGGCCGGGCAGATCAAGGCCGGCGCGCCCTGCCGCATGGAACGGGTCGCAAAGTACAATCAGCTGTTGCGGATTGAGGACTGGATCGGGTTGCCTGCGACGTATGAGAACCCGTTCCAAACTGCCAATACAGTCTTACGCAAATAAATTTGCTCCAGCCTGTCTTTGCAGTTTGTTGCTGCGATGGATAGTAGACGTTTCGTGCGCAGGCCACAGACTCGCTCTTCGAGCTATCCGCTGCTAACGCAGCTTATGTCTGTGGCTGATGGGCGTTCCGCTCATCCCAAACTGCCAACACAGTCTTATGCAAATAAATTTGCTCCAGCCTGTCTTTGCAGTTTGTTGCTGCACGAAACTGGAAATTTCAAAAAAAGGTTGAAATATTGAGGCTCTTGTGTTAGACTGAACATGTTTGACATAGGAGGTGTAGTTTACCGTGAGAATGTTTCTGACAATTATTTTTGTGTTGGTAAGTATTGCATTGTCCGTGATCGTTCTGGCACAGCAGGGAGCAGATGCAGGTCTTGGAGCGATCGGTGGCATCGGCGACAGCTACTGGAGCAAGAACAAGTCAAGATCAATGGAAGGAAAGCTTGTACAGTTTACAAGAGTTCTTGCCGTTGCATTTGTTGTACTGGCAGTGGTACTGAATTTGAATTTCTAGGAGATGGAGGATCGATGCGGCAGAGCACCGGTCCTTTTTCTTTCGTTCGGAGGACAAAGGAGAAAAAGATTGGATATTGATCATAAGACAGAAAAAGAAGTGCAGATGGAACGCCGGAAAAAGGTACTGTTTGATCTGCTGAATGATAAGCAGTATGTGCCGATGAAGCTCAAAGAGATGGCGATGCTGCTGCAAATCCCGAAGGAGAACCGCGCGGAGCTGAAAGCTGTGCTGGATGCACTGATTCTGGATGGAAAGGCGGAGGTGACATCTAAGGGAAAATACCGAAAGGCGACAGCGAAGACCGTGACCGGCGTGTTTACGGCTCATCCGAGAGGATTTGGCTTTGTGGAAGTGGAAGGGCGCGAGGAGGATATTTTTATTGCAGAGGAAAATGTCGGTGGCGCGCTGCATCAGGATACCGTTCAGGTGCTTCTGCTTCCGGCATCGACCGGAAAGCGGCAGGAAGGCCGCATTTTACGGATTCTGGAACACGGCATCCATGAGGTGATCGGTACGTACCAGAAGAACCGTACCTATGGATTTGTGATTCCGGACAATCCACGGATTACGACGGATATTTTTGTGCCACAGGAGCACAGTATGGGAGCAGTGCAGGGACATAAGGTGCTTGTGGAGCTGACTTCCTATGGAGATGAGAAGCATAAGCCGGAAGGCCGGGTGAAGGAGATCATCGGGCATATCAATGATCCGGGGACGGACATTCTTTCGATTGTTTATCAGTATGAGCTGCCGAATGAATTTCCGGAAAAAGTGATGCGACAGGCAGAGAAGACACCGCAGGAGGTCAGTTCGGCGGATATGGAAGGACGGCTGGATCTGCGAGACGTACAGATGGTGACGATCGACGGCGAGGACGCGAAGGATCTGGATGATGCGGTTTCGCTGACGGTCGACGAGAAGGGGTATCATCTCGGGGTACACATCGCGGACGTGGCCAATTATGTGCAGGAGAAGAGCGCACTGGACCGGGAAGCGTATGTGCGCGGGACGAGTGTATATCTGGCTGACCGGGTCATCCCGATGCTCCCACACCGGCTTTCGAACGGGATTTGTTCGTTAAATGCAGGCGTCGACCGGCTGGCGATGAGCTGTCTGATGGACATCGACGAGAAGGGAAATATCGTATCACATCAGATCGCAGAGACGGTGATCCGGGTCGACCGGCGGATGTCCTATACAGAAGTAAAGAAAATTCTGGAAGATCAGGATGAGACGTTGCGAGCAGAATGCGGAACGATCACACCGATGCTGGATGAGATGCGGACGCTCTCGGCGCTGCTTCGGGAAAAACGGAAAAAACGTGGCGCGATTGACTTTGACTTCCCGGAGGCAAAGGTGATCCTGGATGAAAACGGTGTGCCGACGGAGATCCGCGCCTATGAGCAGAATACGGCGACGCGTCTGATTGAGGACTTCATGCTGGCGGCGAACGAGACGGTGGCAGAAGATTTTTACTGGCAGCAGGTGCCGTTTTTATACCGGACACATGAGACACCGGAGGGGGATAAGATTAAGGCGCTGGCCGCTTTTATCGCGAATTTTGGCTATGGCATCCGGGGTGTGTCAGAGGAAGTACATCCAAAAGAGCTTCAGAAGCTGCTCGCCCGCATCGCTGGGACACCGGAGGAGCCGATGATCAGCCGGATGACCCTGCGCTCGATGAAGCAGGCGGCATATACGACGACCTGCAGCGGGCATTTTGGGCTGGCGGCAAAGTATTATTGCCACTTTACATCCCCGATCCGTCGTTATCCGGATCTGCAGATTCACCGGATCATCAAAGAAGTGTTGCGAGGACGGATGAAAGAAGACCGGATCAGTCATTACACCGAGCTGTTGCCGTCTGTGGCCGAACACTGCAGCAAGACGGAGCGCCGCGCAGACGAGGCGGAGCGCGACACCGTGAAGATGAAGAAGGCAGAGTACATGAAGCAGCACATCGGCGAGGAGTACGATGCAGTCATTTCCGGCATCACTTCGTTTGGCATTTACGCCGAGCTGCCGAATACGGTCGAGGGACTGATCCATGTGTCGCGCATGTACGATGACCGTTATTATTACAAAGAAGAGACTTACGAGATGTATGGGATTGACACCGGGCGGGTGTTCCGGCTGGGCGATACGATCCGCATCCGGGTCGTAGATGCGGACAAGGCGATGAAGACCGTGGATTTTGAGCTTGTAAATTAAACGGAATTAAGCAAGTCCCATGCTTCAATTGCGATGAGTAATAAAAATGTGTCTGTAGCTATTAAAAAATTGGGAGGAAATCAGAATGGGAGAATCGGTAAAATTAATTGCAAATAATAAAAAAGCCTATCACGATTATTTTATCGAAGACAATTATGAGGCGGGGATTTCTCTGCACGGCACCGAGGTAAAGTCGCTGCGCATGGGTAAATGCAGCATCAAGGAATCGTTTATCCGCATCGAAAATGGAGAAGTGATCATTTACGGCATGCACGTCAGTCCGTATGAGAAGGGAAATATTTTCAACAAGGATCCGCTTCGTCCGCGCAAGCTTTTGCTGCACCGCGCGGAGATCAATAAAATGGTCGGAAAGATCGCGGAGAAAGGCTACACCCTCGTCCCGCTGCGTGTCTACTTCAAGGGCAGTCTGGCAAAAGTAGAGATTGGCCTTGCGAAAGGTAAGAAGCTCTACGACAAGCGCCAGGACATCGCAAAGCGGGATCAGCGGCGCGAGGTGGAGAAGGAGTTTAAGGTGAAGAATCTGTATTGATTTGCGTATCCGAATGATACCATAAAAATAACGACATTGTATATCGCTTTCGTAACATACAATGTCGTTATTTTAATTTTATTTGATATACCAAACAAAAAATATTGAATGCGTCTGCGTAGGCAACATCCCACATCGTGAGCACGTCACAAATATTTGACCAGACGGGAATCGAACCCGTGTCCGAAAGCCAATCCCCTGTCCTTCTACTATCGTAGTCCGTTATTTGACATTCCCTCCGGCAGGCGACAGCGAACAACCTCCTGCTTTTAGTAGCTTCATGATACGCCCATATGTGCAAAGCTTAGCATATGTCGTTTCCTGCATCGTCGATGCCTGGGTCACAGAGTGCAGGTGCTCTGTGTCAGACAGCTGCCATTAGGCAGCGATAGCTAAATTATCTTCAGCGTTTAATTTTAAGTTTGTGATTTGACGCATCACCTGCGGATAGCTTCTCCAGATTCATAACCCCCGTCGAAACCTTTACTGGCCCTTAAAGGTGCATTTACATGCCATACCAGTATACGCAGGTTTCGGGAAAATGTCAACGGGGTATGGCAGATTTGGGGCATATATTTTGCTCATACCGGAATTATTTTCCTGCGCGGTGAAACAACCGGTATCTCCTTGCAGGGTGAGCGATTAGGATGAAAACGCAGATGGTCAGGGTAGCCAAAACGGGCGTCATATGCTATACTTGCGGCAGAAAAATTCGTATAGGTATGTAAAAAACACAAAATAGACAAAGAAACAGGTTATGATGGTCACAATACAGAAACATGGGAGGAGTCACGATGGAACGTTTAAAAGTACTGGTAGTAGATGATGAGAGCAGAATGCGCAAGCTGGTGCGGGACTTTCTGGTAAAGAAGGATTTTGAAGTGCTGGAGGCCGGGGACGGTGCGGAGGCGATCGATATTTTCTTTGCGACAAAGGATATCGCACTGGTGATTCTGGATGTGATGATGCCGAAGATGGACGGCTGGCAGGTATGCCGGGAGATCCGGTCCTATTCGCAGGTGCCGATCATCATGCTGACGGCAAAGAGCGATGAGAGGGACGAGCTGCTTGGTTTTGAACTCGGCGTCGATGAGTATATCTCGAAGCCGTTCAGCCCGAAGATCCTTGTGGCACGTGTCGAGGCGATTTTGCGCCGGACGAGCGGGCTGGCTGCGGACGATGTGATCCGGGCAGGCGGCATTGAGGTCAACAAGGCCGCACATGAGGTGACGATCGACGGAAAATCGATTGAACTGAGCTATAAGGAGTTTGAGCTGCTCACCTATTTTATGGAAAATCAGGGGATTGCATTGTCCCGTGAGAAGATTCTGAACAGCGTCTGGAATTATGATTATTTCGGAGATGCACGGACGATTGATACACATGTCAAGAAACTGCGCAGCAAGCTCGGTGCCAAAGGGGACTACATCAAGACGATCTGGGGCATGGGCTATAAATTCGAAGTAGATGCGCAGTAAGGGGGATATGTTATGAATATGTCACTGCGCAGGCAGCTGATGGTCTGCTTTATGGGGCTGATGGCTATCATGTTCCTGGCAAATTATCTTGTGAATACCTTTTTCCTCGAAGATTATTATTATATGCGGAAAAAAGAGGTGCTGGTCGGCGCTTATGATATTTTAAATGAAGCACCCGACAGCAGCGATACCTCGAACAGTGCGCGGATGGAGGAACTGACGAATATCTGTCTGGCGAATGGTGTCTCGCTTCTGGTCATCGATCAGGACAATTATGTGCGGCTGCGTACGATCTGGACCGGAGATGATCAGATCCGTCTGATGCGGGCACGTTTAAACGGATACCAGATGGGCATTGATGTCGATGATGTCAAAGTGCTGCAGCAGACCGCTGATTATACGATCCAGAGACGATATGATGAGGAAGCCGGTCAGGAATTTCTGGAGATGTGGGGCGTTTTGGACTCTAACTATTCCTTCCTGATGCGGTTCAGCGTGGAGGGCGTGGCTGAGGATGTCCGTGTTTCCAATGAGTTTGTAAAGTATATCTGTCTGACCGGCATGGTGCTGGCGGCAGTCATTATCTGGATTATTTCCAGACGTGTGACGCAGCCGTTGCACGAGCTGACGGAGCTTTCCAAACGGATGGCAGAGCTGGATTTTGATGCAAAGTATACAAGTGGCGGAAGCAACGAGATCGGCCAGCTTGGCGAGCATTTCAACCGCATGTCCGAGAACCTGGAGAAGGCGTATTCTGAGCTTTTGACGGCGAATAACGAGCTTCAGAAGGATATTGAGAAGAAGCAGAAGATTGACGACATGCGAAAGGAATTTCTTTCCAATGTATCGCATGAGCTCAAGACGCCGATCGCGCTCATTCAGGGTTATGCAGAGGGTCTGGCGGAGTGCATCAATGACGATGAAGAGAGCCGGAATTTTTACTGCGAGGTCATCATGGATGAGGCGGGGAAGATGAACGGCATGGTGCAGAAACTGCTCACTTTGAATCAACTGGAATTTGGCAATGACCAGATCGTGATGGAGCGGTTTGATCTGGCGATGCTTTTACACAACAAGATCCAGTCGATTTCGATTCTGGCGCAGCAGAAGGAGGCTACGATCACGTACCACGGCGCAGACTCCGTTCCGGCCTGGGGAGATGAGTTCAAGATCGAAGAGGTCATCACGAATTATCTGAGCAACGCATTGAACCATGTCAGCGGCGAGCGCCGGATTGAGGTAACGGCAGAAGAGGCAGACGGAAAGGTGCGCGTCACGGTATTTAATACGGGTGAGCAGATACCGGAGGCCGATATTGGCCAGATCTGGGATAAATTTTACAAAGTCGACAAGGCGCGGACGCGCGAGTACGGCGGCAGTGGCGTCGGACTTTCGATCGTAAAAGCGATCATGGAAGCACTGCATCAGGAATATGGCGTGAAAAACTGCGAGGACGGTGTGGCGTTCTGGTTTACGCTAAAGAGCGGCAACATGCCGGGCGGAGAGGCAGAAGAAGCATCCTCGGAAAACGCACAGCTGCCAGAGAACAGCGGGGATGATGTCCGGGATGATGCGAGCTGGCGGAAGGTAGATTGAATACCCGCTTTGACAGGAACGAAGATGCGACTCCGGGCATAGCGAATCCGTTATGGCCGGAGCGCTTTTTTCTGTAAAGTATTGGGATAGTATGCAAATGTGTATGCGTTTGGAAAAACTAGATGTAATAGACAAAAGCCAGAATTTAAACTGCGAAGAGGTTGTCTGACTATGATGCGTCATAAAATGGATTGAAAATATTCGCTTGATGATATGACTATATGGAGGAAGAGAAGATGAGTAAGGTGGTAGTAATCGGCGGCGGTGCGGCCGGGATGATGGCAGCAGTGTCGGCGGCGGAGAGTGGGCATACCGTGACGCTGCTTGAGAAAAATGAGAAGCTTGGGAAAAAGGTGTATATTACCGGAAAAGGCCGGTGCAATCTGACAAATAACTGTGAAGTCGAGGAGCTGCTCGCGGCAGTCTGTGTGAACCGCAAATTCCTGTACAGCGCATTTTACGGGTTTACGAGCCAGGACACCATCGACTTTTTTGAACAGTCCGGTATGCATACGAAGACAGAACGTGGCAACCGCGTATTTCCGGTGTCGGATCATGCGTCGGATGTAATCGCGGCCTTATCTGGCAGGCTGAAAAAGAGCGGTGTGAAAGTGATGCTGCATGCAGAGGTAAAGGAATTGCTGACAGAGGCGCTTCCGGGTCGGGAGACCGTCTGTGGGTCAGAAGAAGAGGGGGAGGTATCCAACGGAAAGGGCAGCCGGAAAAAAGAAGAAGTGCCGGAACGGAAGATCACCGGTGTGGTTTTGCGGGATGGGAAAAAGATACCGGCAGATGCAGTGATCGTTGCGACAGGTGGCATTTCTTATCGCACGACCGGCTCGACCGGGGACGGCTATCGGTTTGCAAAAGCAGTCGGGCATACGGTGACGGACTGTTCCCCGTCTCTTGTGCCGATGGAGACGGCAGAGGACTGGGCGGCAAGGCTGCAGGGACTGTCGCTTCGCAATGTAGAAGTGACGATTCTGGATGGAAAAAAGGAGCTGTACCGGGAATTTGGCGAGATGATGTTTACACATTATGGAGTGACCGGACCGCTCATTCTGACCGCAAGCAGCGTCGTACAGAAAAAGCTGGCAGCGCATCCACTTCACATGCGGATCAATTTAAAACCGGCACTTACCGAAGAGCAGTTGGATGCCAGAATCCTGAGAGAGTTTGAGGCAGCGAAGAATAAGCAGTTTAAAAATGTGCTCGGAGCCTTATATCCGGCAAAGCTGATTCCGATCATGATTGAGCGCAGCGGCATCCTGGAGGACAAGCCGGTACACGATATTTCCAAAGAGGAGCGTCGGGCGCTTGTGACACTCACGCGTGAGTTTTCATTGACTTTGACCGGTCTGCGAGACTATAATGAAGCTATCGTGACACGCGGCGGAGTGAGTACCCGGGAAGTGAACCCGGCGACGATGGAGTCAAAAAAGGTGGCCGGGCTGTATTTCGCAGGAGAGGTGCTGGATCTGGATGCAGTGACCGGGGGCTTCAATCTGCAGATCGCATGGTCGACCGGCTATGCGGCGGGTAAGAGTATCTGACAGGGTGTCTTATATATGGAGCAGATGTAGTGTCATGGAGAAAAGGATGTATACTCGGAAGTTTGCGTGTACATATCAGCAATATGGAGGAAGAATATGAGTTTTAATATAGCGATAGACGGACCGGCAGGAGCCGGGAAGAGTACCATTGCAAAGCTTGCAGCAAAAGAGCTTTCTTTTATTTATGTCGATACCGGGGCGATGTACCGGACGATCGCACTGGGGCTGCTCCGTGCGGGGACGGACATAGACGATGAGGAGGCACTGAAAAAGCAGCTTTCCGGCATTGCGGTGACGATCAGCTATGAGAATGGCACACAGCAGGTGTTTTTAAACGGGGAAAATGTCACCGGTCTGATCCGCACCGAGCAGGTCAGCGATATGACGAGTCGCTCGTCTGCAAAGCCGCAGGTACGCGCGAAGCTGACTGAGCTGCAGCGGACGCTTGCAGCAAAAGAGGATGTGCTCATGGATGGACGGGACATCGGGACGATGATTCTGCCGGATGCTCAGCTGAAAATTTTCCTGACAGCCAGTGTGAAGACCCGTGCTGAGCGCCGCTATCAGGAGCAGATCGAAAAGGGCGAGAGCTGCACGTTAGAAGAGATCGAGCGTGACATTGAAGAGCGCGACTACCGGGATTCCCACCGGGAGACGGCTCCGCTTCGCCAGGCAGAAGATGCAGTACTCGTGGACAGTTCGGATATGACGATCGATGAAGTCGTGACACGGATCGTGACGCTTGCACGGGAACGGATGTAGCCAGACCTGCCGGTATACAGGCAAACAGGCTATGGCGCAAAAGCAGCCATGCAGAGAGGAATGGGGATCAGTTATGGAAGTGATAGTGGCGAAAACAGCCGGGTTCTGCTTTGGTGTGAAGCGTGCTGTGGATCAGGTAAAGCGGCAGATCTCGGAAGGAAGGAAGCCGATTTATACATATGGGCCGATCATCCACAATGAGGAAGTCGTCCGGGAGCTTTCCGGGCAGGGTGTCCGCGTCATTGAGGGCGAGGAAGAGCTGGCGGATATCACAGCGGGAACGGTTGTGATCCGTTCTCATGGCGTACCGGAGCGGATTTACCGAAAGATCGAAGAGCAGGGGCTGGCCATCGTGGATGCGACCTGTCCGTTTGTAAAGAAGATTCACCGGATCGTCCGGGAGTACGGAGAAAAGGGCGCAGACGTGGTCATCATCGGCAACGACGGCCATCCGGAAGTGGAGGGCATCAAAGGCTGGTGTACCGGAGCTGTGACGGTCATCGGGACCGAGGAGGAAGCGGAGCAGTTTCGGCATGATCCTGCAAAGCCGCTCTGTGTCGTATCCCAGACGACATTTAATTACAAGAAATTTGATAAATTAGTTGAAATTATCTCGAAAATGAGTTATGATAGAATGGATATTTTGAATACCATATGTAGCGCTACTGAAGAGCGGCAGTCAGAGGCACGCAGGATCGCTCAGAAGGCAGACTGCATGATTGTCATTGGAGGCAGCCACAGCTCGAATACGAGAAAGTTATTCGAAATATGCAAAAAAGAATGTGCAAATACTTACTATATACAGACATTAAAAGATTTGGATATTCGGCGATTGCCATCCATGGGTTGCGTAGGTATTACAGCAGGGGCATCGACCCCAAATAATTTAATTGAGGAGGTTTCAAAACAATGTCAGATTTAAGTTTTGAACAAATGCTGGAAGAATCATTAAAAACAATTCACAATGGAGAGGTAGTCGAAGGCACTGTTATTGATGTCAAAGAAGATGAAATTATCCTGAACATCGGTTACAAGGCAGACGGTATCATTACCAGAAGCGAGTACACAAATGATCAGAATGCAGACCTTCGCGAACTCGTTCATCCGGGAGATACTATGGAAGCCAAGGTTATGAAGGTGAACGACGGAGACGGACAGGTACTGCTTACTTATAAGCGTCTTGCAGCAGAGAAGGGCAATAAGAGACTGGAGGAGGCATTCAATACGCAGGAAGTACTGAAGGCTCCGGTTGTACAGGTACTTACCGGTGGACTGAGCGTAGTCGTTGACGAGGCAAGAGTCTTCATTCCGGCCAGCCTGGTATCTGATACTTACGAGAAGAACCTTGATAAGTATGCAGGACAGGAGATTGAGTTCGTGATCACCGAGTTCAATCCGCGCAGAAGAAGAATCATCGGCGACCGCAAGCAGCTTCTCGTAGCGAGAAAGGCTGAGATGCAGAAAGAGCTGTTCGAGCGTATCCATGTAGGCGATACCGTAGAGGGCGTAGTAAAGAACGTTACCGATTTTGGTGCATTCATCGACCTCGGCGGAGCAGATGGACTGCTTCACATTTCCGAGATGTCCTGGGGACATGTTGAGAACCCGAAGAAGGTCTTCAAGGTAGGCGAGAAGCTCAATGTCCTGATCAAGGATATCAAGGGTGAGAAGATTGCTCTGAGCCTGAAGTTCGAGGATCAGAATCCGTGGCTGACTGCTGCTGAGAAGTATGCAGTAGGCAATGTCGTAGAGGGCCGTGTGGCACGTATGACTGACTTCGGTGCATTTGTAGAGCTTGAGCCGGGCGTAGACGCACTGCTTCATGTTTCTCAGATCTCTCACGATCATGTTGACAAGCCGTCTGATATCCTGAAGGTTGGCGAGATCATCACTGCAAAGGTTGTTGATTTCAACGGCGAGGATAAGAAGATCAGCCTGAGCATGAAGGCTCTTGAGAATCAGGCTCCGGCAGAGGAGACTGAGGAGTAATTCTCTTACAGCTTCAAGTTTAAATGTATAAGAATGGATGGAATCCTCCGGTGTAGTTGCCGGAGGATTTTTTCGTCGATATGGTATGTTTTCAGGCAGCCATGCTTATATGGCATCCCTGTAGCTTTGCTGACCGGGCATATAGGACGACTGCTGCGAGGATCAAAGAGGATCAAATGATTCGCAAAAATAAAAAACCAGCATGTTTCAAATACGCAAGAAAAAGGAAATACTTGTATATCTGTCATGCTGGCTTTTTTGTCCTTGAATATTTATGCTGACAGGTACCGCTCAAAGATTAAGCGTTTCGCTTCTTAATGATGCCTGCCGGGCATTTCTCAGCGCATTTTCCACATTTTGTGCACTTCTCGTAATCAATATGTGCGACATTATTCTCTACCGTGATCGCACCGGATTCACACTGCTTCTCGCAGAGCTTGCAGGCCAGACATCCGGCCTTGCAGACCTTTTTGACGGCGGCACCGCGGTCATGGCTGGAACAGCGCACCGCGTAGGTGGCAGATTCCGGGACGAGCTCGATGAGGTGACGCGGACAGGCGGCGACACATTTGCCGCAGGCTTTGCATTTGCTGCGGTCTACATGGGCGACACCCTGATCGACGGTGATTGCGCCAAACGGACAGGCAGAAGCGCAGGTGCCAAAGCCAATGCAGCCATAGTCACAGGTCCACGGGGAAAGCCCGCTGCTCGCGGCGGAAGCGCAATCGTGAATGCCGACGTAGCGACATCTTGCAGCTGCATTTTCACAGTCGCCGGAGCATTTGACATAGGCGGTGACTTTTTCTGTCTTTTCCATCTGAAGACCGAGCAGGCGGCTGATCTTTTCTGCGACCGGGTCGCCTCCGACCGGACAGGCATTGACCGGTGCTTCCTGATTGGCGATAGCAGAGGCGAGGGCATCACAGCCGGCATAGCCGCAGCCGCCGCAGTTATTGCCGGGCAGGCATTCGCGGATGGCGACCTGCTTTTCATCTACCTCTACTTTAAATTTTTTATCGACTGTGACGAGCAGAATGCCGATCAGCAGTCCGATGATGGCCACTGCAAGTGTGGCGATAATGATCGATGACATAAGCTACCTCCTTACAGTGACAGTCCGGCAAAGCCCATGAATGCGATAGACATCAGAGCTGCGGATAAAAGGACAACGGGTGCGCCGCGGAACGGAAGCGGAACGCTTGCTTCATCGATGCGATCCCGGATACCGGCAAGCAGTACGATGGAGATCGTGTAGCCGACTGCGGTACCGAAGCCAGCGGTAACGCTCTGGATGAAATTGTAGCCATCCTGCACGTTGGTCAGTGCGACACCGAGTACGGCACAGTTGGTCGTGATCAGTGGAAGGTAAATGCCAAGTGCATTGTAAATAGCCGGAGAGGTCTTTTTCAGGAACATCTCTACGATCTGTACCAGGCAGGCGATGACCAGGATGAATACGATCGTCTCCAGATACTCCAGATGCAGCGGAACAAGCAGGAAATCATACAGCAGGCTTGCAACGCCGGAGGAGAGGGTGATGACGAAGATAACGGCGACTCCGAGGCTCAGGGATGTCTTGATCTGTTTTGAGACTCCGAGGAAGGAACAGATGCCTAAGAACTGGCTGAGCACGACATTGTTGACCAGCGCGGTTGTGATGATGATTAAAAGCAGAGAGGTATTCATACGCGTTTCTCCTCCTTATATTCATTGTGGCAACCGGCTTTGCTGCAGTGATTGCAGCAGCCGTCGCAGCCGCTCACCAGATCTGCCGAGTGGTTGGCGATGTGGAAGGCGTTCATTACGGCGATGATGAGTGCGATGACAAGAAAGGCGCCCGGTGCTTTGACAAAGATCGCGATCGGTGGTACTGAGTCCGGAAGGATCTGCCTGCCAAAAAGGCTGCCAGCACCGAGAAGTTCGCGGATCATGCCAATCAGGGTCAGCGCGATCGTAAAGCCGAGCCCCATACCGAGACCGTCGAAGAAGGCAAGCCCTGGTCCGACTTTATTTGCGTAGGCTTCTGCACGGCCGAGGATGATGCAGTTTACGACGATCAGCGGGATATAAATGCCGAGTGCGGAATACAGTCCCGGTGCATAAGCCTGCAAAAGCAGATCAACGACCGTCACAAGCGATGCAACGATGACGATGTAGGCCGGGAGACGGACCTGATCCGGGATGATTTTTCGCATCAGGGAAATGATCAGGTTCGAAAAAATCAGAACGGCGAGAGTGGATAAGCCCATGCCGATGCCGTTTACCGCAGAAGTGGTGACGGCCAGTGTCGGACACATGCCGAGCATCAGGACAAGGCTGGGATTTTCCTTTACGATGCCGTTGTAAAGTCGTTCTACATATTTATTCATACGGAAATTCCCCCTTTACTTGATAGATGCCGCATAAAAAGCGAGAGCGGTATTGACTGCATTGACAACGGCACCGGAAGAAGTCGAAGCGCCGGATACGGAATCGATCTCATTGTCAGCAGTGCTGCCACCGGCTTTGTTCAGGATAAATGCATCGGTATTGACACCACTGAACTGGTTCTTGAATGCATCCTCGCCACAGAGCATACCCATGCCGGCAGTTTCGTGCAGCTCGGTAAAGGAAATGCCGAGAACGGTTCCTGCCGTGTCGATTCCGACAGAGAGCGTGATCGTTCCGTCATAGCCATCTGCACTGGAAACACTGATGACGTATCCGACCGTAGCGTCGCTGGCATCTTTTCCGACTACCACATCGTTGACATAGGTCTTGCCGAATGCCTCGTCGTAGATGTTGCCATCTAGGGCAGATACTGCCGCGTCGATGGAATCGTCATGCGCGAAGCTGACGGCGTCCGGGCAGACTTCCTGATAGGAAGCGGCACTGGCTGCGAGTTCCTGCTCGGCGATTTTATCTTTTGTGAGCAGATAGACACTGCTTAGGGCAAGGCCGGCGCAGAACGTGATGACCGTCAGGTTGATAGCAGCCTTTGGAAATTCTTTCTTTCCGGAAGGGCTGGTCTGGCGGTAGCCGAGTGGCTTCGGGATACAGAACTTGTCGATGAACGGCACGAACATATTTGAGATGATGATCGCATAGCTGACCGAATCAGCAGAAGAGCCGAGTACCCGGAACAGTCCGGAGAGCAGTCCGGCGATACCGCCGAACAGAAGCTGCCCTTTTCGGGTCACCGGGCTCGTGACCGGGTCAGTCGCCATGAAGAAAGCACCCATCAGGATACCGCCGCCGCACACCTGCGCAATCAGGTATGCCGGATCAAATCCATTTCCGCCAAACAGAGCCATGAATGCGGTAAATACGACGATAAAGGAGACTGGAATCTCAAAAGTGATGCCACCTGTGATGATAAGGAAGATGCCACCGATGAGCAGCGCAAGTGCGGATCCACCGATAACAGACGGAGCGAATCCGAGAAATTCCGCGACGACATCGACCGTTTCACCGGCTTTTAAAGCTGCGATCGGGGTCGCGGAACTCATGCCGTCGACAGTAAAGTCGGTCATGGCACTTCCAAAGGAGATCAGCAGGAAACAGCGGCCGGTCAGCGCCGGATTCATGAAGTTCTTGCCAAGTCCTCCGAAGAAACACTTTACAAAGAGGATCGCAAATACAGAACCGATGCACGGAAGGTACAGCGGAACGGTCGGTGAAAGGGAAAGCGCGAGCAGCAGTCCGGTGACGATAGCGCTGCCATCGCGGACCGTATTCGGATGCTTGGCGATCCGGTCAAACAGATATTCTGCCAGTGTCGCAGAGACGACGGAGATCAGAATGACGAGAAATGCGTGGAGTCCGTAGCGGTAAATGCCGAATACCGTTGCCGGAAGCAATGCAAGGATGACATCGGTCATCACAGATCCGGTCGTAAGTGAATGCCGGACGTGAGGACTGGAAGACATATTTAACAATTTTTCATTCATTTCCGTTCCCTCACTTTCTCTTTGCGGCCATGATGGCGGACTTGGTCTGCTTGAAGAGCTGCATCAGCGGACGCTTTGCCGGGCAGATATAGGTACAGCTTCCGCAGGCGATACAGTCCAGACCGTACAGCTTTTTCTCGTAGCGTTCATAATCCTGGCGTTCTGCAGCCTCTGCCATCATCTGCGGCACCAGTCCGATCGGACAGACATGTCCGCAACGCCCGCAGCGCAGACAGGCAGTCATCTGCTGCTCGGCAAGCTCGACTTCGTCCACGGCCAGCACAGTCAGCGCATTGTTGTTTTTGGCGATCGGAGCATCCAGGGTAGACATTGCGATTCCCATCATCGGACCTCCGCAGAGGATTTTCTTTGCCTCCAGGCCGGACCTGATCCCGCCGGCTGCTTCAAGCAGTTCACCACAGGAGGTGCCGATCCGGACGGAGAGCGTGTGCGGATTGGCAACGGCGTCTCCGGATACGGTAAAGAGACGGCCCATCAGCGGTTCCGTCTTGCAGACAGCACGGTAGATCGCATTTAAGGTGCTGACATTGCATACGACACAGCCAAGATCCGCCGGAAGCTGTCCAAAGCGGAGCTGCCGTCCGGTGACGACACCGATCAGGCTGCGCTCGCCGCCTTCCGGGTATTTGGCCATGACCGGAAGGACGGAGAGGTTTGCGTCGCCTTCACATGCGCGGGTCATCGCTTCGATGGCTTCCGGCTTATTATCTTCGATGGCGATGACGCCTTTTGCATTTGGGAAAAGACGGAGCACGAGCCGCATACCTTCAACGATCCCGGCACTCTGCGTGCGCATCAGCTGGTCGTCACAGGTGATGTAGGGCTCGCATTCGGATCCGTTTGCGATCACGTAGTCGATCTGCTCCGGATTGCGCGGGGCGAGCTTTACGTGTGTCGGGAAGCCCGCGCCCCCAAGGCCGACGATCCCGGCCCATTTGATGGCATCGAGAATCTGTGATCCGGAAAAGGCAGATGCGTCCCGGTCGACACCGATCCCCGGCGCCGGCGTAAACTGTCCGTCATTTGCGATGACGATGCAGGTGGCCCGTCCTCCGGATATGGTGTGGCGCTCTTCAATGGTTTTCACGGTGCCAGAGCAGGAACTGACGATGTTTGCGGAAACGAAGCCGTCCGCTTCTGCAATCAACTGTCCGGCAAGTACGGTATCGCCTTTTTTTACGATAGGCTTTGCAGGCTTGCCGATGTGCTGGTTTACAGGAAATACGAGATCTCCTGAGGGAAGGAATTCTTCGACCGGACTTCCAAGCGAAAGCTCTTTGCAGCCCTTCGGATGAACACCGCCCCGAAATGTTTTGTGCTTCATACGATACATCCTCGCAGTTTATAAGTAAAATGATAACAGATTCTCAGTAAAAATTCCAGCTTTTTCAACAGAATATTGCGTTAAAAAAATAACTTTTTGGTCAAAATAACGACACAAAAAGAGGAGGGAAATCGGAATGGTGTTGTAA
>JAQXGF010000007.1 GCA_029006155.1 Lachnospiraceae bacterium
TCCTTAAGCTTGCTTACTTTCTTTGTTTTGGCCATAATTTTCCTCCCTGTCCTGAAAAATGCATCGCTATTGCAAGTGGTGATTTCCAATATGCCGTAATGCATTTCTTTTCATCTCTATGCCTGTCGCCCTGTAGTCAGAAAAAGGGCCGCGCACCGATCACGCGGGCGCAGCCCCCTGGCATTTCTGCTTATTCTTAACCCGCCAGAACCTCCTGGATCGCTGCGTTAACTCTGGTATCAATATTTTCCAGAGTCACATCGATATCCTGATCCTGCTTAAAGTACATATCGGTCTCTTCTTTAACGATGTCTTTTGCCTGTGTAGACTTCTGCATAGCAGTCGGATCTACCACTGCATTCTCAAAATAATCAAGCATCAGCTTGTAGCTGTCGCCATGTACGCTGTCATCGTACCACTGAGCAACCATGTCATCTTCATACATGGAATGACGGTTCGGCATCCACAGACCGCTCTTGGTCAGTGCGCCCTGATAATCCATTCCGGAGAGGAACTGCAGGAACAGCCATGCTTCATCCGGATGCTCGGTCGTAGCAGAAATGCAGTGCAGATGTGCCTGTCCGGTCGTCAGCACTTCTCCGTAAGACGGAAGCGGAGCCATACCAACATTCATACCGGCTGCTGCCAGCTCCTGTAAAGCCCAGGAACCAGTGAGCAGCATTGCTACCTTACCGGTCTCAAGCATCTGTGTAGCGGACATTCCGACTGCGTCCAGCGTGGAAGCATCCGGTGCGGAGCCATCCTCTACGCGGATCGCCTTGATCGTCTCAAACACTTCCTTGGCCTCCGGGCTGTTTATTGTACTTTCGGTATAGTCCTCATTGTAACGGGAAGCACCGTTGGAAAGAAGCTGAGCACTTAAGCCGTCTTCGGTTTCAAATCCGTAAGCACCGTAAATATCATCCGTCGTCAGCTGCTTTGCCACTTCACGGAACTCGTCGATCGTCCAGCAGTTCGCCGGATCGGCATTCGGATATTCAATACCGGCTGCATCGAACACATCCTTATTGTAGTAAATAATCGGAGATACGGTACAGGAAGAAATGCCGTATATATGTCCGTCTACATCCATGATCGTTCTGGAAGAATCAATAAAGTCATCCAGCGGATAATCCTCATTAAATTTATCTGTGATATCCAGCAGTGCACCCTTGGCTACGATATTCCGGTAGCTCTCTGCCGCTACAAACATAACGTCCGGAAGAGATCCTGCTGCTGCGGAAGACAGAAGCTTCGCATTGTATTCGGATCCGGCAAGACCCGGCGTATAGTTTACCTTGATGTTCGGGTACTGCTCCTCAAACTTTGCAATACCGTCCTGTACTGCCTGCGTCTCCAGCGGGGATGCCTCCCATCCCATAAAGGTAAGCTCTACTGTATCATCTGCGGATGCAGTCATCGGAACTGCTGCCATAGATGCTGCCATCGCTGTCGCCATTACTATACTGATCCTTTTCTTATTCATACCGTTCCTCCTTGAAAATTGAATTAAATACAAACCATTTTTCTTTTCCGTTTATCTCATTTTTCGCTTCCTGCAGGTCCGCTCATCTGATGTATCTATCCTATCATTTTGAGTTCCAGAAACAACGTCCATATCATAACAAAAGGTGGTCAAATCTAGTTTATTGCATTCGTCCACTTTCTCCCAGACAAATCTTGTGTTAGAATACCGCTATCGGTTTTTAAGTTTATTTTTCTGTTTTTTCGTTTAGAACTTGTCTGCTTTTTCATGCAGAGATACATTTTTTTGCTCTGTCCGTTCATTTTTCAGACAAAATCACGAGCTTATCCGGAAAGGATCTGATATTATGTTGTATTGTATTTCTGATGCCAGCTTTCCAATGAGTTATGTATCCTCCGGAAATCTGGTCAGTGAAGGTGGATTTGTTCACCCAAGAAGAATTCTGGACACCTTCGTTTTTATCCTCGTCCAGCAGGGAACTCTACACATCACACAGGGACAGAAAAACTATTCGGTTCATTCGAATGAATTCATTATCCTGTTTCCGGACCGGCTGCATTATGGCTACCGGCCCTGTGAAGGAAAGCTGTCCTATTACTGGGTTCATTTTAATGTAACCGACCCACATTACTGTATTTATAACCGAGGAGCCCTGCTGCGCCACGATGAAATTCTTAATGCCAATCCAACTGCGCTGAATACCCCCAAAACGCCTGAGCACTATCTGCTGCCGGAATATGGCACCTCTTCTTTAAGCCGACGGTTGACTTTGCTGTTTGTGCAATTACTGGACATTTCCAAGCGGCAGAATTACCGCATGACATGGAATTCTCACTATGCCCTGAGCCTGCTGCTCATGGAGCTTTCCTCAGAAGTCCTGATCACCCAGCAGATTGAAAAAAATGATATCCCCATGCAAATGCTGACGATCATTGAATGGATCCGGATTCATTACGAACAGCCGCTTACAGTTGCCGGGATTGCCGAGCGGTTCAACTACCACCCGACTTACCTGACCGGTCTCTTTAAAAAATATACCGGCTATCCGCTCATGACCTACATCAACCGCGTCCGGATCACAATTTCAAAAAACCTGCTCACGGATCAGGCTTACAAGGTGAGTACCGTTGCGCGGCTGTGTGGATTTACGGATGAGAAATATTTTATGAAGCTGTTTAAGCGTTACGAGGGGATGACTCCTTCGCAGTATCGGAATACGTTTTATCAGAAAAAGATGAACCTGATTTAAGGCATGATTTCTCCCGACTCGTACAAAAAATCCGCCAAATCCAGGCTGTACCGGACTTGACGGATTTTTATATTACCTTTTTGACTTTTTATGCCGTTTACACGGTCATTCTCCACCCCGGATGATACTTATTTTTTAAGGTTCCGTTGACCAGCTTCCCCCAGCCGAGCGGATAGCCGTCTACGCAGACGAGCTGCCAGCCTTTTTTACGTTCACACGGAAGATCTTCTACATCGATGGTCTCTCCGCCCAGATAGCGGCGCACGCGTTCGTCTGCCTGTGGGAAATCAAGGACAGAAGCGTAGTCAGATGCGCGTAAGGCCATTGCAAGCGACTGCGATGGCTCGAAGCGGCCCTTGCGCAGCTCACCAAAATAGAGGCCGTTGCGAAGAAACGGAATGCCGCGGCCTGCCGGGACGCGGTTCTGGATGTAGTAAACCTGGCCATTGCGGATATCCATATCCGCAAATGTATATCCGGCCGCCGGCGCAATATCCTGCAAAAACTCTTCCAGAACGGCTTCATCGGACTGCGCGCCG
>JAQXGF010000008.1 GCA_029006155.1 Lachnospiraceae bacterium
CGTAGTTCGTACAGTAAAGGGTGTTCGCCGTAAAGACGGTTCATATATCAAGTTCGATGAGAACGCAGCAGTTATCATCAAGGATGATCTGAACCCGAGAGGAACTCGTATTTTTGGACCGGTAGCAAGAGAGCTTCGTGAGAAGAAATTCATGAAGATCGTATCCCTGGCTCCGGAAGTATTATAAGGAGGACCTGAAGATGAATAAGATCAAGACTGGCGATACAGTTAAGGTAATCGCAGGTAAGGATAAAGGCAAAGATGGCAAGGTGCTCGCGGTTAAAGACGGCAAGGTTCTCGTTGAGGGCATCGGCATGGTAACAAAGCACACAAAGCCGTCAGCAGCAAATCAGCAGGGTGGCATTGTGAACAAGGAAGCTTACATCGACGCATCCAACGTTATGCTTCTCTACAAGGGCAAGGCAACCAGAGTCGGCTTCAAGATGGATGGCGACAAGAAGGTCCGCGTAGCTAAGGCTACGGGAGAAGTAATTGACTAATTGAAGAGAGGAGGTCGTACAGGTGAGCAGACTTAAAGAAGTTTATCAGAATGAGATCGTAGATGCTATGATCAAAAAATTTGGATATAAGAACATCATGGAAGTTCCGAAGCTTGACAAGGTCGTTATCAACATGGGTGTTGGTGAGGCAAAGGACAATGCAAAGCTTCTGGAATCTGCCGTTAAAGATATGGAGACCATCACCGGTCAGAAGGCTGTCCTGACAAAGGCTAAGAATTCAGTGGCAAACTTCAAGATCAGAGAGGGCATGGCAATCGGCTGCAAGACAACACTTCGTGGTGAGAAGATGTATGATTTCGTAGATCGTCTTATCAATCTTGCACTTCCGCGTGTCCGTGACTTCCGCGGCGTTAATCCGAACGCATTCGATGGCAGAGGAAACTACGCTCTTGGTATCAAAGAGCAGCTGATCTTCCCGGAAATCGAGTACGATAAGATCGATAAGGTAAGAGGTATGGACGTTATCTTCGTTACTACCGCTAAGACCGACGAGGAAGCTCGTGAGTTACTGAGACTGTTTAATATGCCGTTCCAGAAATAATCCGGCATGGTATTCATAGGAGGGAAATTTCATGGCTAAAACAGCAATGAAGATCAAACAGCAGCGTACACCGAAGTTCTCTACCAGAGCATATACACGCTGCAGAATTTGCGGACGTCCGCATTCAGTCCTGAGAAAATACGGCATCTGCCGTGTTTGCTTCCGTGAGCTGGCATACAAGGGCCAGATCCCGGGTGTGAAGAAAGCATCCTGGTAAGAAGCACTTTTATATAACAACGAAGAAACATGAGTGGCAAATGACCCGGAAGGGACGCTGCAAAAGCGGCGGGCCGGAAGGGGGATGTAGTGAGAAGCACGTGTATCTCACTACTCCGAACTGCCAGACTCAGAAATGCAAAGCATTTCTTCGTTCACGGCGTTTCGCCGTGAATCAAAATGGAAATTCAGTCCTTAGCAGGCAAGCCTGCACGGCCTGATTTCTCATTTTGAGGCAGTTCTCAACGTTAACGTGAAAAGTCTGATTAAATTATTAGGAGGAAACTATCATGACAATGAGCGATCCGATCGCAGATATGCTTACAAGAATCCGTAACGCAAATACTGCAAAACATGACACTGTAGATGTACCGGCTTCCAAGATGAAGATTGCTATCGCAAACATCCTGGTTGACGAGGGATATATCACAAAATATGATCTGACCGAGGATGGCGCTGCAAAGACCATGCACATCACCCTGAAGTACGGTGCAGATAAGAACGAGAAGATCATCACCGGCATCAAGAGAATCTCCAAGCCGGGTCTTCGTGTGTATGCTGGCAAGGACAACCTTCCGAAGGTTCTTGGCGGACTGGGCGTTGCAATTCTGTCCACAAACCAGGGCGTTATCACCGACAAGCAGGCTAGAAAGCTTCAGGTAGGTGGAGAAGTACTTGCATTCGTTTGGTAATTTTGCGAGTTATTTATATTTATATATACAGCTCACTGAAAACAGAGGGGGCGCATGTCCCTCTCCGAAAATCTAAGTAAGGAGGAAAAAGGCATGTCACGAATTGGTAGAATGCCAGTCGCAATTCCGGCAGGAGTTACTGTTGAGATTGCAGAGGGTAACAAGGTTACCGTCAAAGGACCGAAGGGAACTCTGGTAAGAGAGCTTCCGCGCGAAATGGAAATCAAAATTGAGGATGGCCACGTAATCGTTTCAAGACCGAACGATCTGAAGAGAATGAAATCTCTCCATGGTCTTACCAGAACACTGATCCACAACATGACGATCGGTGTAAGCGAGGGCTATACAAAGACTCTGGAAGTAAACGGTGTTGGTTACAGAGCTGCTAAGGCAGGCAAGAAGCTGACCCTGAACCTTGGATATTCTCCTCCGGTAGAGATGGAAGATCCGGAAGGTATCGAGACAAAGGTAGATGGCAATAAGATCATCGTATCCGGAATCAGCAAAGAGAAGGTTGGCCAGTACGCAGCTGAGATCAGAGACAAGAGAAGACCGGAGCCGTATAAGGGCAAGGGTATCAAGTACGCTGACGAAGTAATCAGACGCAAAGTTGGTAAGACTGGTAAAAAATAAATAAGGAGAGTGTGAAGAATGGTTAGCAAGGAATCAAGAGCAAAAGTTCGCCTGAATAAACATAGAAGAATGCGCAATCGTTTCGCTGGCACAGCTGAGAGACCGCGTCTTGCAGTATTCAGAAGTAATAACCACATGTATGCTCAGATCATCGACGATTCAGTTGGAAACACACTGGTATCTGCAAGTACCCTTCAGAAGGAAGTAAAGGCAGAGCTGGAGAAGACCAACGACGTAGATGCAGCTGCATACCTTGGAAAAGTAATCGCAGAGCGTGCACTGGAAAAGGGCATCAAGGAAGTTGTCTTTGACCGTGGCGGCTTCATCTATCAGGGTAAAGTCAAAGCACTTGCTGAAGCAGCAAGAGAAGCTGGACTGGAATTCTAATAAGGGAGGATAAGACACATGAGACATGAAATTATTGACCCGAGCCAGTTCGAGCTGACTGACAAGGTAGTGTCAATCAAGCGTGTATCCAAGACTGTTAAGGGCGGACGTACCATGCGTTTTACGGCTCTGGTAGTTGTAGGTGATGGAAACGGTCATATCGGTGCAGGACTTGGAAAGGCAACAGAAATTCCGGAAGCAATCCGCAAGGGAAAAGAAGATGCCATGAAGAAGCTGATTCACGTAGATATGGATGCAAACAAGAGCGTACCGCATGATTTCATCGGTAAGTTCGGCGGTGCTTCCGTACTGCTGAAGAGAGCTCCGGAAGGTACTGGTATCATCGCTGGTGGTCCGGCACGTAACGTTCTGGAGATCGCAGGCATCAAGAATATCCGTACAAAGTCACTTGGCTCCAACAACAAGCAGAACGTCGTTCTTGCTACGCTGGAAGCACTGAAGCAGATGAAGTCTCCGGAGGAAGTTGCAAGACTTCGCGGAAAATCTGTAGAAGAGATTCTGGGCTAGGAGGTCTGAACAATGGCAGAGAAACTGAAAGTTACATTAGTAAAATCCCCGATTAGTGCTATCCCGAAGCACCGCGCAACGGTTAAGGCTCTTGGCCTGACCAAGATGCAGAAGACTGTAGAGCTTCCGAACAACGATGCAGTCAAGGGAATGATCGCTCAGGTATCTCACCTGGTAAAAGTAGAGGAAGCATAAGTTATATTTCAGATAAGGAGGTGTCATCATGGATTTATCAAACTTAAAGCCGGCAGCTGGCAGCGTACACAGCGATAACTTCAGAAGAGGACGTGGCCACGGTTCAGGAAATGGTAAGACGGCAGGTAAGGGACATAAAGGTCAGAAGGCTCGTTCCGGAGCTCCGAGAATCGGTTTCGAGGGTGGCCAGATGCCGCTGTACAGACGTCTGCCGAAGAGAGGCTTCACCAACAGAAATTCTCTGGATATCGAAGCTATCAATCTTGGCGCACTGGAAGCATTTGACAATGATGCAGAAGTAACCGTAGAGGCTCTGCTTGAGAAAGGCATCATCAAGAGTGCAAAGGATGGCGTTAAGATCCTTGGCAATGGTACTCTTACAAAGAAGCTGAACGTTAAGGTAAACGCTTACAGTGAGAGTGCAAAAGCGAAAATTGAGGAGCTGGGCGGAAAAGCAGAGGTGATCTAACATGCTCGAGACACTGAAAAATGCGTTCAGAATTAAGGATATTCGGAAGAAATTATTCTACACATTCTGTATGATGGTTGTCATTCGTATGGGCTCACAGCTCCCGGTTCCGGGAGTAAACCGCAACTACTTTTCACAGTGGTTTGCGCAGCAGTCCAACGATGCGTTTAATTTCTTTTCTGCATTTACCGGTGGCTCCTTCGAGAAAATGTCCATTTTCGCGTTAAGTATTACGCCTTATATCACATCCTCCATCATTATACAGCTCCTGACCATTGCCATCCCGGCACTGGAGGAGATGCATAAGGATGGAGAAGATGGCAGAAAGAAAATTGCTTCGATCACGCGGTACGTGACAGTTGCACTTGCCCTGATCGAGAGTATTGCGATGACCGTCGGCTTCGGAAGATCTGGTCTGATTCCAAACCTGACCTTCCTGAAGGGCTTCATGGTAGTGGCGGCTCTGACGGCCGGCTCTACGTTGCTGATGTGGATCGGTGAGCGGATCACACAGAACGGCGTTGGAAATGGTATTTCCATCGTCCTGATGATCAACATTCTTTCCAGCATTCCGTCAGATATCACCGGACTGTTTGAGATGTTCGTAAAGGGCAAGACCCTTGCACACGGCGCTTTGGCAGCTCTGATTATCATTGCAGTCATTCTGGTAACCATCGTTCTTGTCATCGTGCTGAACGATGCGACCAGAAAAATCCCGGTACAGTATGCCAAGAAGATGCAGGGCCGGAAGATGGTAGGCGGCCAGTCTACGTTCATTCCGTTGAAGGTCAACACCGCTGGTGTTATCCCGGTCATCTTCGCATCCTCCCTGATGTCGATTCCGCAGATGATTGTCGCTTTCACGGGCGCAAATCTTGGCACCGGCATTGGCGCGACCCTGGTCGGAATGCTGAGCCAGAACAACTGGTTTAATTTCAGCCATCCGGTATATTCCATCGGTCTGGTGCTGTATATTGTACTGAACGTCTTCTTTGCTTATTTCTATACGTCTATTACCTTCAATCCGATTGAGGTAGCGGATAACATGAAGAAGCAGGGCGGATTTATTCCGGGTATCCGGCCGGGTAAGCCGACGCAGGAATATCTGGAAAAGGTATTAAATTACCTTGTATTCCTCGGAGCAGTAGGACTGATCATTGTTGTGCTGATTCCGATCTTCTTCAATGGCGTGTTCGGCGCGCAGGTATCCTTCGGCGGAACATCCATTATCATTATCGTAGGAGTAATCCTCGAGACATTAAAACAGATTGAATCTCAGATGCTGGTTCGCAACTATAAGGGATTCTTGTCAGACTAAGAAGTGTGCTCCGCTTCCTGGAGGGATCAGGGAACAGAAACCGGCCATACAGTCCGGAGTCTGTACCTTCGCTCCGGGGGCGGGGCTTCTTTGTATTTACAAAAGATTTTATACAAAGTCTTTACTTGAGAAAGGACGACGAACATGAAAATTGTAATGCTTGGAGCACCTGGTGCAGGAAAAGGCACGCAGGCGAAAATGATCGCAGCAAAATATCAGATTCCGCATATCTCCACCGGAGATATCTTCCGTGCGAACATCAAGAACGGAACCGAGCTCGGCAAGAAAGCAAAATCCTATATGGATCAGGGACTCCTTGTTCCGGATGAGCTGACCGTAGATCTGGTTATCGACCGCCTTGCACAGGATGACTGCAAGAATGGCTACATCCTCGATGGATTCCCGCGTACGATTCCGCAGGCAGAGGCGTTGGATGCAGCGCTTGAGAAGCTTGGTGAGAAGATGGACTATGCGATCGATGTCGATGTACCGGATGAGAATATCGTATCCCGTATGTCCGGCAGAAGAGCCTGCACCGGATGCGGCGCGACTTACCACATCGTATACAACCCGTCTAAAAAGGGAGAATATTGCGAAGTATGCGGCGAGAAGCTGATCCTTCGTGACGATGATAAGCCGGAAACGGTACAGAAGAGACTGAACGTATACCATGATCAGACACAGCCGCTGATTGACTATTATACAAAGCAGTCCATCCTGCGCACCGTAGACGGAACACAGGATATGAACGATGTATTTGCTGAAATTGCAAAGATTCTGGGGGCGTAACCATGTCAGTAACGATTAAGACAGCACATGAGATTGAGCTGATGCGTGAAGCAGGAAGACTGTTAAACATTGTACACAAAGAGCTCGAGGCAGCCATCCGTCCGGGTATCTCTACCTGGGAGCTGGATAAGCTCGGTGAGCGCGTGATCCGCAGCTTTGGCTGTGTGCCGAATTTCCTCAACTACAATGGATTCCCGGCCTCTTTTTGCATCTCCGTAAACGATGAGGTCGTGCACGGAATCCCGCGCAAAGATAAAATTCTGCACGAGGGCGATATCGTCAGCATTGACGCAGGACTGATTTACAAGGGCATGCACTCCGATGCGGCGCGTACCTATGGAGTCGGACAGATCACACCGGAGGCACAGAAGCTCATTGATGTGACAAAGGAGAGCTTCTTCCGTGGCATCGAGTTCGCAAAAGACGGCCATCACCTGCATGAGATTTCCGCAGCGATCGGTGACTACGCAGAGTCCTTCGGATACGGAGTGGTCCGCGATCTGGTCGGCCACGGTATCGGCCATGCGCTCCATGAGGATCCGCAGATCCCGAATTTTCGTCAGAGAAATCGTGGCCTGCGCATTGTAAAAGGCATGACCTTTGCGATCGAGCCAATGATCAATGCCGGACGTGCCGACGTAGAATGGCTGGATGACGACTGGACGGTTGTGACGGAAGACGGAAGCCTTTCTGCACACTATGAGAACACGATCCTGATCACCGACGGTGAGCCGGAGATCCTGACACTTGCCGAGTAGGGAGGCGCCATGAAAGGACGTGGAAAGAAGCAGCCTGTGAAAACAGATGCGATCGCAGCCGGACTGCAGCAGAAGCTGCAGAATGGGGAACCGTTGTCGGCAAATATGCTTGCGGTGTCAAGAGCCGGGCACGATAAGGATGTTCTGTACGTCGTGCTTGCCCAGGAAGGACCTTATTTGTGGCTTGCAGACGGGAAGCGCAGGAGCCTTGCATCGCCGAAGAAGAAGAAACAGATGCATGTGCAGCTGATCACGCATTTACCGGAATCACTTCTGGAGGAGATGCGGGAGATCCGGCTGGACGCCCATCTGAAAAAAATACTGAAAACATATGAGCTGCGGCTGGAACAGGCACCGGACGCAGAATAAAAATCGGCACAGATTGCCCAGTAGAAATGAAAGACCGGAGGTATAGAATGTCAAAAGCAGATGTTATTGAAGTAGAAGGAACCGTACTCGAGAAGCTCCCGAACGCCATGTTCCGCGTAGAGCTGGAAAACAAGCATGTCGTACTTGCCCACATCAGCGGCAAGCTCCGCATGAACTTCATCCGGATCCTTCCGGGCGACAAGGTCACCATTGAGCTGTCCCCGTATGATCTGACAAAGGGAAGAATTATCTGGAGAGATAAATAAACCGGATAGAACAGAAAAAGGAAAAAAGAGCGCCGCATGGGATGAGAGTCCTGTGCGGCGCTTTTTAACCAGTCAGGCAAGTCCCCTGCTTCAATTGTGGGGGACAATAAGCCATCGAAAAAAACGATGGCTGGCGATAGAATATATTCGATTTTCAAATGAGGAAAGGTATGCTATAGTATAGAACGTAAATGAAAAAGAACAGCTAACATGGAAATCAGTGAAAAGCTGATACGGTACCGCCACTGTGAATGGGGAGTACTTCATCTGTACAGGCCACTGGGAAACTGGGAAGGCAGGATGAGATGCAACGATCCAAAGTCAGGATACTTTTAGCTGGTCAGCATTTGTGCTCAACGATCTATTGAGCTTTCTGCTAATATCTCTTACGGATCTGCAGACCGGATGTATGTCAGGAGTGCAGGCTGGTTTTTTGCACGATTCAAAGGGAGATAAGGAAAAGTAGGGACTCTGATCGCTGAGATCAGAGTTTTTTTGATGGAGAAAGAGAGGATGAAAGAGGCATTCAGGCTTGCTTTTTATGGGAAAGGTGGAATCGGGAAGACAACCGTGTGCTGCAATGTTTCGGCGATGCTTGCAAGCAGAGGATATCGGGTACTTCATATTGGATGTGATCCGAAGGCCGATTCTACGAGACTTTTAACGGCGCAACGGATTCCAAATGTGTTGGAGCAGATGGCACGTCTCGGGGGAGATATCAAAATTTCTGATATACTTTTTCCGGGAAAACAGGATGGGCTTTTCTGTATTGAGGCAGGAGGACCGAAAGCCGGAACCGGGTGTGCGGGAGCCGGTATCAGTGCGATGAATGAGCTGCTACATGAGCTTGACCTGTTTGAGATGGGATGGGATGTGATCCTCTATGATGTACTCGGCGATGTCGTCTGTGGTGGATTTTCCGTTCCGATGAAAGGCGAGTATGTGGATAAAGTGTTCGTCATTTCTTCGTCGGAGTATATGTCGGTATATGCAGCCAACAATATTCTTCAGGCGGTTGACCTGTTTTCCTATCACGACAGTTGCCTGTTTGGCGGAATTATCTGGAATCACTGCCAGACGGACTGGGACCGGGAGCTGGCGGACAGTTTTTCACAGCTGACCCGCGCAGAAGTGATTGCGTACATCGATGAATGGCAGGAGCTGCAGCGATATGATTATGCGAAAAAACTGATCGTACAGGAGCAGAAACCTGAAAAATTATGGAACCAGTTTTCGGATCTGACGGATCGCATTCTCCAGAGACAGCAGATGACGGATCAGCAGAAGAGAATCGCGCCGTGCAGTATGGTTCAATTGGAGGAATGGCGTGAAGCAATATCCAGATGGAATGGAAAGTAAATATGAGGATCAGAGGCGCTGTACGATTGAAGAAATCACGCTGAATCATTCCTTCCGGCAGTATGTAGTGCTCCCGGAAATTATATTTCAGACTGATGATGTGATTCTGATCGGAGCCGGATCGTTTTCCTGTGTGCGGGCGCTGTACCGCACAGCTGTGAAGCAGCGTGCACTCGGGCGTTTCTACTACGAAGTCATTACGCCGGAGGAATATGCACTTGGAAAGGCAGAAGAAATCATCCAGCATCTGATTGAGCGTGCGCTCAAAAGAAGCGATGCGGGAGGTATTATTTATTATGCGTCATGCATGGATGTCATTTCCAAAATTGATTTCCAGAGGATCCGGAAGAATCTCTCCAATCCGAATCAGGTTCCGGTGGAGGTGCTGTTCCGTGGACCGATGGTACGCAGATACCTGGATTCGAATAAAAAGCTGACAGAGCTGCTGCTCCGCATTCCGGTCAGCAAAAGGATGCTGAGAGGAGAAGGGTATGACCTTCCCCCGATGATGCCGGATTTCGAAGCGATCTGTGGGGTGCTCCAGTCCTGGGAGGTATATCGCTTTCTGATCAGTTCCGGAGGCTGCGATGGCTGTATTTCCGGGACAGGGAAAAACGATGACCGGTATCAGGTCACCAAATCAAGGGTGAATGACCTTCAGATCGCGATGGGCTGCGAAGAACTGATCCAAAATGGAATTTTGTGGGATTATCAGAAGAAAGGCTGCAGGGTACCGGCTTATATTGCAGGAGCCGGATTGCCGAAGCTGATCGGATTTGATTATAAACGGGTGGAGCGGACGCTTCAGAAAGAAGGACTGGACTGTACGATGGTGAAGTCCGATGGATTTCACTTTGCCCAGCAGGGGATCGCAGACCTCTACATGGTGCTGCTTCAAAAATACGCGAGGCAGCAGCCACCATCCGGAAAAATCATTGGAATACTTGGAGCAAACTGTTTTTCCTCGCTTGAGGAGGAAGAAGTGCAGGAAGCTGTGCGCTGCCTGAAAAAAATGGGCAATACGGTCATCTGGCCGGAAACGATGGAGCCGGAGGCGATGGCAGAGCTGAATGGCGCGAGCCGGATATGGGCGGTATCCGCGGAAGGAATAGCCGCAGCAAAATATCTTTATCAGAAAAACGGAACGCCATATATGATTGGAATCCCAGCGGGGAAGCGGCTGGTCCTGTGGTGGAAAAAATTTTTCCAGGGAGATCAGGAACTCCCGGTTCTGGAGATGGACAGCCGGGGAAAGAGTGCAAAGCGCGTTCTGCTGATCGGAGATCCGGCGGTGACCTGGGGAATTGGAAAATATCTTTCCGAGACCGGGGCAGATCAGGTGAGCTATGCAATGTATGCGCAGCTCCCATCTGTGAGACGATGGTATACTTCCGTTTTGCAGGATACGCAGTCGCACTGGATCGGAGGCGGCACGCCCTGTGAGAACATTCGGTTTTTCCGCAACCGGGCCGAGTTGAAGGAACTGTTGGAGGGTGCGGATGTGATTTTTGGAGAGCTTTTATTGAAAATGGCATTTACGGAGCAGGAGCTGTACCAGAAAAAGTGGACAGACCTTCCGACTCCGATTCTGAACTGCGGAATACGCAGTGATAAATATGAATACCACTTATTTGGTATAAAAGGAGCCCGTTGGATCAAGGCGGGCGCAGAAAGAAAAGGATTGTAGCTGTTTCGAGTAACGTCGGCAGAGACAATAGATTCATGGCCATGCAACAACCAGACATCATTTACACAACAGAAAGTAAGGAGAAGAGACATGAAGAAGAAGTATTTGGCAGCATTGATGGCAACAGTTATGACCGCAAGCACCATTCTTGGAACGGGTACAGCACTTGCGGCGGAGGATAAAGCGGATACGAAAGTGATTACCGATTCGATGGGAAATGAAGTAGAAGTCCCGACGGATATCAAGAGTATGGTAATCCTGCCTATGCCGTGGATTTCCGTTGTATATGCATTAAACGGAAGCGGAGATATCATCACCGGAATGCAGCAGGTGGCAAAGGATTCTTATGAGACCAGTATGCTGAAAAAGCTGGCTCCGGAGCTGGAAAACACGAGCACGACCTTTTTCTCAGATGGAGAATTCAACTACGAGGAGCTGGCAAAAATCAATCCGGATGTTGTCATGCTGTTCGAGAGCCAGAGCAAGCATATTGATAAGCTCAAAGAGGTCGGCATTCCGGCATTTACGATCAAGTATGCAGATTCTTATGATACACTCTGGAATGATTTTTCCATCATCGGCAATGTACTTGGAAAAGAAGACCGTGTACAGGAGTTCATCGATTATCAGAAGGCAGATGTAGATTACTTTAAGGACCGCGCCGCAGATCTGGAGAATGTGGACGATGTAAAGGTGATGCATATTTACACGATCGATGAGCTCGCAGTCGCAGATAACAGTGGCGTGAACAATGATACGATCGCATACTGCGGCGGTGTCAATGTCGGTGAGAGTAATTCCGATGCATCTTCCGATACGACGGTAAATATGGAGCAGGTATATACCTGGAACCCAGATGTCATCCTGCTGAGCAACTTTGATGATGTAGTACCGGACGATTTATACAATAATACGATCGACGGACAGGACTGGAGCCAGGTAGAGGCAGTCAAGAACCACAGAGTCTATAAGATCCCGCAGGGTATTTACCGCTGGGATGCAGACTGCCCGTGCACGGAGACGACGCTCTGCATGAAGTGGATGGCAAAGGTGATCAATCCGGATGTATTCAAAGATATCGATATCAGACAGGAAGTAACGGATTTCTATAAGAATTTCTTCTCTTATGACCTGTCAGACGAGGAACTGGATACCATTCTTGCAACGGATGCAAATGCAAATTCGGAGTCGATTTACTAAATAGAAAGAGACGGGAATAAACGTGAAAAAAGGAGTAAAATGGTTTCTTCTTATACTTGCATTGCTTCTCGTGTTCTTTGTGAGCCTGTTTCTTGGCCGATATATGGTATCCCCGGCGCGGGTCGTACAGATTCTGGCCGACGCAATCCGGGGAAACTTAAGCGGCGGCATTGAGGAGTCGGTGGTACTGAACATCCGGCTGCCAAGATTGCTTCTGACGCTTCTGGTCGGAGCAGGTATGGCGGCGTCCGGCGCAGCGTTCCAGGGGATTTTTCAGAATCCTCTGGTCAGCCCGGATGTGCTGGGAGTCAGTTCCGGTGCAGCTTTAGGCGCGGTAATCGGAATAATGATCGCCGGCACCGGCCCGCTGGCAATGCTGCTTTCCATGCTGGCAGGAATTGGAAGCGTTATTTTAACGTATGCATTTTCAAAAGTCAGAGGCCAGAGTACCGCATTATCGCTGATTCTTGCGGGTATGATTGTGCAGGCGCTGATGAATGCGCTTGTGTCGCTGGTCAAGTATACGGCAGATCCGTACAGTAAACTGCCACAGATTACATACTGGCTCATGGGAAGCTTTTCTTCTGCGAGCTATAAAGATGTTGCGCTTGTCGCACTTCCGATCGGAGGCAGCCTGCTGGTACTGTTCCTTTTGCGGTGGCGGATGAACATTCTCTCACTTGGCGATGAGGAGGCGGCTGCGCTTGGGGTAAATCCGGGGCGGATCCGTGTCATTATCATCGCGGCATCGACCCTGATTTCGGCGAGCTCAGTCATGATCGCAGGGATCATAGGCTGGGTCGGACTGGTCATTCCACATGTGGTGCGAATGATGTTCGGAGTAGATCATCAGGAGTTGATTCCTGCTTCGATGGTGAGCGGCGCCATCTATCTGACCCTGATTGATCTCATCGCGCGGTCAGCGACCGAGGCGGAAATTCCGATCGGAATCCTGACGGCGATCGTGGGAGCTCCGTTTTTTGCAGTATTATTTAAGCGGACAGGAGGTGCAGATCAGTGATTCAGGTAGTAGATGGATGCTTTGCGTATCCGAAAGGACCGCAGATTCTGGACCATGTCTGTTTTGAACTTGGCGAAGGCCGCATTATGACGATTCTTGGTCAGAATGGAATCGGGAAAACGACACTGATCAAATGTCTGACCGGGATCTATAAATGGACCGATGGCTATACGATGATTGATGGGAAGCGGATTCATAACATCAGAGAGATCAGCGGGCTGGGCTACGTCCCACAGGCGCATCCACTTTCCTTCTCTTATACGGTCCGCCAGATCATCCTGATGGGGCGAACAAGATTTGTAAAGACATTTTCGGTTCCATCGGCGAAAGACAAAGAAGCGGTCGAACAGGCAATGGAAGAGACCGGGATTCAGGATCTGGCAGACCGCTGCTGCAATCAGCTCAGCGGCGGACAGCTTCAGATGGCACTGATCGCGCGGGCACTGGTCGGAAATCCAAAGATTATGATTCTGGATGAACCGGAATCCCATCTGGACTTCAAAAACCAGTACTTGGTACTCCAGATGATTGAGAAGCTGGCACGGGAGAAGCAGATTTCCTGTATCATCAATACACATTTTCCGGAGCATGCACTGATGATTTCGGATCAGACACTGATGCTTGGAAAGGGGCGGTATCGGTTCGGAGATACCGATGAGATTATAAAAGAGGAAAACATTGCAGAATTTTTCCATATCAAAGCGAAGATCGTGGAGGTAGAAGAAGCCTCCAGAAAACACCGGGCATTTGTGGTGTTAGATACTATATAAAGAAAAGCGGCAGACAGGCGTGGCATACGTCATCTGCCGCTTTTTAACCGAATCAAGCAAGGAGGCAAGGCTACAGGGGAGAAATGGTCTGGCATTCCTGCAGAAGCAGTGTGATGTACTGCTGGCATGGAGCACTCAGGGCATGCTTTTTCTGCACGGCATATCCGGCATGTATGACCTCCGGACCATTTTGCAGATGCAGAGGGACAGCAGAGATCGCATTTGCCGTGCCTGGATCGACGGCGAGTTCGATATCGATAAAAAAAGAATTCTGATTCTGCAGCAGGGCCAGAATGGTGGATTTATCGTTTGCATGGATGCATTTATCAAAATCGGTAAAAGCGAGGGCATCGGAGATATCCGGTTCGGTGTCATTGTGATAGTGAAACGTAAGGCACGGATAAGGGTTCAGATCCTCAGGCGTCAGAAATGCATGGCCGGCAAGGGGATGATTTTTATTGAAAAACACATAAACGGTCGGCTGTACAAGTTCTGTGTAGGTGAGGTCGTAAAGATAGAGGGATTTGCGGATTTCCGGCGCCTGATCATCGCGAAAAAGAAACACGCCAAGCTCACTTTGTCCGGCACTTATAGCGTGAAAGAGTTCTTTTATCGGAAGCTCGCGAAGAGAAAGGTCGAAGGACGCGGCCGTAAAATGTTCGAGGAAAGACCGGTAAGCCCGCACCGCGAAAGCGATATGCTGGGAAGATACAGAAAAACTGGTACGGGCCATTGCCCGGTTCTGATACCGGTTCTGTACATAATCCATTTTTGCCACAATTTCCTTACAGTAGACAAGAAACTCTTCCCCGTCAAATGTGAGCGTCACGCCATGGCTGGTCCGGTTAAAAATCTGAATACCCAGCTCGTCCTCGGTCTCTTTTACTGCTGCAGAGATGGCAGACTGGGTCATAAAGAGGGATTTGGCTGCTTTTGAAATCGAATGACAGCGCGCGATTTCTATGATATAGCGAAGATTTTGGATAGTCATCAAATACATCACCTTTCGAAACAGGATAGTAATATAAGGATAGTAGCATATTTTGGAGCGGAAGGCACGGGAAATATGGTCGATATGCTGTTTTTTACATTAAAAGAGTTGTGGCATTTATTAGTGTACTGGGCAGTGCCCATCGTGCTATAATTGGGAAAAGAGATGGGAAATGACGATAAAGGAGGAACAGGGGAATGAATTATAAAAAAGAAATAGAAAAATGGGGGATGCAGGAGATTACGTGCAAGGGTGTATCGAACGGGAATCCATTTACAGAGCGACAGATCCGTGGGTGCTTTCAGGGGGCACAGGAGACCGTCCGGGTGGATGGATTTTATGACGGAGACGGCGTGTATAAGGTACGGTTTATGCCGTCGTTTGAGGGAACCTACACATTTCGGATTGAGGGAAACTACGGTGACAAGGGAGCTGCATCGGAAGAGGCGCTCACTGGAACATTTACCGTGACTCCGCCTTCCGACGACAACCACGGTCCGGTGCGTGTGGCGAATACCTACCATTTTGCCTACGAGGATGGCAAACCTTATTATTCCATTGGTACGACCTGCTATGTCTGGGATCTGCAGTCGGATGAGCGGATTACCGAAACCCTGAAGACACTAAAAAAGAGTGCCTTTAACAAGATCCGTTTCTGTATTTTTCCGAAGCACTATGATTACAACCTGGGCGAGCCGCGTTCTTATCCGTATGAGGGAACGCCGATGGATTCCAGCGTGCTCACGAAAGACAATTTCCAGGAGTACACCGGAAAGACGGAGGGAAATCATTTTGACCTGACCCGGTTCAATCCGGCGCATTTCCGGCATATTGAGTGGTGTGTGGAGCAGCTGCAGGCACTTGGAATTGAGGCGGATCTGATCGTGATGCATCCATATGACCGCTGGGGCTTTTCATGCATGACCCGCGAGCAGGATCATCTCTACTGGAAGTACGTGCTCGCACGGTTTGCGGCGTACCGGAATATCTGGTGGTCGCTGGCAAATGAATACGATATTTTCGAGCATAAGACGATCGAGGACTGGGAAGGTTATGCAAAGCTGATCTGCGAGCACGATCCGTACCACCATCTGCGTTCCATCCACAACTGCATCGCATTTTACGATCACAGCCGCCCGTGGGTGACGCACTGCAGCATCCAGCGCCAGGATATTTACAAGACGGCTGAGCTGGTCAATGAGTGGCGGGAGCGGTACCGTAAACCGGTCGTGCTCGATGAGATCGCCTATGAGGGCAACATCCAGCATGGCTGGGGCAATATCAGCGGAGAGGAGATGGTGCGGCGGTTCTGGGAGGCCGTCTGCCGGGGCGGTTATCCGGGACATGGCGAGACTTATATGAGTGATGACGATGTACTCTGGTGGTCACATGGCGGGACTTTACACGGCGAGAGCCACAAGCGTTTCCATCTGCTGTATCAGATCATGGAAGAGACACCTGGTATCGGTCTGGCACCGTATGACCGATGCGGCTGGGACGAGGTGTGTGCGGTGCCGGAGAGTGAAAAATGGAGCGCGATAAAGAGCTATTACCTGTATTACTACAGCTTCATGCGTCCGTCCTTCCGCGATTTCCATTTTGATGACGAAACGAGCTTTGAGGTGCGCGTCATCGATACGTGGAACATGACAGTCGAAGATCGTGGCGTCTACAAAGGAAAATTTCGCATAGAGCTGCCGGGAAGACCGTATATGGCGGTGCAGATACGGAAAGTGAAGTAAGATTTTAGATTCCGCAGCAGAGCCGCAGGAATGGATTGCGAATATCCGCTTTGACTTGTGCAGAGCATAACGTGGAAAAACAGAAAAAAGATTGCAAAAATGTGTAAAAATAAAAGAAAATAGGACGAAAAACGTGAAAAAGAAAATATATAAATAATGGAAAATGTGCAAAAACCGTGTTTAAAAACCACTCAAAATGTGTTATGCTAAGCTCAGAAAAGAAAAAGAAGGTGATAAACTTGAAACGTAACGCATTGCAGCAGTTGATAGAGTGGAAAAACAGTGAAGATCGTAAACCGATGGTATTGAAAGGTGCACGACAGGTCGGAAAGACCTGGCTTATGAAAGAATTTGGAAAAAGCTGTTATAAGCATTTTGTATATTTTAACTTTGATGAAGAGGACGAATTAAAATCTGTTTTTAAGACGAATAAGGATCCAAAGCGGATCATTGAATTGCTATCCATGATTTCAAATGAAAAAATAGAACCGGGAAACACCCTCATTGTTTTTGATGAGATTCAGGAATGCTCGGAGGCTTTGAATGCGCTCAAATATTTTAAGGAAAAAGCAAATGAATATCATGTGATATCAGCTGGAAGCCTGCTCGGAACACTTCTTGCAACACCAAAGTCTTATCCGGTCGGGATGGTGAATCTTCTGGATATTTATCCGTTGACGTTTGATGAGTTTCTGGCTGCGGTGAACCCGGCACTTTACGGCTATTATATCAGCATCCAAAAGGGACAGCAGATCGAGGAAATTTTTCATAACCGACTGCTGGATGCCTGTAATATGTATTTTATTATCGGAGGGATGCCGGAGTGTGTAGCGTCCTGGATAAAACATCAGGATCCTGCAAAAGTGTCACAGATACAACGAGAATTGATTGAGGTCTATGAAAATGATTTTTCCAAGCATAATGGCAAGGTAAACAGCGGCAGAATTTTGATGGTGTTCCGAAGCATTGTATCTCAGCTTGCCAAACCAAACGAAAAATTTATGTACGGTGCAGTACGGGAAGGGGCCAGAGCACGTGATTTTGAGGAAGCAATTGAATGGCTGGTCTCGGCAGGAATGCTGAATCGAATTTATAATGTATCAAAAATGGAACATCCTCTTTGTGCATTTGATAAGCTGGAACAGTTTAAGCTGTTCCTGTTTGATACCGGACTTTTGAAACATATGGCGGGAATTGATAATGGTGCTATTTTGCTGAAGACGGAATATCAGTTTAAAGGTCCTTTGACAGAAAATTATGTATTACAACAGCTGAAAGGCCAGTTCGAAGTGGAGCCACGGTATTATTCTGACCGTAGCAGTGAATTGGACTTTGTCTTACAAAATGGCATGGAAATAGTCCCGGTAGAAGCAAAAGGCGGAGAAGATAAATCGGCACCATCCTTCAAACGTTATATCACGTTGCATCAGCCAGAGCATGCGATCCGTTTTTCAAGACGCGGATATCGAACGGATGGTAAGATTACGAATATTCCATTATATCTGGTGGGAAGGACAAAAGAGTTGTTGTAATTTTTAGCAGCAGGGGAAATCCTGTATGCATGGAATATGGAAGAAAAGTATGTAAAGAGAGAACACAGGAAATGTACAAGCAAAACCATACAGAAATAAACATGCTGGACGGCCCGATCTTTTCTACGATGGTGCGGTTTGCAATACCGGTGCTGTTTTCCAGTATTTTTCAGCAGCTTTATAATACGATGGACACGGTCATCGTAGGACATACACTCGGAGAGACCGCGCTGGCGGCAATTGGGGCGGCGACGCCGGCCTATGATCTGCTGATGGGATTTGCCCTCGGCATCGGGAGCGGCCTGTCGATCGTGACTGCACGCAGCTATGGATCAAAGGATGAGGAGACTTTGAAAAAATCAGTGTCGGGTGCGCTCGTGATCGGAGCGGTGCTGACCTTGGTCCTGACACTGGCGACCAGAATTGGCCTGATGCCGTTTCTGAAGCTGCTCAATACGCCCGAAGATATTCTGCAGGAGGCTTACGAGTACAGCTCCTGCATCATGCTGTTTATGGGAGTGACTTTTGCATATAACCTTTGCTCCGGTATTTTGCGTGCAGTCGGAGACAGCGTGATGCCGCTTATTTTTCTGATCATTTCCTCGGTGCTCAATATTGTTCTGGATCTCTGGTTTATCGCCGGGCTTGGCATGGGAGTCCGTGGAGCAGCGGTCGCCACGGTGCTGGCACAGGCGATCTCGGTAGTGCTGTGTGTCCTGTATGTCCTGCATTCTGTCCGGATGCTGATTCCGGAGAAACGTCATTTTCGTCCGGATGGCAAACTGTATGCAGAGATGCTGACGCAAGGCGGTTCCATGGGGCTGATGAACTGCCTCGTCTATGCAGGTACTGCGATCCTGCAGACGGGAATCAATGATCTTGGTTATCTTGTGATCGCCGGACACACCGCAGCACGGAAGCTCTGTTCCTTTTCCATGATGCCACTGTCGGCGATGATCGCATCCGTGAATACCTTCGTTTCACAGAACTTTGGAGCAGGTAAATACGATCGAATCCGCAAGGCTATGAAGGCAGCCTATTTATATGATGCGATCGTGACGGTGCTGATCACGGTCGCCGTCTATGCCTTTGCTCCGGCGATGCTACGATTGATTTCTGGTTCCAGTGAGCCGGTCATCATCGAAAACGGGTCCCTGTATCTGAAGGTAGCGGCTCCGGCCTTTTTTGTACTCGGCCTGATCAACGATACACGGACAGCACTGCAGGCGATCGGAAGCAAAGTACTGCCTCTTTTTTCCAGTATCATTGAGCTGATCGGAAAAATTCTGTTCGTCAGTCTCCTCGTCCCACACTTTCAATACCTGGCCGTCGTCTTCTGCGAGCCGGTCATCTGGTGCTTCATGGCGGCAGAGCTGGTGATCGCGTTCTGGATGGATCCGGTGGTGAGGGGAGCCGGGAAAAAGTAAGGAGCGAATGAAAAAGGATATACGGATATTGAGATGTGAACAAAAATCGTCTATACTAAAAAAGTACAGGCGATTTTTGTGGTACAGGATAATAACAGTAGAAAGCGAGGTGCGGCATGCCAAGAACAGTCGGAATTGGGCATCAGGATTTTGCAACAGTCCGTCGTAGGAATAATTTTTATATTGATAAGACTGCATTTATCCGTGAGTGGTGGGAGAATGACGATGCGGTTACACTGATTACAAGGCCGCGCCGATTCGGGAAGACACTGAACATGAGCATGCTCGAAAAGTTTTTTGCGGTTTCCGAGACAGACGGTACGGAGCTTTTTGAAGGATTGGCCATCTGGCAGGAAGAAGTATATCGGAGATTGCAGGGAACTTATCCGGTGATTTTCCTGAGTTTTGCAAATGTAAAAGAAAATACGTTTTCGCAGGCACGGGAGAGCATCTGCCGGATTTTGCAGGAGGTCTATGATAAGAACAGTTTTCTGCTTAGCAGCGGATTGCTTACGGACGGTGAAAAAGAGGAGTATCGAAAAATAACGCCACAGATGAGTGACAGTGCGGCGGCGTTGTCTCTTCGAAAAATGTCAGACTATCTGGAACGTTTTTATGGAAAAAAGACGATCATTCTGCTCGACGAGTATGATACGCCGATTCAGGAAGCATATGTGAATGGATTCTGGCCAGAGCTTACAGCTTTTTTGCGCTCACTTTTAAATGCGACGTTTAAGACGAATCCATATATGGAACGCGCGATGCTCACCGGGATTACCCGTGTCAGCAAAGAGTCCATTTTTTCAGATTTGAATAATCTGGAAGTCGTGACAACGACATCAGAAAAATATGCAGACCAGTTTGGTTTTACCGAGGAAGAAGTGCGGGCAGCGTTGGCAGAGTACGGGCTATCCGGGAAACAGGAAGAAGTAAAGCGGTGGTATGATGGATTTGCCTTTGGAGACAGGAGTGATATCTATAATCCATGGTCTATCATCAATTATCTGGATAAGAGGACAGTTGGCCCCTACTGGGCGAATACAAGCAGCAACAGTCTGGTCGGAACGCTGATCCGTGAAGGAAACGTACAGGTAAAGGAAGCATTTGAACAGCTGCTCGCAGGAGAAAGTATCACGACAGAACTGGATGAGCAGATCGTATATCATCAGCTGGATTTAGATGAGAGTGCAGTCTGGAGCCTGCTTCTGGCGAGCGGATATCTGACGGTGAAAAAACACTGGACGGAAGAGAGCGGATTTGGTGGGTGGAGGAAGCTTTATGAGCTTCGTCTGACAAATCTGGAAGTTCGCATTATGTTTGCGGGAATGGTAAAAAGCTGGTTTGCACCGGCAGCGGGAGACTACAATACGTTTATAAAAGCATTTCTGGCAGATGATCTGGAAGCGATGAATGCGTATATGAACCGGGTGGCACTGCGCACGTTCAGCTATTTTGATACAGGAAAAGGCCCGTCTGATCAGGCAGAGCCGGAGCGCTTTTACCACGGCTTTGTACTTGGACTTATGGTTGAACTAACCGACCGTTACGAAATTCGCTCAAACAGGGAGAGCGGCTTCGGGCGCTACGATGTACTGCTGTATCCAAGAAAAAAAGAAGCCGATGCAGCGGCGATTCTGGAATTTAAGGTATTTGACCCACGAAAAGAAGTCTCGCTGGAAGAGACAGTGCAGCAGGCATTAAAACAGATCGAAGAGAAACGTTACGAGGAAGAGCTGCTGGCAGCGGGAATTGCGAAAGAAAAGATTCGAAAGTATGGGTTTGCATTTGAGGGAAAGCGGGTGCTGATCGGGAGAGCGTGAATGAATGGGGAAATGGTAGTAGTGCCTGTGAGTGTATTCTGGATAGATTCGGTGCTAAGAACGGGAAGAAAAGCGATGCTAAAATAAAAGAAAGCATCGCTTTTTTCTTAGGATTAAGAAGTCTAATCATTCAGACAGCCAAACGCGGTTGCACGCATACGGAGATGGTGGTATTCCTCGAGATTTGGCTGCAGGTTGTGCATGTATACGACGGAGACGCCGGTAGATGGATCTGCTTCCGCCCAGGTACCGGATCCGCCGGTCCATCCGAACTGGCCGATGTTTCCGTTATTCTGTCCGACATGGCGATCCATCAGAGTCCGCATTCCATAGCCGTACCCGTAACCTGCCAGATATGTATTTGAGAAATCCTCTTCAATCATGGCAGGCGTAAGCGTGTTTGAACGGATCAGATCGATCGTCTTGCGGCCAATGATCCGCTTGCCATTATGGGTTCCACCGTTTGCCAGCATCTGCATCAGCTTTGTGTAATCGCTGCAGTTCGTGATGACCCGGGAAAAACCGGGAACCGTACCGAGCTTTCCGACAAATTTTGCTTCATGTTCTGCAGGGGGGACGTACAGTGCATCTGCTTCACCGAGCTGTTTCCCGGGTCGGAGATAATAATCTTTTACGAGTCTGCTTTCCAGATCACCAAACAGGAAGTTTGCGGAACTTTCCATATCCAGCGGCTCAAACAGCAGTTCTTTGATTGCCATTTCAGCAGGCTTTTCGGTCAGTACCTCGATCAGTCCGGCCATAAGCTCGCTGGAGAAGCCATAAAGGAAACGGGTTCCAGGTTCGAAGGCGAGCGGGGCGGATGCGGTGGCACGGATCTGTTCGCGGAGTGTGAAGTATCCCTTTTCCCGGAGTGGTTTCATGGCCTTTGCCATGGCAAGAGAAGTTGGATGCGGAACCGGAACGCCTCCGATGATCATCTCGTAGGGAAGGCCACTTGTCATATTGAATACATGCTTGATCAGGATAGGATGATCCGTGGAAACTTCTTCCAGTGTTCCGTTGGATTTCTGGATAATCTTGGTGGAATGGCGGAATTCCGGAAAATATTCATACAGTGGATCTGTCATTAAAAATTTTCCCTGCTCATACAGCATCATCCCGACGGTGTACATTGCAATTTTTGTCAGAGATGCCTGTCGGAAGACGTTCCGGGATGTGAGCGGAACCTGATGTTCCACGTCAGAATACCCAAAATAATTTTCATATAAAATTTCCCCTCTGCGGGCAATCATACAGCTGCAGCTTGGAAGACCGTTGTCTACATAACTCTGCAGAAGCCGGTCCAGCGCTTTAAAATCAGACATAATAAAAACCTCCTTTTTGCCCTGCCAGGCAGATAGTTGCAATCTGCTTTGTCATTTGACCACCTGGATCAGATTAGACCATAAGCGGCAGTACGTACACGGTGATGGCAGGAAAGCTCATCATTTGGAATCAGGTTGTGCATATATACGATCGAAAGTTTCTCAGATGGATCTGCTTCGCACCAGGTACCAAAAGCACCGGTCCAGCCAAACGCGCCAATGGAGCTGTTCATATTTCCGCGCTCCGGTGCGATGACGGTGCGGACACCGCAACCGTAGCTGTATCCGGCATTATAGGCATCCTCAAAATCAATCTGCTGCTGCGGGGTCAGGCTGTTGGCACGCATCAGATCAATTGTCTGACTGCCGAGCAACTGTCTGCCTTTAAAGGAGCCACCACAGGAGAGCATCTGCATCAGCTTAGAATAATCATCTACGGTGGAGAAAAGCCTGCGCCATCCGGCCTCATGTTCATCACCGCCGAGATGTTTTTCATCAAAGAAAGCCGGTCCGTTTCCAAGAGAACCATCCTCTTTTTTTACATAAAGTTTTACCATACGCTCAGGAATATCTCCGAAAAAAATATCTCCGGTATTGTTCATTTCCAGCGGATCAAAAATCATATCCCGCAGTGCTTCGTTTACCGGTTTTTCACAGACAGCTTCGATGATTCCGGCAGCCAGTTCACTGGAAAATCCGTAGAGCCAGTGAGAGCCTGGTTCAAAGGCAAGCGGCGCCTCGGCCATTACCCGGATCTGCTCCCGAAGGGTATAGTGTCCTTTTTTCCAGAGTGGTTTCATGCAGTTCTGCATACCCTGCAGGGTGAGATCCGCAGTTGGAGCATCGGAATTGCAGTAAGGAAGTCCACATTTCATAGTGAGGGTATCGCGGATTGTGATCGGATGATCGGTGGGAACGATGTCAATATAGCCATTTGCGTGGCGGACATACTTTTTGCTTGTGGCCCATTCAGGAAAAAATGTGCTGATGGGATCTGACAGAAGAAAGGCGCCACGTTCATACAGCATCATCATAGCGGTGTACAATGGGATTTTAGACATGGACGCGAGCCGGAACACCGATTGATCCGTGAGAGGGGTTCCGGAAGTGTCCGAATGGCCACAGTATCCTTCGTACAGGGTAGTGCCATTTTGGACGACCTTCAGTGCACAGCCCGGGATGCCTTTATCCACAAAGCTTTGCAGCAGCAGATCAAGATCTTTTACAGATGACATAGTAATACCTCCTTATGGAATGAAAAAATATTATTGAACAACTCTTTCAGAAGCAGTTTTACGGTTGAGACGGAGCTGATAGAGCGTAAAGCAGATGACGCCCAGAAGGAAAAAACCTGCCATGCAGAAAAAGACACCTTCATATCCGAACTGTTCTGCAACTTTTCCGCCCCAGATCGGTCCCAGTCCCTGGCCGATGTCTGCACCGATATAATAGGTGCTGGTAGCGACTCCGATTCTTGCAGCATCTACACGTTTGACACAGGCAGACTGAAGGGAAATCTGTCCGCCTACGTTGCCGAAAGCTTTAATAGCCGCTGCAATAAGGATTGGTACAAGAACACCGGATTTTCCGATAAGAATCATGGAGCATGCACCGGCAAGCAGCGAAAGATTTACAATAAACAACAGGTTGGCCCGGTCGATCACTTTCCCAACAAGGAGACGCAGAACAAAAAGAACAATTGCGTTTACAGAGAAGAACAGGGAAATCTGAGCGATTTTACTTGATTCTCCGAGGAGGACAAGGAAAGAATTTACAATTCCGTTGCCCATGGAAAAGAGTCCGGCAATCAGTGCATAGAAAATACATTCTTTGGCGATCAGGCTGTTGAATGACAGAGAATGTTTGTTTTTCGAAGCGTGGTCAACAGCCGCTTCATAATGAAAAGCAGTCTGTAAAACAACGGCAGCAAGCAGTGTGGAAGCCGCTATGATAAAGAATAAGGCTTTGTATCCGAAGGCGTCCCGGATTGCAATTCCGATGGTAGGACCTACAATCTGTGCAAGCACCTGTCCGAGGCCATAGTAACCAAGTCCCTCGCCCATGTGGTCATCCGGAATGAATTCCGTGGCGAGCGCCATATTGGCGGTTCCGTTGATGCCGAACAGTGCGCCGTGAAGTACGCGCATGACAAGAAGAATGCTTACAGTCGGAGATAAGGCATAGAAAACGATGACGAGCGCAATCAAAAAGGTGGTGTATACGCAAATCCGCTTTTTATTGAGAAAATCCGAGAGAAAGCCTCCGACCGGCCGAAAAAACAGCGCGGTGATCGAAAAAATTCCGGATATCAGTCCGACGGCGGCCAGTTCTGTGCCAAACGAGACTGCATAAGATGAAATCAGGGTAGTAATCATGTTGAACCCGAGCGCGGTGATCAGACTGACCGCAATTAGAATTAGAAAGCCGGCGTTCATAAGTTTTTCTGGTTTTTTCATAGACGAATCTCCATTTCCGCGCTGATGAAAATGCGGCGCTAATTATTTTGCTAATTCCAATCATAATATAAGCGAAAAGATCTGTCAATATATAAGCTAAAAAAGCTAAAAATAGAAAAGCGGCATTGACAATAAAAATGCTTGGTAATATAATTTATATAAGCATTAAAGAATGAGCTAAAACGTAATAGCTAAAATGGAGGAAGAATATGGAATTAGAAAGGATAACTCCTGAACAGGCTGGGATTTCAGGAAAAAAAGTAAAGCAGTGTATCCAGAAGCTGATGCATGATAAGACGCAGATGCACGGATTTATGGCGGCACGGGATGGAAAGGTCTTTGCAGAAGGCTGGTGGACGCCGTATGGCCCGGATCGGATTCACTGCAATCATTCGCTTGGAAAGAGTTACACAGCGGCAGCAATCGGGATTTTATATACGCAGGGAGAGCTGAAACTGGAAGAACGGGTAGTAGATTTATTTTCAGAAGAACTGAAGCAGTATGGGATTGAACCGGATGAAAATATGAAGAAGCTGACCATTTATCATGTACTTACGATGACAAATGGTATGGCGCGCCATCCGATTATGGATGCCGACTGGCTGAAAAATTATCTGGCGGAACCGGTAGTTGCAGAACCGGGAACAGAATTTCTGTACAATTCCTCTGGTTCCTGCCTGCTTGGCGCGGTCGTGAAGAAAAAGACCGGAAAGGGAATGCGGGAGTTCCTGAAAGAGTTCTTATTTGATAAAATAGGAATAGACGGGGAACGTTTTCAGATTTTCAAATTTCCGGACGGGTATGATGCAGAGCCGGGAACTGCGTCTGTGACCGAGGATAATCTCCGCCTTGCGATTTTGTTTATGAATTATGGAAAATGGAACGGAGAGCAGATCATTGCGGAAGACTGGATGCGTATGGCCATGAGCTGCCAGATTTCTACGGAAGCGAATGGGGGTACTGAGGATTACCGCCATGGATACGGTTTTCAGCTCTGGAACAGCGCAATTCCGGGCGTTTACCGCTTTGACGGCGGACAGGGGCAATATGGTCTGATCTGGCCGGAACGGAAACTTGCGGTGGCACTTCACGAGGGGGCTGTGATGCCGGATGGTCCGCAGATTACACTGGATGTTCTGTATGAATATCTGCTCCATGAAATACAGGATGAACCACTTCCGGAAGATCCGCAGGCAGATGCGGATCTTCTGGAATACGAACAGAATCTGAAGGTGCCGGAGCAGGAGGCAAATACACTGGCCGTGCCGGCAGACCGCTTTGCCGGAAGCTATAAAGTCGTATCCGGAGACGGAGATCCGTGGATCAGTGTCGCACCCGGGGGATATAACTTTTTCACCTGCTTTTATCATTCTGACAGGAAACAGGTCTTTACTGATTTTACACTGAACATGGATGAACAGAAATGTGTATTTACGGCAGACGGCTACGCAGTGTTTGAAGCATATTTTGATGGAAAACATCATCCTGTTTATACAGACAATGTGATTCCGGAAATTGGCTGGAACTGTTCTTATGCAAGATATCTGGATGAAAATACCTTGCAGATTACGACAAAATGGCTGAACGGCTGGTTCGATGACCGGATTGTCATAAAGAAAAAAGAAGACATTTTGGAGCTGACCTTTTATAAAGACCGGCTGACTGTTTCGGAAGAGCGCTATACGATAAAACACAGTACAGCAAAGCGGCAGCAGTAAAGGCTGCAGAAAGAGGAAACTATGGGAGATTTTAAAAAGCTGGATGATCTTCTGGCCGGATTTGCAGAAAAGACGCTTCCGGGTTGCGCGTGTGTCATTCGCCGGGGAACGGAAATTTTACATGAAAGCTATGCCGGATGGGCAGACATCGAACAGAAAAAAGCGGTGAACCGGGAGAGTATCTTCCGCCAGGCTTCTACAACAAAGTTGTTTACCTATGTGATTATGGGGATGCTGTATGAGGAGGGAAAGCTCCTGTTTTCTGACCCGATCAGTGTATATCTTCCGGAGTGGAAGCACACTGTCAGATGGATGCGGAAGGAAAACGGAGAAGTCGAACTTGTACCGCTGGAGCATTCGATCACGATCCGGGATGCGGCAGCTATGATGTGCGGCCTGCCGTACTGTATGTTTCCGGATCCGAATGCGGCAGATCCGACGGTAAAGGGCATGAGCGAAAAAATGGAACTGCTTCTGAAAAACGGGACGTCGACCCTGCGGGAGGAGGTTCGTCAGATGGCTGAAGTCCCGGTATATTTTGAGCCGGGTACGCGCTGGTTGTATGGATTTGGGAGTGAAATCATCGGGGCAGTTGTAGAAGAAATTACCGGAAAGCCGCTGAGGGTCTGCTTTTCAGAAAGGTTAATTGAACCACTTGGATTGAAACATACCGGTACCTGTCTGACCCCGGCAATCCGGGAGCATCTTGTGACAATGTACCGGAAAGAGCATGGAATGCTGCATGCAGTGGGGAAGGAAGCAGATGCCTTGCTGGAGCCGGAAGCAGTACCGGCAGGGGCGAGAGCCCAGCTTCTGACGAGCGCAGAAGATTTTTCTGCATTTATGAGCATGCTCGCGAACGGAGGAAACTATGATGGAAACCGATATCTTGCAGAGGGAACTGTTCGGATGCTTACTTCGGATCAGCTTGACGAGAGGACACAAAAGGATTTTGAGAATCCGTATCTTGCAGGATACGGATACGGACTTGGATTTCGTGTGTTGAAAAATCAGGCAAGGGGATTCCACAATGGGCATCCGGGTGCGTTTGGATGGACCGGCGGTACCGGGACGTGGGTAGAGGCAGATCCGGTAACGGGAATTTCTATTGCATATATGCACAATATGGCGCCGAATGAAGAGTTGTACCACCATCATCGCATGCGCAATGTGGTGTATGGATGCTTATAAGAGAAAAAAGGGGGAAGTAAAATGGCATTTATAGAACTGGATTTGCGGTCTGGTTATCTGAACAGCCATGAGGAGGTATGGATGATTCTTCCGGATGAGGAGCCGCCTGAGGATGGCTATCCGGTACTCTGGCTGTTCCACGGAGCACATCAGGACTGCTCCGAATGGGTTCGGAATTCATCCATTGAGCGCTTTGCAGCACAGCGTGGGCTTGCAGTGATTATGCCGACGATGCTGCACAGTTATGGGATGGACATGAAATATGGAGCAAACTATTTTTCTATGGTCACAAAGGAACTGTGTCCGGAACTGCATTGGATGTTCCCGTGTCTGTCACAGAAAAAGGAGAAAACTTTTGTTGCAGGCGCATCTATGGGGGGTTATATTGCTTATAAATGGGCGCTTACATGCCCGGAGCAGTTTGCAAAGGTGGGCGGTTTTGCCGGGTCAATCGATATTGTATCCGTACTGCACAAGCATATCGGAGAAGGAAAGGTGGATTTCGGACATTATCTGGCGAATTCTTTTGGATCACCGGAAGCAATCGAGCATACAGAGGATGACCTGTTCTGGCTGGCAGATGAACAGCAGAAAAACGGAAAGATCCTTCCTGGGTGCTGGATGGTATGCGGAACAGAAGACTTCGGGTATGGTCTGTGTAAGAGGGCTTGTGAACGGCTGAGTGACATGGAACTGGACATCACCTGGCTGGAGGATTATGGAGAACACAATTTTGCAATGTGGGACAGATACATTGAGCCATTTTTTGACTGGCTCGGTCTTCAGAAGGGAGGTGTTCGGTGATGGCAGTGCTCAGTCTTCGTTTTCAGTCAAAAATTCTCGGATTCGCTACGGCAATTCGAATTCTGATTCCGACCGAGTGGGGAAAGGAATTTGATTATCAGGCGTATTATGGAGCCAGGGAAAAACTGCCGGTACTGTGGCTCCTGCACGGTGGCAGCGATAATTATGCGGACTGGCATGATTGTACAACGGTTCAGGTTCTGGCGGATCAATACAAGATCGCAGTTGTGATGCCGGATGCACAGAACAGCAGCTATTCGAATATGGCGTTCGGACCAGCCTGGTTTGATTATATGACACAGGAGCTTCCGGAATATCTTTATCAGCGTTTTCCGTTCTCCAGAGAGCGGGAGAAGAACTTTATTGCAGGAATGTCGATGGGAGGATTTGGAACACTGAAAATTGCATTGCGCTACCCGGAACGTTTTCTGGCAGCCTGCCCGATCGCATCGGCAGTACAGCTGACAAACCAGTATGTGCATCACAGGACGGATGAACGAAAATGGTTTGGAAGAGAATTTGAAAAGATTTTTGGACATTACGAGCACCCGGAAGAGCTGCTTGGAAGTGAGGAAGACTGCTACTGGCTTCTGGATCAGGCGCTGGAACAGAAAAAGATCCTTCCGGCATTTATGATGGCACAGGGGACGGAGGACTTTACCTATAATGGAAACAAAGAATTTTATCAGTATGCCACATCAAAGGGAGTTCCGATAAAATGGGTGGAGGCACCGGGAATCCATGACTGGAACAGCTGGAATCTCTATATTCCAAAGGTATTTTCTTTCATAAAGGAACAGATGGATCGATAAGGAAGGAGCAACAGATGGGAGTTCTTCAATATACATTTTATTCCGGGCAACTTGGAAAACAGATGCGGCTCTACGCGATACTGCCGGAAAAGACCCAGACCGGGAAACTTCCGAATGCCACCTTGTATCTCCTGCACGGTGGCGGTGGCAATGCGGAAGACTGGTTGCGTTACACGTCTATTGAACGTTACACGGATGAAAGGCAAATGGCAGTGATCCTGCCAGAGGTGGATGGAACCTGCTTTTATGCGGATATGAAATATGGGTATCCATATTTTACCTATCTGACAGAAGAGATACCGACGTTGGCAGAAGCGCTGTTTCCAGTGAATAAAGAGCGCGGCAGACGGTTTGTGGCAGGGCTGTCTATGGGGGGATATGGCGCCTGGAAGTGGGCGTTTGCCGCACCGCAGTTTTTCGGTGCGGCAGCGAATCTGTCTGGTATTTCTTTTGTGACAGAGGTTTTCAAAAAGGGCGGATTTGCGTTTGCAGACGATGAAAATGGAAATAATCCACTGGTGATTCGGAACTGGGGAAGCCTGGATGCGTTATCTGGCAGCATCAGTGATTCGAAAGCATGGGTAGATCGGGCTATCCGGGAAAAGACGGATCTGCCTGCATTATATTCCGGAATCGGGACCGAAGATTTTAGTTTTGCAGATTCTGTGCGCTATCTGGCGTATTGCAGGGAACAGGGACTAAAGATTCACAGCTTGGAAATCCCTGGAAAGCATGAGTGGAAGGTATGGGATACGCTCATTCCGGACTTTATGGATTGGGCGATGGCGCATGCGGTTTGCTGAAAGGAGAAGAAAATGGCAGGAAAAGAATATTTGGATACTTTTTTATCGGATCTGGTAAAGAACGGGCCGGCCGGTTGCGGCTGTGCGGTGGCAAGAGACGGAGAGATTTTATATGAAAATTATTTTGGCTATGCCAATCTGGAAAAGAAGAAAAAAATAACGGCGGATAGTGTCTACCGGCAGTATTCTGCGACCAAGGTGCTTGTGTGCACGGGGGCAATGATGCTTTATGAGAGAGGAAAATTTTTACTGAATGATCCGATTTATGAGTATTTTCCAGAATGGAAGCATACAATGGTCGCAGAAACACAGGACGATGGGACGGTTCGCCTGCGGGAGACAAAACGACCGGTCGAGGTGAGGGACTGTTTCTCCATGGCAATGGGGATCGGATATGGCGGACCGGAATATACACATCAGATGATGGAAAAGAGTCGCGCACAGCTGGCTGCATCCATCGGGGACTATACCTTACGGGATGATATCCGGGCAATGGCATCCGTTCCGGTGATGTTTGATCCGGGTGAGCACTGGCTGTATGGCTTTGGGCATGAACTGGTGGCCGGACTGATTGAAGTGGTATCAGGGAAAAGCGTCGGGCAGTTTTTGAAGGAAGCACTGTTTGATCCACTGGAAATGAAGAATACCGGGTACCATTATTTTGGGGACATCCGGGAGCGTATGGTGACACCATATCAGCTGGAAGACGGAAAGCGGACGCCGATAGCCTACTCGATGTTTGACGAGCGGTTTGAAGAAAATGCAAAGTATGAGGCCGGTGGGGCAGGACTGTTTTCTACTGTCCCGGATTATCTGAAGTTTTCACAGATGATGGCCTGCGGAGGGGTATGGAAGGGAGAACAGCTGATCGGAAGAAAGACCATCGATCTGATGCGGACAAATCAGCTGAATGATCAGCAGCTGAAGGATTTTGCAGCACCGTATCTGGATGGCTATGGCTATGGACTTGGCGTGCGGACAAGGCTGGACTGCCGTCGTGCGACTGGAAATACATCGGTTGGAGAATTTGGCTGGACTGGTTATATGGGAACCTATGTGGCCATTGATCCGACAGTGCGGATGAGTGTTGTGTATATGCACAACAGCGTGCCGAATATGGAACAGTATGTACATCACAGAGTACGCGACATTGCGTTTGGAATGCTCTGATATAGAATATCTGAATGGCAAAAAAGCAGGCGGGGCATCGTGGGGATGCCGCCTGCTTTTTTTGAACGCAGATAAGCATTCCCCCCGCTTCAAGTGCGCGGAGCCCTAAGCGGCGACTGCGTTCATGACATATCATAAGGAGGGGGCCGCTTGCGGGAAGATTCCTTATGATCTTACAAGTAGCGAAGCTAGGCCCCGCAGCAGAGCTGCAGGGATTGATTGCGAATGTCCGCTTTACTGCAGCCTCTTCCCGGTGCGTAAAGCAACTGTGTTCAGGAGCAGGAAGCGAAGCGGATTGCAAATATCCGCTTGATGCAAGTCACTCGCTCACATTATGCAGCTTTGTTTCTGCTGAAAAACTGCAGTTTTTGGAAGGCCATGTTATGAAAAAGAACGAAACAGTTTTGTGGCAAAGGCACGGAAACTGTGCCGCCATACCTGCCACTCATGGTAGCCAGGTGTCTCAAAATAAGTAATGTCTAAGCCGTGCTCCTTCAGATGCTGAATCGTGTGGAGATTTTGCTCGTAGAAGTTTGCTTCTTTTGTCCCGGTTGAGAAGAAAAACAGGTCGAACTGGCTGTTGAACGTTTTGGCATCGCGGAACAGTTCTGTATAATCATCATAGTGGTCTTTGATGATGAAATAACAGCTGAACAGACCGGCAGAGGAAAAGAGATCCGGAAAGTGAAGGGCGGCAGCCTGGGCCTGAAATCCTCCCATGGAAAGTCCGGCAACGGCGCGGGCTCTGCGGTCTGTGAGGGTACGGTATTTTTGGTCGATGAATGGAATACAGTCTTTCGCAAGCACGAGGTCAATGGCTCCTCTGGCCGGGTGTTCTCTTCTGTCGGGTAAAAATGCGTAGCCATTATTCATGACAAGAATCATTTCGCGGCACTGACCGGCGGCAATCAGGTTGTCCATAATATAGTTGACCTTGCCCTGCCAGATCCATCCGGTTTCAGTTTCACCGCCTCCGTGCTGCAGATACAGAACCGGATAGCGCTTTTCTGGATGTGTTTCATAGCCAGGGGGTGTATAGACAAAGCAGGTACGGCATCGACCAGTCACGGTACTGTTGTAATACTCCATCCGGATCGTGCCGTGCGGGACATCCTGCAGAAGATAAAAGCCGGAATCAATGTCTGGAATTTCAAAATAATTGATGGCGCGGAAATCTCCGTAGCCAACCGGGGCAAGGTCGTTGCACATACGTGTGCCGTCTACAATATAATCATGATAATGAAAACCTGCCGGAATGCCTTCCACTGTGCCGATCCAGTCACCGTTTTCCCGTCGGCAGAGGGAAATCCGTTCAGAAAAAGCGCCTCCAAGGCCCTGTACGGCTACCGATTGTGCGCCGGGAGCACGAAAGGTGAAGTGTACGGTTCCGTTCTGATCAACACTGGCACCAGAAGGGATCGGAATATATTTGCCCATTGGATGCCCAGCCGGATCTGTGATACGGATCAGATCCTTCTGCGTGGGATCAAAATTCAGTGCATATGAGTGCAGAGACTGATTTGCAAGATACTTTTCTATATTCATGTCGTTTCCTCCGTTCCAAATGCCTGCTTTATAAAATCGCGTAGACTGTAACGCCATACGTCCCATACATGATAACCTGGATATGCAGCGCCGGACAGAACGCAGGCACCTTTTTCCCGCAGAGAATGGATGGATGCAAGTGCAGAAGCACACAGCGGTTCCTGATCACCGTTTGAGAAGAACAACAGATCCAGACTTGCATTGAGCTCTTCCGGGTTCTGAAGTAAAGCAGTGTAGTCGTATTCCGGGCGTGAAACAGGAAAACCGCCGCTGAAAACGCCGATACGGGAAAAAAGATCCCGGTGCGCCATGCCGATGGCAAAAGATTGTACAGAGCCGAGCGACAGGCCGGCGATGGCACGGTTTTTCCGGCCGACGGCAACACGGTATTTCTGTTCGATAAATGGAATACAGCCATGAATTAATTCGGTTTCGTAGTCACCTGGAAAGAAGGACGGGTCTTCGCCTGGGACAAATGCGTATCCGGCATTCATGACAAGCAGAATCGGCCGGCATTTATTTTCTGCAATTAAATTATCCAGAATCAGATTTGCTTTGCCCTGCCAGATCCATCCAGTTTCATTTTCTCCGACTCCATGCTGGAGATATAAGACAGGGTACGATTCCAGACACGCCTGGTCATAGCCTGGCGGGGTATATACCCAGCAGGCTTTGATCCGGCCAGTGACAGGGGAACGATATTGCTCCATACGGATATCACCGTGAGGCACGTCGTTTAAACAGTAGAAAGAAGAGTCTTCACCGGGCATTTCAAAATAGTTGATCGGGCGGAAGCAGCCATAGCCGATCGGCGCGTGTGGGTTGAGGCAGCGGTTGCCGTCAACAAAGTATTCATGGTAATGGAAACCTTCCGGAATATCGTACAATGTGATCTCCCACCAGCCGTCCGCTTCTGTGGAATGCTCCATGGCATGGTGCGCATTCCCCATGCCACCTCCGGTTCCGGCTACCTCCACGCACGCCGCATCCGGTGCAAAGAAACGTAAGGTGACAGCACCGGGAGCCGGAAGTGCAACAGCGGGCGCCACATCATGGTAGCACATGTTTTCATAAGCCTGTCCGTCTTTAAAAAAATTTCCCATTGCAGGTGTACGAAACGGGGGATCAAAAAACATCATGTGCGAAATAAGCGCGGGGTTGTTTTTGCAATAGCTCATATTTTCCTCCTTTTCTGCTAAAAAATAGTAGCAAAATGTTTAATGATATGATATAATTATTTTAGCAAAAAGTCAACAAAAGAGAGAAATATAATGAAAAAACAGATGCTGAAATGTGCTAAATATAAAAGAGAGAAGGTGTGATGTGAAAGAGAGAAAAAAAGTCAGTATGAAGCAGATTGCAGAACAGCTTTCCGTATCGCTTGGTACCGTGTCACTTGTATTAAATGGAAGAGGTGACGAAATGCGGATTTCAGCAGAGACGCAGGAACTGATTCTGGATACTGCCAAGAAACTGGGGTATCCGCTCCGCAAACAGATAACAGGAAGAAAGGTCATTGCGATTTTGCTGTCGGTTTATGAGAAAGTCATGATACCTGCCAATCCGATTATGATTGGCGCGGAAAAAGAGATACAGGACGAGGGGCTTGCCTATGATCTGATTCTGTGTCCGTTTACTTATGATCGTCTGAATGAAAAATACGCATACCTCAGTTCAGAATTTTGCAGCGGTGCAGTGATATTTGCCCTGTCGGATAAAGATATGGCAGACCTGGAAAAGCAGGAGCTGGATATACCGATTGTTGTTTACAACCGGGCGAGTGATAAATTCGCATCTGTCTATGTGGATAACTACAGCGCGGGGATGCAGGCGGCCAGAGTCTTTGCTGAAAAAGGAATTACCAGGGCTGGTGTGGTATCTTCATTAAATCCTAACAAATCAAGCGCCATGCGAAAGCTCGGATATCTAGACGGATGCCGGAAGTTCGGAATAAAAGTACCTGAGGCGCAGCAAATAGATTGTTTTATGAGCGTTGACGGTGGGTGCGAAGCGGCGGAACAGCTGCTGACTCAGCCAGAGCTTCCGGAAGCATTGTTTACGACAAATGATGCGATTGCCCTTGGAATTATGAGAAAGCTGCACGAAAAGAAGGTTGCAGTTCCGGAACAGGTGAGCATTTTATCTTATGGTGGCAATGAGTGGAATGAGTGGGTGACTCCGTCGCTGACAACGCTATGTCTTCCGATTGAGGAAATGAGCAGTGCCTGCGTTCAACTTCTGAATACGATGTTGACGACAGGAGAATGGATACCGATATCAAGGATATTTCAACTGGAACTGGAATACCGGGAGAGCTGTCCCAAACCAGAAAAATAAGAGGAAAAGAGGAAAAAAGGATGCCATTATTTTTAAAAGAATTAAAAGCGGAAAAAAGAAGTGCGTGGCTGTTTTACCCGGATATGCCGAACCGTTCAGAGATTAAGGTATGTTCGATTACAGTAGTAAGGCCAGATGCTTCCGAAGAATCGGTACATCGGCTTCTAAAGGCCGGGCTGGAACAGCTGGCGCAGGAGAAACACCTGATTCTGTGTTTTCCGAATCCGGAAGAATGGGGATGGAATCAGGATGGTTATCAGGAAGCAGATATCCGGGCGATTGCAGCTTTTCAGGAAGCGATGAACCGGAAGGATGATGAACCGGTGCCGGTAAATGAGAAAGGGATTCCAACTTATGAATTTATGCAGAGTACCTGGCATCCGATGAATGATACGCACTATTATATAGGAATCGAATCAGGTGCTTCCATGCTGGCAGCGATGATGGCACTCCGGCCGCAGAATATGGCGGCAATGGTGCTGGTTGGTGGTGAGCTGGATGAGAATACGCGGAAACATGCAGTCGGCTCTCCGGTTCCGGCCTGGCTGTATGGGTGTGGAGAACGTTTGAAGGATTACGTCTGCAGGGCAAACGGAATCGAAGCTCCGGGAAAAACAGATGCAGAAGGGATATATAAAAATCCGGTCAATCCGGCGTGTCAGGTAGCAGTGAAAAAGGAAAAGACGGAGGTGGATAAAGCAGCTGTTTATCAGATGTGGGAAGAGCTGTTTTCGAAAACGAGAAGGCTGAATACTTCCGTATATGGAGACTGTGCAGACCGGACAGATCTGACGGCTCCAGGGTTTGAATGGTTTGTCAATAATACGGAGATAGATGGAACGCCGCATACCTGGCTGGTGCATGTCCCGACCACGGTGCGTAATGGGCAGAAAAAGGTTCCAGTTGTCTTTTTCTATCATGGGGGTTCAGATAATCCGAGCGAAGCAGCGGAAATGAGCCGTTTTCATGAAATCGGAGAAACAGAAGGTTTTATTACGGTTTATCCATGGTCAACGAACCGGGCAGGGTGGAACATGGAACTTCTGAAGGATCAGGCGGATGACCTGGCTTATTGTAAGGATCTGATTCTGTATATGCGGGAGCATTATCCGGTAGATCCGTCGAGAGTGTATCTTTCCGGCTTTTCGAATGGAGCAGGAATGGCGCAGACCGTGGCGATGATTTATCCGGAGCTGGTGGCAGCGCTCGGGCATATTGATTCGAACTGGCCGGGGGTGCGCTACGGAAGAGTGGAAGTCGATTATCAGACAGTGGAACCGATGCGGATTGCACTTGAAAAACAGCAGGAGAGGCAGATCGATATGCCGGTATGGTATACCTACGGGACCAGGGAAGCATCAGCTCCGGTGTGTCGCGGGTGCTCACAGCAGCACCAGTATGATTTCTGGAAACAGTTTAACCGCATAGAGATAAAGGTAACCAGAGAACTGGAGGATCCGCTTCTTCCGGAACACGGAGTGGACGGGGATACGAGTGAAACACTTTACCCGGATCCTCAGCATCCAGATCGCTATTACACCGTTCAGCGTTTCTTTAATGCGAAAGGACAGAATTATTATAACTTTGCACTCATGCATGACAAGGGCCATGAGGTAGCGCCAAAGGATGCACAGCTGTCCTGGAACTATATGAAGCAGTTCCGGAGGGAAAAGGACGGAAGCGTAAAAAGAAGTCTGGAGAATTAGAAGGGAGAAAAATGTATTATGAAACAGTGGAAAGCTTTTTGGGCGAAGCCGTCACATGTGGCATATCTCTTTGTCATGCCGGTTGTTTTACTGCTTTTGATTTTCCGGTTGATCCCGACGGTGGCAGCTTTTGTGTGCAGCTTTTTTGATATGGATATGTTCCTTGTTGGAAAGGGATTTGTGGGATTTCAGAACTATGTAGAGGCATTTGCAGACAAACGCCTCTGGAACAGCCTTTGGGTCACGGTTCGTTTTACCCTGATTGAAGTAACCGTTCAGATGGTCGTCGGACTTGTACTGGCGGCGCTTCTTACGAGAAATACTGCGCGCAATAAGATTTTTCGTGCGGTTTATTTCCTGCCAATTGTGTGCTCGGCAACGGCAGTGGCGATTATGTGGCGGATGTTCCTGCATTCCAACGTCGGGATTATGACCTACTGGTTTGAGCGGATTGGAATTAAAGGGATAAATTTCCTGAATGACCCGAAAATTACATTTTATGTCATTGTATTTATGTCTGTATGGCGGTCATTTGGTATCAGTACGGTGATTTTTGTATCGGCCATGCAGAATGTGCCGCATGAACTGTATGAGTCTGCCGATCTGGACGGTTGCAGCAGGCCGAGACAGTTTTTTGCGATTACCCTTCCGGTGATTAAGGATACGTTTTCTTTCGTCCTGATCACACGCTTTATCGGTTCTTTGCAGGTATTTGATCTTGTCTTTACGACAACAAAGGGTGGACCGAATTATACGACAGAAAGTCTGGTTTATTATACGTATGTAAAGGCATTTTCGAACAACCGCATGGGATATGGATCGGCAGTCTCAATGTTCCTGTTTGTGATTATACTGGTGATTACGATTGTGTTCTATTCAAAGCTTTTTAAGGATGAAGCATAAGGGGGAAATATCATGAAACGTAAAGCAAAAGCTGCCGTCAGCTACACCATTATTACATTGATTTTAGCAATACTGGCTTTGATTATCCTGATTCCGGTCATCTGGATTGGGATCTGTGCATTCCGCCCGCAGACCGAGCTGATGCAGTATCCACCGAAATTTTTTGCAGAGCAGTTAACGCTTCAGAACTTTATTGATATAGCAAAAAGAATCAAGATCTGGGGGTATGTGAAGAACTCAGTGCTTTACTGCCTTGGTTCCACGATTCCTGCGGTATTTTTAAATTCGCTCGCGGGCTATGCATTTGCCAGACTGGACTTCAAAGGGAAACACGTGCTGTTTATCATGGTACTTGCTACGATGATGATTCCGTTTCAGGTAATCATGGTTCCGTTGTTCCTTGAAGTGTATAAGATGGGAATGTATGACAATTTTGCAGGCCTGATTATTCCGAATCTCGGAGCAGCGATGACGGTATTTATGACGAGGGCCTCATTTGCCGGGCTTCCGAAGGAGCTCGAGGAGGCTGCCCGGATTGATGGCCTTTCAGAATTCGGTATTTTCTGGAAAATTATGCTTCCGCTCGTAAAGCCGACCGTAGTGACCGTCATTGTACTTGGAATCAACGGTGCATGGAATGACCTGATGTGGCCGCTGATCGTGACGAGCGATACAAGCATGCGGACTCTGACGAATGGCCTGGCTATGTTTGTCGATTCCAGCCTTCAGTATGGAACTGCATTTGCAGGTGCGTTTATTTCGATCTGTCCGATGCTGGTGCTTTACATTTTCGGACAGCGGTATTTTGTGGAAGGAACAGCAACGAGTGGATTAAAAGGCTAAATTTAGCAAAAATAATTGCTAAATATAATTGACTTTATTAGCTTAAGGTGCTATGATACAGATATAAAAGCTTCCGTCGGGTGAGAGCAAAGCGATGATGCGAATCAATGGCAGAAGCAGAAAACGGAAAATAAAATGTACAGGGAGGTACGCAAATGAAAAAACGGGGAATGGCAACGGTTCTTGCAGGTACGATGGTACTGAGTATGCTTGGAGGTTTTGCAGTCCAGGCAGATGAGGAGAGCTATGATCCGATTACGATTCAGTTCTGGAATGGCTGGACCGGATCAGACGGACAGGTTCTGATGGAGTACGTAGACAAATTTAACGAGACCAATAAGTGGAATATCACAGTTGAAATGGACATGTCCTCTGAGTTCCGGGATAAGATCACGACAGCAATGGCGGCAGATGCAGCTCCGGCGCTGATTCTCGGAAACGCAGCAGATAAGTATACGTATGACGGAAAGCTCAGAAAGCTCGATGAGATCTGGGATAATACGGATATCAAGAAGGAGGATTTCGTTTCTTCTTATCTGGATTCGCTGTCAACAGATGACGGGCTGTATGGCGTACCGTTCCAGATCAGTTCGTATGTCATGTACTGGAATAAGGATCTGTTTGAAAAGGCGGGACTGGATCCGGAGACGCCGCCGGCGACCTATGATGAGTGGACGGAGATGGCACAGAAGCTCACGGATCCGGACAGCCACGTATATGGTTCCGGACTGAGCTACACCAATGTCGGGGCAGATGCCTGCATCATGCAGATGTTCGGAGGACTGGAAGTTACCGAGCAGGATGGAAAGTGGCATGCAAACTTTGAGAACAATCAGGGTTATATTGATTTTGTAAAATGGTTTAAGACACAGTTTGATAATGGCTCCAATCCGACGGAATCCGATCTGGACACCATGTTTGTATCCAATCAGCTCGGCCTGTATATCACCGGTGCATGGCTGATGGCGGATCTGAATACATATGGTATCAACTATGGCGTTACAACGCTGATAGAGACACCGGAAGGTGGAAAGCAGGCACCGTCGAATACACAGTGCTTTATGGTAACCAGTTCTGCAAGCGACGAGGAAGCACTTGCAGCAGAGCGCTTCATTTCCTGGTGGCATACAGGAAATGATGACGAAGCAATCGAAGATACTGCTGTTTATGCATGGTCTGACCGGATCGGTTATCCGACCTATTACATTCCGGTAGCAGACAGCGAAGGCTATCAGAACAATGCCAATATGAAGGCGATCACTGTTACAGATCCGGAGTACTGCATGGATTCCGTAGCACCTGGTAATTTCCGCGCATGGGCACCGATCCTGAGCGGACCGCTGACACAGTTCTTTAATACCATGACGTTTGACGAAGATACGTCCACGGTTCTGGAAGACTGCCAGGAGGAAGCAGAACGTATCATCAATGAGGAGTATGGATATTAAGCTGGGACGGACGCTCCGGAGCACAATTGAAAGAAGTTTATGAAGGATGCAGGGGGAGTGCGATGCCACTCCCCCTGTTTATGCTAAAAGAAAAGGAGTGGATTGAGCTTTTGTTTTGGATGTGATAAAATTATCCTGTATTTGTCAGAACTAAGATAAGAAAGAGATGGAGCGTGGCAGATGGCAAGAACAGCGACAGTACAGATCAAACAGATTGCAGAACGGGTGGGGTTATCCCCGAGTACCGTATCCATTGTCCTGAACGAACGTGGGGATGAAATGCGGATTTCGAAGGAATCCCAGAGAAGAGTTCTCGAAGCTGCAAAAGAGATGAGTTACCGTCCGGCAGGGAATGCGCGGCATCCGCGGACGACAGCAGAGGATCAGGCAGAAAAAATAGTTGGAGTATTCTGGAATGAGAGCTTTGGCGAAGATACGATGAGCCGCTATTTTTCCGGATTGTTTAAGGCATCAGAAGAGAATCATTATGATGTGGAATTTGTAGTGAAAATGTTCCGGAATGGTGAACTTTCTGCGTTAAGGGATCATATGACCCGGAAGCGCTACAGTGGGATACTGATCTGTGGCGTTTCAAGTGCAGATCTGGAATATCTGAACGGGCAGGAATTTGATGTTCCAATTGTTGTAAACCGTCCAAGTAATAAATTCAGCAGTGTCTGCGCAGATGCCTATGAGATCGGCGCAGAGTGTGCACGGATGTTTGCAAAGAGGGGATTTCGTACGGCCGGAATTCTGAGTGCGAATGCCGGAAGTATCGGAATCGGACTGCGGGAGCTTGGTTTTTTAAATGAATGCAGATCCGGCGGCCTTACGGTACGGGATGAGTGGATCGTAAAAGGCGAGAGCATGGATATGGAGACCGGGTATGAATGTGCAAAAGTTTTCTCTGAAATGAAAGAGCGTCCGGAAGGGCTCTTTATTCTGCTTGATTCTCTTGCACTTGGGGCGATGATGCAGTTTAAAGGCTCTGATATCAAAATTCCGGAGGAGATGTCGATTGTGGCGTACGGATTAAATCCGATGCTGCGGCATATTTCCCCATCTGTTACGATGATTGGAAATTCCATGGTGGATACTGGAAAAAATGCAATTGATATCCTGATGACGGTGATGAACAACAAGATCAGTATGCCAATCAGCAAACTGATCCCATTAAAATATGAATTCGGGGAGACCTTCCGACCGGCGGAACCGGAAAGAAAGTGAGAAACGGAGAGACGAATATGGCAGCGAAAAGACAGGGAAGTGTACAGATCAAACAGATTGCGGAAGCACTTGGGGTCTCAGCCGGAACAGTATCCATTGTCCTGAATGGCCGTGGAGATGCAATGCGCATTTCAAAAGAAACGCAGAAACGGGTGCGGGACATGGCAAAAGAGATGAATTACCAGCCCAACATTTATGCAAGAAGACTCAGAGGTGCAGCGCATGAGAAAGCGGGGAGGGTGATTGCGGTTCTGTGGAACAGTGCATATTCCGACCTGATGATGGGACAGTTCATTCGAGGACTCCATGAATACCAGAAAAAGCATGATTGCAAAATGGAATTTTATGTGCAGATGTTTGAAAATGATAAACTGAATGAAATGCAGGATCTTCTGACACCGTTGCGGTTCAGTGCTGCCATTGTCTGCGGAATATCGGATCTGGATTCGGAGTTTCTGAACAATACCAGATTTGATCTTCCGATTCTGGTACTGTTTCGAAGCGAGGAACGGTATCACTGTATTTATGGAGACGATTATGCCGTGGGAAGCAGTATAGCCAGGCTTCTGTCCGGCCACGGGCATAAAAAGGTCGGCCTGATCGGCTGTTCTAAAAAGGGGCGCAGCGGCAGTATGCGGATGATGGGCTTTCTGGAAGCATGCGAACAGGAGGGGGTTCAGGTAAAGACACAGTGGCATATTGAAAAGCAGGAGCGCAATTGTGAGGCGGGATACGCGGCGATGCAGGAGATTCTGCAGCAGGAGGAGCATCCAACGGCGATATTTTCGGCTGCAAATGAACAGGCATTTGGGATTGTACTTGCATGCAGGGAGGCAGAAGTCCGTATTCCGGAAGATCTGGAACTGATTGTATACGGAGATAATGATGCATTTGCGTATTTTTCACCGTCGATCAGTGCAGTGTACCTGTCTTTGGAGAAGGTGGCAGAAGCATCGGCAGAACTGCTTGAGATGGTCATGAACCACGCGATCACCCTTCCGATGGCCAGGCTGATGCAGGCAGAATATGTATTTCGAGACAGTTGTGCCGGGTTTGACCGGCGATAGAAAGAGAGCTCCTGAGGATGGAGTTTTCTTTTTGAAGAAAAGCTAAAACGAAATAGCATTTAGTTTGTAAAAATAAAAAACAGGAGGAGAATCATGCGTGGGTTTGTGAAAGAAAAAGAATTTTATAAACAGGCGGCCTGTATTGCGATTCCGATCTCACTTCAGTCGGTGATTACGATTGGTGTGAGTATGATGGATAATATTATGGTCGGGGCATTGGGCGAGACAGCACTGTCGGCCGTGGCACTTGCAAATCAGTTCATTGGTATTTATCAGATCGGCTGTATGGGAATCGGAATGGGAGCCAGTGTACTGACTGCAAGGTTCTGGGGGATGAGGGATATTTCATCGCTGAAAAAGGTAGTGACGATCATGTTTCGGATCTGTATCGGACTTGCAGTGCTTGTATTCATGGCACCAACGCTGCTGATACCGGATCGGCTGATGGGGATTTATACAGAGGAGGCAGAGGTAATTGCACAGGGAGTACTTTATTATCGATGGATGGTACCGTGCTATCTGCTTCATGGCCTTACACTGACATCTACCTTGATTCTCAGAAGCGCAGGCCAGGTTCGGATTCCGCTTGCAAGTTCTGCAGGAGCCTTTTTTGTAAATATATTTTTTAACTATATTTTTATTTTCGGAAAACTGGGTGCGCCGAAAATGGGAGTGCAGGGTGCGGCACTTGGCACTTTGCTTGCAAGAGTTTTTGAGTTTGTATTTATCTGTGGGTATTTTTTTGGAAAAGATCAGAAAATCGGATACCGGATCAAAGATCTGTTTGGGAAATGTGGTTCACTGCTCGGAGAATATATAAGGGTGGCACTTCCGGTGGTCGTTTCTGATACACTGTTGGCACTTGGAAATACAGCTGTGGCGATGGTTATGGGACGGATTGGAAGTGGATTCGTATCTGCAAATTCTATTACGGCAGTGATTCAGCAGATTAGTACGGTTCTGATTCAGGGCATCTGCCATGCAGGGTGCATTATTACCGGGCATACACTTGGACGCGGAGAGCAGGAAAAAGCGCAGGAACAGGCATGGACTTTTTTGTGGCTCGGAGCGATTGTGGGGGCTGCAGGAGCAGGGATTATTTTACTGATCCGTTCTTATGTAATTGGATTTTATAACATTACACCGGAAACAAAGCAGATTGCGTGGAAACTTATGGATGCGATTGCATTGATTGTGGTATTTCAGTCAGTCAATGGAGTGATGACCAAAGGTGTGCTCCGTGGCGGTGGGGATACCCGTTTCCTGATGGTGGCAGATGTTCTGTTCCTCTGGATTGTATCCGTTCCGCTCGGAGCACTTGCCGGGCTGTACTGGCATCTGGATGCCTTCTGGATCTATGTATTTTTGAAATTGGATCAGGTGATAAAGGCAGTCTGGTGCATATTTCGTTTAAAGAGCCGAAAGTGGATTAAGATGCTTTCGGCGCAGTAACATTCAAGACTGTTTCTGACATATTTCTTTCCACTTTCCGGAGCGGTAGCGCAGGGCAATGATGCCGGCCCGCAGTACCTGATCGGTTGTAATGGCAAGCCATGCACCAGGAAGCCCCCAGTGCAGATACCGGATGGTGAAAATGGCAAGACCTGGGCGGAGAAGCATTACCGTAAAAAAGGTAAGCTTGGCGACAAATTTTGTGTCACCGGCTCCGCGCAGCGCTCCGGAAACAATAAACTGGGAGGATTGAAACGGCTGGATAAAGGCAACAATCCAGAAAATATCCACACAGATTGAGATACAGGCTTCATCATTTGTGTAAAGGGAGGATAATGGCCGACCAAAGAGCACAAAGCTGATGCCAAGCAGAATCGCGACAATCATACCGGCACGCCGGCAACGGCTTGTGTAGGCCTGGGCCATATCTGGACGGCGTTTGCCGAGGCTTTGTCCCATAAGCGAGGTTGCAGAGATAGAAAAGACCTGTCCGTTCATCAGGGTGAGTGACTGAATGTTCATGCAAATCTGATGAGCTGCAAAGTCCAGCGTGCCAAGTGAAGCAACTGATTTTGAAAAGATCATGGATCCAACCCGCATCATAAACTGCTCCAGGGCAGCCGGCAGGCCGATCTGCATGATTTCCCGGATATCCTCCGGAACAGGAGAAAATGGATCTTTTCGGCTGATGTGCAGATAACAGGATTTTCTCGCGATGGCGAAAAAGGCAAGAAAGCAGGCGACGATCTGACTGATTGCGGTGGCATAGGAGGCACCTGCAACTTCTAATCGCGGAAATCCCATTTTTCCTCCAATAAGCAGGTAGTTCAGGATGATATTTACAAGGTTGGCAATGGAGTTATAGTACATGGCAGTTTTTGAGTCGCCAATCCCACGAAGAACTGCTGTGATAACGCTTGTGAGTGCAAAAAATAAGAAGCTGGCCATCTGAATCTGCAGATAAGCAGTGCCTGCGCTTAAAATGTGTTCATCTGCGGCACCCATAAAGCGTACCAGAGGGCGGGAAAACAGAAAACCGGTGACGGAAACAAGAATGGCAAGGAGCAGATTCAACAGAAGCGCCTGACGGGTATAAGAGCGGGCTTTTTCCTGCTTTCCTGCCCCTTTTGCCTGGGCGACAAGAGCAGTAGCACCGACGTTGATGGACATGGACATCGTCATCAGAATGAATTTGGGCTGAGTCGTAAGCCCCACTGCGGAAATTGCCCACGTACCAAGCCCGCCGACCATGATCATATCCATCATGGAAACAAGAGAACTGAGCATCAGCTCAACCGTTGCGGGAAGGGCAATGCGTAAAATATCCTGATACAGCATGGAAGAAGTAATACCATCTGGCAGATGTTTTGAGACACGTTCGCTTTTCATATCACTGTCAGATCCATCCGGAAGCTGCTCAAGCGCAAAAGAATGGTTTTTTGAGTACAAAATACAGATCCCTCCCTTATGATAAAGATAATTAAGCAGAATATGAAGATATATTAGCATTGTGGTATGGTGATGTCAATAAAAAAGCTAAAACGAAAATGCAAATACTGGAAAAGAAAAAGAAATGATAAAAACAGGAGAAGTAAAGCTAAACAGCTAAAATATAACAAATAACCAATGAAAATGACTGAAAAGCGTTGAATAGAAGAAAAATATGTGAATTATGGAGAAAAAAGTGAGAGAAAAAGCTTTTGCATTGACAAAAAACAGCAAAATAAATATAATAAAACTACTAAATATTATAGCAAAACATTGCTAGATATAAGTGCGGAAACACAAAAAACAAATGGAGGGAAAAGGAATGAGAACAAAGAAATATGCGAAAATGATGGCTATAGTTTTAGCAGCAGCTTCCCTGTCTGGCGCTGGTATGAGTGCAATGGCAGAGGAGTCATATGAACCTGTTACAGTGAAATTCTGGAATGGCTGGACCGGTAACGACGGGGAAGTTCTGATGGATATGGTGGATGAGTTCAATGATGAAAATCCGTACAATATTACGATAGAAATGGATATTAACAGCGATTTTCAAAATAAAATTGCAGCTTCTTTTGCGGCAGATGAAGGCCCGGATATGATTATCGGAGTCCATACTTATAAATTTACTTATCCAGATTATCTGATTGATATGAATGAAGTTTTTGATAAGACTTCTCTGGAAAAAAGCGATTGGGTGCAGTCCATGATGGATACCTGCAGCCTGGATGACAGAACTTATATACTTCCATTCCAGTGCACAGGTCGATATATGTACTGGAATAAAGATCTGTTTGAAGCTGCCGGACTGGATCCGGATACGCCGCCGGCATCTTATGAAGAATGGACAGAGATGGCTTCAAAGATCACAGATGCAGATAACAATGTATATGGATCGGGTGTTTCCTATACAGACGTATCTTCCAATCTGCAGGTGATGCAGCGCTTTGGCGGTCAGTATCTGAGCCTTACTGATGATGGCGGATATGTTCCGAATTTTGAAGGGAATGCCGGATATAAGAAATTTCTTGAATGGTTTAAAGGTATGATGGACAGCGGAGACAATCCTATGGAATCCGATACATCATCTATGATGACGGCGGGGCAGGTCGGGATCATGTGCTCAGGCGCATGGCTGAATCAGGGTCTGCAGGAAGTTGGACTGAATTACGGCGTATCGGTATTGCCGTATGGTGATGCAGGGGCGATGAATCCTTGCACCGTAGCTGGATTTGCAGTTACGAAGTATGCGAGTGAAGAAGCAAAGGAGGCATGCTTCCGGTTCCTTGAGTGGTGGTATAAGGGATTTGAAGATACCGATACGACAGCAGTGGAGCACTGGTCACTGGATCTTGGCTATCCGTCTGTATATACTCCGGTTACACAGGATGAAAGATATAAGACGAGTGAACTGCTTATGGCGATGACGGCAGATCCGGATGTTGATACAACTTACATGGCACCGAGCAGCTTCCCGGAGCCATTCCTGCTTGCAAATGAAGTAATTGATCCACTGATTCAGTCGGTAATTGCGCAGGGTGCAGATGTGGATGAAACACTTACGAAAGCACAGTCAGATGCGGAAGCCGTAATAGAAAAGATAAAGTAAGAGAAAATGAAAAGCGACAGGGGAGGCTTGCATGGATAAGTTTAGAGAATACTGGAATAAACCAGCACATATAGCGTATTTATTTATTGCTCCGGCTATGATTTTGTTGCTGCTCTTCAACATCATACCACTGATTGCTTCACTTGTGATCAGTACGTTTGATGTAAGTATGACATTAAACGATGCCCGGTTTGTCGGATTGGGAAATTTTGTGGAAGCCTTCCATGACAGCCGCTTTTGGAACAGTATGTGGGTAACCATTAAATGGACTCTGGTAGAAATGCCGGTTCAGGTGATTGTGGCGCTGCTTCTTGCGGCGCTGCTGACAAAGAACACATGGTTTAATAAGTTTTGCAGAGGTGTTTATTTTCTTCCTATTATATGTTCGGCAACTGCAGTTTCTATCATGTGGCGGATTATTCTGAATTCCAATGTGGGTTATATTACGTTTTTGCTGAATAAGCTTGGATTTGGGAAAATTAATTTTATGAATAATCCGGGTGTGACATTTTATGTAATCGTTTTCATGTCTGTCTGGAAGTCATTTGGAATCTCGACGATTATTTTAGTTTCGGCCATGCAAAATGTACCAAGAGTGCTTTATGAGGCGGCTGAGTTGGATCGCGCCGGGAAGATCCGGCAGTTCTTCAGCATTACGTTGCCGGGGATTGCTCCGTCACTCTGGTATGTTGTGATGACGAGAATTATTGGCTCCCTTCAGGTGTTTGATATTGTATATACGACAACAGGTGGCGGCCCGAATTTCACAACAGAGACACTGGTGACCTATGTATATACCAGAGCATTTGAAGTAAACAGGATGGGATATGCAACTGCTGTTTCGGAATGCCTTTTTGGATTGATTCTGGTGATTACGATCTGTCTGTACAGTCGCATGCTGAAGCAGGAAAATGAGTAGGAGGGAAGAAGATGAGAAGAAAAACGGTAAAATTTGTAAAACATATTCCGGTATACATACTGCTCTCCTTCGTTGTTGTCCTGATCCTGATGCCATTATTCTGGATGTTTAACAGCTCTTTTAAAGCGAAAGTAGAGATTCTGGCGTACCCACCCACCTTTTTTGCAAAAGTAGCATCCATGGTGAATTTTGAAAAGCTTGCGAGAAGAATTCCGGTAATGGCATATGTTAAGAATTCAGTCATCTATGCGTTACTGACTGCAATTCCGGGTGTATTCATCAATTCGCTGGCAGGATATGCGTTTGCGCGGCTGAAATTTAAAGGCCGAAATGTATTGTTCATTATCACACTGGCGACTATGATGATCCCGTTTCAGGTCGTTATGATTCCACTGTATCTGGTTGTGCACAAGCTTGGAATGTATGACACATATGCAGGGCTGATCCTTCCTAAAATGGCAAATGCGATTTCGATTTTTATGATGCGATCAGCGTTTTCAGGACTTCCTGTGGAACTGGAAGAGTCAGGGAGAATTGATGGAGTGAGTGAATTTGGGCTTTTCTGGAGGATTATGCTTCCTCAGTGTAAGCCGACGATAGTTACACTGATTATTTTAGGAGTAAATGGTGCGTGGAACGATCTGGTATGGCCGCTTCTTGTGACGGGAGACATTTCAATGCGAACACTGTCAAATGGACTGGCACTGTTTGTTGGAACAGATACGGTTGAATATGGTGCCGCATTTGCGGGTGCCCTGATCTCGATACTGCCGATGCTGGTTCTTTATCTGATTGGACAGCGCTATTTTGTAGAAGGTACGGTTACAAGTGGATTAAAGGGATGAAAAAGACGGCCAGTGGAATTCGCGGAAATTTCACTGGCCTGTTTAACCGAATCAAGCAAGTCCCCTGCTTCCATTGCGCAAAGCAATAAGCAGTGGGTTGGGACTTGCTTGTATCAGGAGTGGCGTAAGCCACTCCTGATAAGCTGCGAAGCAACATTCGGTTATGAGCAAGTAGCGAAGCGGATTGCGAATATCCGCTTGACCCGAATCAAGCAAATCCCCTGCTTCCATTGCGAATATCCGCTTGACCTGTAAACAACAGCGGTGTGCGCATGTGCTGAAGTGCCGGTTTGGTTAGTAAATGGTGTGGCAGAAACTGTCATACGTGTTGCGTGGACTTGAGGGAAGGAGAAAAAATGGGAATTTTGAGATACAATTATCGTTCAGAAATGCTTGGAATGCATACGGATATTACAATTACTTACCCGTCAGGAAATTATACCTGTTATCATCCGGCAGAAGAGAAAGAAGAAGGAAAGGCTGGGATTTTTAAAAAGGGTGAAATTCTGTACCAGCCGGATATGAAGCTGCCAACGGTCTACATTCTTCATGGCGGGGGAGACGACGACAGCCTGCTGTACCGATATACACGGCTGGAATATTATGCAGAGCAGAACAATGTTATGACGGTTACAGCACAGGCGCATGACAGTTTCTTTATTAATACGGCTTACGGAATTCCGTATTTTACCTTTTTCACGGAGGAACTTCCGACGGTTGTACGGTCTCTGTTCGCATCATCCACGCGCAGGGAAGACAACTTTCTGATTGGCATGGCAATGGGAGGCAATGCAGCACTGATGATGGCAATGAAACGTCCGGATTTGTTTGCGGCCTGTGTGGATCTGTCTGGTGGGATTGGATGCAGCCTGGACAGCAAATATTTTGTGGAAAGTTTTGACCAGATCCGGATGCCAAAGATGTACGGCGCCTTTGATGATCCGAGACAACTGAAAGATTCGGAGTTTGACATCGGATATCAGGCCAGAAAGAATCTGGAAAATAAGGTAGAGCTGCCAGAACTGTATTTGGCAGTAGGCGAGAATGATTTTATCCGGGATGTGGTGCGAAAAGATCGTAATGAATTGCTTCGCCTTGGAATTCCGTTTCATTATGAAGAGGCGCCTGGTCTGGGACACGAGTGGGACTTTTGGGATCGGTATATGAAAAAAGCACTGGATGAGTGGCTGCCTCTTCCGGGAAGAGACAGAAGGCAGGAAAAAATAAAAATTCATTGAGAAAACAAAAGAAATCGTCTATACTTAGAAACCGTGTATAGACGATTTTTTGATGGAATGGCCATGGAGCGGCTATTTGCTTATGAGCAGGTGGAGATGCTGGTTCTGTCAGAAGGATCGCGGGCTGGATTATAAATATCCGCTCATTTTATTTACATTTGATGAGGAGGAACATTATGGACAACACAAAAAAACGCACCGCAGCCGGTACCGCGATGGCGCTGCTTGGGGGAGCCTTCTGGGGGCTTTCGGGTGTGTGCGGACAGTATCTGTTTCAGACGAAGGAGATGACGGCGACGTGGCTTGTACCGGTACGGCTGTTTGTGTCGGGGCTTTTGCTGCTGATCTTTTTTCTGGTAAGAGATCCAAAGAAAACACTTTCCGTTTGGAAAAATAAGAAGACAGCGTTTGACCTTCTGATTTATTCGTTTGCGGGTATTATGCTCTGCCAGTATGCGTATTTTCAGACGATTGAGTGGTCAAATGCGGGTACGGCTACGGTCGTTCAGTACATTGGCCCGGCACTGATCGTTGTATTTGTTTGCATCAGCACACACCGGAAACCACTTCCGAAAGAAATTGTGGCGGTGGTTCTGGCACTTGCCGGTATTTTTGTGATTGCGACGCATGGCAATCCGGGGACACTGGTGCTCTCCAGACGCGCACTTGTCATGGGGCTGCTCTCTGCATTTGCGGTAGTGGTCTACACCGTGCAGCCGGTGGAGCTTCTGAAACAGTATGAGGCGCCGATGATCCTTGCCTGGGGCATGCTCATAGGCGGAACGGTGCTGATGATCGCATTCCGGCCGTGGAACCATATGCCGATCGTGGATGCAAAGACGATTGAGATTGTACTTTATATTATTGTGTTTGGAACGATGGCAGGATTTTCCATGTACATGCAGAGCGTGAAGCTGATCGGAGGCGTGAAGGCCGGGCTGTATGCCTGCATCGAGCCGGTAGCGGCGACGATTCTGTCGGTTGTATGGATGAAAGTACAGTTTGCCCCGATGGATCTGCTCGGATTTGCGCTGATTCTGGCGACGATTTTTGTGCTGGCGATTCCGGGCAAAGAAGAGAAAGCCGCGACGAAGTAAAACGAAATTACCGATGATTTTTCAGAAAAACGAGATTCCTAAAAAGATTTTGGTCAAAGTTCTGCATACTTCTGGAGATAAGAGTTGTGGCTGGCCAGGATAGCAGAGCCCTGGATGAAAAATAGTTGCGAAACAAATAGAAAACGCCAGATGAAAATCAGAAACTTGGCGAAACTGCCCAAATTGTAGAAGACACAGAGAAATGTGTAAAAACCCTGAAAATAAGCGAAAAAATCGCTTGCATTTTCCAAAAACCGGTGTTATACTGATAAACGAGCTTTCGGGGAGACACTCTCTCTGTGTCTTTTTTTGCCCAAAAGTTCAAGAAGCAGAGAACAAATGGTGAAAGGAGGATTAACCAATGAAGGTTAGATCATCAGTAAAACCGATCTGTGAGAAGTGCAAGGTCATCAAGAGAAAGGGCAGCATCCGGATCATCTGCGAGAACCCGAAGCACAAACAGAGACAGGGTTAATTCAAAATCGGCGGAACTGACGATGGTTTTCCATCCGTCACAGACTGTTCGGACGGAGTTCATCTGAACGTGATTCTTATTTATATAGAAGCATTTCAGAGGAATGCAGAAGAACAGCAACAGAAGTTCAATATAACGATGGAATAAATGAGAATACAATTCTTTTATATATAGATTATATTTATAGATAGTAAGGATTTTATTTCGTTGCGATATTGCTTTTAATACCGATCCAGGATTTTGGCAGTCCACGGTTCTGTGCGAAACCGCTGTGCGCAGAAGCTGTATGCCTCGCAAGGACGCTGTCACAGGTTCATGGCTTAATGGATTGGAAAGGCCGCAGGTGTGCTGCGGCTGGGCAGTGCATATTGCCCCAGTTAGAGACAATAAGAAAATGGAGGAACAATTACATGGCTCGAATTGCTGGTGTAGACTTACCAAGAGAAAAACGTGTAGAGATCGGTCTGACTTATATCTACGGAATCGGCAGAACAAGTGCAGACAAGATTCTCGCTGCAGCGAATGTAAATCCTGATACTCGTGTCAGAGATCTGACAGATGAGGAAGTTGGAAGAATCCGCGATATCATCGACGAGCAGTATATGGTAGAGGGTGACCTCAGAAGAGAGACCGCTCTGAACATCAAGAGACTGCAGGAAATCGGATGCTACAGAGGTATCCGTCACAGAAAGGGACTTCCGGTTCGTGGTCAGAAGACGAAGACCAACGCAAGAACCAGAAAGGGTCCGAAGAGAACAGTAGCGAACAAGAAGAAGTAAGCATTACAGGAATGGTGCGTACGACATTTAATTTGAAGAAAGTAGGTTAGTTTAGATATGGCAGCAGCTAAAAAAGTTACAAAAAAAGTGACAAAAAAGCGTGTAAGAAAAAACGTTGAACACGGACAGGCACATATCCAGTCATCCTTCAATAACACAATCGTTACTCTGACGGATGCACAGGGAAATGCATTATCATGGGCAAGTGCCGGCGGTCTTGGATTCAGAGGTTCAAAGAAATCTACTCCGTATGCAGCACAGATGGCAGCAGAGACTGCTACAAAGGCAGCATTAATTCACGGTCTGAAGACAGTTGATGTATTCGTAAAGGGTCCGGGATCAGGACGCGAGGCAGCAATCCGTGCGCTTTCCGCAAACGGTCTTGATGTAGTAAGTATCCGCGACGTGACACCGGTTCCGCACAATGGATGCCGTCCGCCGAAGCGCAGAAGAGTCTAATCAGGGAGGTCTATAGAAAATGGCAGTTAACAGAGTTCCGGTCCTTAAAAGATGCAGATCACTTGGTCTTGATCCGATTTATTTAGGAATTGATAAAAAGTCTAACAGAGAGTTAAAGCGCGCAAACCGTAAGGTAAGCGAGTATGGCCTTCAGCTTCGCGAGAAGCAGAAAGCAAAATTCATCTACGGCGTACTTGAGAAGCCGTTCCGTAACTACTACAAGAAAGCAGACAGAATGCAGGGCCAGACTGGTGCAAACCTGATGACGCTTCTGGAGTGCAGACTGGACAACGTAGTATTCCGTATGGGTCTTGCAAGAACCAGAAAGGAAGCCAGACAGATCGTTGACCACAAGCATGTTCTTGTAAACGGCAAGCAGGTAAACATCCCGTCCTACCTTGTAAAGGTTGGCGATGTAGTAGAAATCAAAGAGAAGTGCAAAGGATCTCAGAGATACAAAGATATCCTTGAGGTAACCGGTGGCAGACTCGTTCCGGAGTGGATCGAGGCAGATCAGGAAGCTCTGAAGGGAACCATCAAAGAGTACCCGACCAGAGAGATGATCGATGTTCCGGTAAACGAAGTGCTTATCGTCGAGCTGTATTCTAAGTAATCTTAACGTCACCCTCAACCATAAGCAACCCAGAGGACGCACGTTAAGGCGTGCGAAGGTCATTGGATTCCTGCGGGAATCCATGACATATAAGGAGGGCCGAAATAGTGTTCGATTTCAACAAACCAAAAATTGAAATAGCAGAAATGTCAGATGATAAAAGATTTGGAAGATTTGTAGTTGAACCGCTCGAGAGAGGCTATGGCACAACCCTGGGAAATTCCCTGAGAAGAATTATGCTTTCTTCCCTGCCGGGTGCTGCTGTAAGCCAGGTTAAAATCGACGGTGTGCTGCATGAATTCAGCTCTATCCCTGGCGTAAAAGAAGACGTTACAGAAATCATTATGAATATCAAATCACTGGCAATCCGCAATACCAGTGAGACGAATGAAGCAAAAGGTGCGTACATTGAATTTGAAGGTGAAGGAGTCGTGACCGGTGCTGATATCCAGGTGGATCAGGACATCGAGATCATGAATCCGGATCAGGTCATCGCTCATTTAAATGGCGGCGCAGACAGCAAGCTCTACATGGAGCTGACCATTACCAAGGGTCGTGGCTATGTCAGCGCAGACAAGGGCAAGACCGATGATATGCCGATCGGCGTGATCGCCGTTGATGCGATCTATACACCGGTAGAGCGTGTCAACCTCATGATTGAGAATACGCGTGTAGGTCAGGTTACCGATTACGATAAGCTGACGCTGGATGTATATACAAATGCAACTCTGGCTCCGGATGAGGCAGTCAGCCTTGCAGCAAAGGTATTAAGTGCACACCTTGGCCTGTTCATCGATTTGTCTGAGAACGCAAAGTCCGCAGAAGTCATGATCGAGAAGGAAGACAATGAGAAGGAGAAAGTGCTTGAGATGAATATCGATGAGCTGGAGCTTTCCGTCCGTTCCTTCAACTGCCTGAAGCGTGCAGGAATCAATACCGTAGAAGAGCTTTGCAACCGGACTTCCGAGGATATGATGAAGGTGCGTAACCTTGGTCGCAAGTCTCTCGAAGAAGTACTTGGCAAGCTCAAAGAGCTGGGTCTCTCCCTGAATCCGAGCGACGACCAGCAGTAAGAAAAGCAAGACCCTCAGTGCTCGATGATATCCGACAGGAGACTGGCCAAGGACAGCAAGGCAGATAGTATGTGTCTTGCTGAGCAGACAGTTACGGGCAAATAGTGGAACTGGATGGAGAAGTTCCGCTTGAATGAGGAGGACACGAAGGCAAACTTCCGGATATAGAGTCCGGGAGATGAGACAACGTGCGATCAGTAAGACCGATGTGCCTGGTCACACGTCCCGAATGGAGGAAAATAAAAATGGCAGGTTATAGAAAACTCAGCAGAACATCCGATCAGAGAAAGGCTCTGCTCAGAAACCAGGTAACAGCACTCATCTACAGAGGCAAGATCGTTACCACAGAGCAGAAGGCGAAGGAAGTTCGTAAGATCGCTGAAGGCATCATCGCTATGGCAGTACGTGAGAAGGACAACTTCGATACCGTAAAAGTTACCGCTAAGGTTCCGCGCAAGGATCAGGACGGTAAGAGAGTGAAAGAAGTCGTAGATGGCAAGAAAGTTACCGTATACGATGAAGTTGAGAAGGAGATCAAGAAGGATCAGCCGAGCAGACTGCACGCACGTCGTCAGATGCTGAAGGTTCTTTACCCGGTAACCGAGGTTCCGACCGAGGCAGCTGGCAAGAAGAAGAACACGAAGGAAATCGATCTGACTGCAAAGCTTTTCGACGAGATCGCTCCGAAGTATGCAGACCGCAATGGTGGTTACACCAGAATCGTTAAGATCGGTCAGCGTAAGGGCGACGGAGCTATGGAAGTAGTTCTGGAGCTGGTATAATTCCGAGATAGTAAGAGATCCCTCTGTGAGGTCGTGATGAGCGATCCGCAGGGGGATTTTTTAACCGAATCAAGCAAGTCCCCTGCTTCAATTGCGCGAAGCGATAAGCAGTGGGTTGGGATTTGCTTGTATCAGGAGTGGCTTGTACCACTCCTGATAAGCTGTGAAGCAGCCATTCGGTTATGACATATCACAAGGAGGGACCCGCTTGCGGGAGGATTCCTTGTGATCCGACAAGTAGCGAAGCTAGGCCCCGCAGCAGTGGCCCCGCAGCAGGCCCCGCAGCAAAGCTGCAGGGATGAGCTGCAGAGATGAGCTGCAGGGATGGATTGCGAATATCCGCTAGACTACAGAAAGGAGCGGAAATCATGGGAATCAAATTAGTGGCAAGTGATCTGGATGGCACCTTATTTACGGATGAAAAGACCATTTCGGATGAGACGCGCAGGACGCTGGAGGAGATTACCGAAAAAGGAATTTTGTTTGTCCCGTGTACCGGAAGGGCATTTGCTTCGGTGCCGGAACTGGTGCGGACGCTTCCGGGCGTTCAGTATATGATCGCTTCGAACGGAGCCTCGATTTACCACGTAGAAACCGGCGAACGAGTATACGGCTGTACGATTTCAGCCGATTCGGTAGCGCGCATTCTGGCGCTTCCGATGCCAGAAGAGATGACATTTGAGGTACAGATTCAGGGGCAGTCCTATACGGAGCAGCGCTATATTGATGACCCGGCGCGGTTTGGAGCGACCGGATTTGGCGTGCAGTATATCCGGACGACCCGTCATGCCGTGGAGGATATCCGGACATTTGCTAAGGAGCACAAGGCAGAGCTGGACGGGATGACTTTTGTGAGCGCGAATCGTGAGCTGAGAGAATCCTTCTGGAAGCAGTTGGAGGATACCGTGCCGGACATCCGGATTACCTCTTCCGTGCCGCATCTGATCGAGATCGGCCATATCGACGCAGACAAGGGAAAAACGCTTGCGCGCTTTTTACGGATGCGTGGCATCGGCACAGACGAAGCGATGGCCTTTGGGGATGCGGGCAATGATATTTCGATGCTTACGGCGGTCAAATACGGGATTGCGATGGAAAATGCGACCGACGAGTGCAAGGCTGCGGCGTATGCGATTGCAGAGGAGAATAATGCGGACGGCGTGGCGAAAATGATCCGGAAGTATTGCCTGTGAAATAGAAAATTCACTCTGGGATGTTTCGGGATTTCATGGTAGAATAGAAGGCACCAAAGAAAAAATACACGGGGGTAAAAAGTATGTTTTACACAATTAAAAATGAAGCTCTGAAGGTCGTGATCGACAATCATGGCGCGGAGCTGCATTCCATTCAGACGATGGACGGCACGGAGTATCTCTGGCAGGGCGATCCGGCGATCTGGAATGGACAGGCACCGAATCTGTTTCCGTATGTAGCGCGGCTGACAGACCAGAAGTACACCTTCGAGGGCAAAGAGTATTCCATGAAGATTCACGGCTTTATCAATGCGGTGGATCTGTATGTGGAGACAGAGGAGCGGGACCAGATCACCTTTCGCTATGACAGCTGTGAGGAGACACTGATGCAGTATCCGTTTCCATTTATCTACCGGATCACCTATCTGCTCGACGGCCATACTCTGAAGATTACAAATAAGATAGAAAACATCGGTGATACGCGGATGTATTTTGGCCTTGGAGGACATCCGGGCTTCAACGTACCGCTGGAGGAAGGGCTTTCCTTTGAAGATTACTGCCTGGAATTTTCGGAAAAAGCCAATCCGTCCAGAGTCATGTTCACCGATGACTGCTACCGGACCGGCGAGAACGTAGACTATCCGCTCGAGGATGGCGTGCGGATTCCGCTGCACCATGACCTGTTCGACCGCGATGCGATCGTATTGAAAAATGTCGATCATCGCGTGACGATCCGCTCCGATAAGGGCAAACGTGCCGTGAGCCTTTCTTTCCCGGACTTCCCTGCGATCGGTTTCTGGCATATGCCGAAAATGGAAGCGCCGTATGTGTGCCTCGAGCCGTGGCGTTCTCTTCCGTCGCGAAAAGGCATCGTGGAGGATTTTGCGCAGCAGGAAGATCTGGTCGCGCTCGATGGCGGGAAGAAGTATGTGAATGAGTGGAGCGTGGATATCTTAGAGTAAAAGAGGTCAGTATATAAAAATATTGCAGCGGATTGCGATGGTTCGCATTTGGATAGAGAAATAAGAAAAAACGGGTCACGGCAATTTGCCATGGCCCGTTTTGCCACAGACAGGAGGAACGCATGAAATTTTTTCATTTATCGGATCTGCATATCGGACTGAAGCTGATGAATCGGGATCTGATGGAAGATCAGCGCTATATTTTCCGGCAGGTGACAGAGCTGGCAAAAAGGGAACAGCCGGACGCGATCGTGATCGCGGGGGATATTTATGACAAGGCCGTGCCGTCGGCGGAGGCGGTGGAGCTGTTCGATGAGCTGATCGTCGGGCTTCGGGGAGCCGCACCGAAGGCTGCGATTATGCTGATCAGCGGCAATCATGACAGTGCGCCGAGGGTGAACTGTTTCCGGAGCGTGCTCGCGATGCAGCATCTGTATCTCATTGGAATGCCGCCGCAGACAGAGGACGAGCAGATCGCGCAGGTGACACTGGAGGATGCGTACGGTTCGGTTCATTTTTATCTTCTTCCATTTGTGCGACCTTCTATGGTAAAGTCCATTCTGGGCACTGATGAAAATGGCGTGAATTTTTCCTATGATGAGACGGTGCGCCGGCTGCTGGCGCGGGAATCAGTGAATACCGCGGAGCGAAATGTGCTCGTGAGCCATCAGTTTTACCTTCCGGTGGGAAAACAGGCCGAGGAGATCGAGCGGATGGATTCGGAGACGCGGACGGTCGGGAACATCGATCAGGTCGGTGCGGATGTGCTGACGCCGTTTGACTATGCGGCGCTTGGGCATATCCATAAGCCGATGCAGGTCGGGGCAAAGCAGTATGTGTACTGCGGGACGCCGTTGGCGTGTTCTGTCAGCGAGGCGGGACAGCACAAGGGTATCCGGATGGTAACGCTTCGGGAAAAAGGGACACCGCCGGAGATCACGGTGCTTCCGCTTGTTCCACTGCGACAGGTGCGCATCTTAAAAGGAAGCCTGGAAGACGTACTGAAACAGGCGTGTGCAGATTATGTGACGGTTATCCTGACAGACCGCGTGGATCTGGATGTGATCGATCTGCAGGAACGGCTGCGGGCAGCCTTCCCCTATCTGTTGGAAATCCGGCGGGAGGGATTGCGGACGGCAAACTATGAGCTGGAGCAGACGGCGGAAGCATTGCGGGATCCATACGAGCTGTGCAGCAGTTTTTTTCAGGAGCTGGATGAAGAAGAGGAACGATTGCTGCGGGATATCTTGCAGGCGGTACAGGAGGTGAAATGAGATGCGACCACTCCATCTGACGCTACAGGCGTTTGGTTCCTACGGGGAGCGGACGGAGATTTCTTTTGAGAAGACGAATCAGAACCTGTTTCTGATCACCGGAGATACCGGGGCTGGGAAATCGACGATTTTCGATGCGATTGTCTTTGCACTTTACGGAGAGGCCGGATCCACGGCAAATAAAAAGGATGGTGTCGTGTTACAGAGCCAGTACGTTGACTATGCACAGGAGCCGTTTGTGGAGCTGACCTTTTCGGAGGGAAGTGGCGGTGACCGGAGAATTTATACGGTGCGGCGTGTGCCACGGCATTTAAAACGGATCACGCGCGGCGCGGCAAAGGGAACCGGCACACGCGAGGTCACCGGCAGTGTGACACTGACGATGCCGGATGGCACGGACTATCCGGCGAAAGAAGCAGATGCAAAATTAGAGGAGATCATCGGGCTGACCAAGCATCAGTTCATGCAGGTGGCGATGATCGCGCAGGGAGAATTCATGGAGCTTCTGCGGGCAAAGTCGGATGCGAAGAAGCTGATCTTCCGAAAGCTTTTTCATACGGAACTGTATGCACAGGTGACAGAAGAGCTTGCAAACCGCAAAAAGGAGAAGGAGCGCGAGCTCGCAGTGCTGCGGACCATGGCGCAGACGGTCATGGCAAGAGCCACCATCCCGGCGGAATATGAGGCAGCGCCAGAACTTTTGCAGCAGAAGGAGCGGGTACTTTCCGGGGAGCTTTCGGTGCTGGAGGCCTTTTTGGATGGGCTTGCGGTGCTGTGCGAGGAGCAGGAGGCAGACTGTCAGAAGGAGAAAGCCGCGTATCAGCAGGCCGTCGTGCAAAGGGATCAGGTGCGGGTGGCCGCTGCTGAGGCGGAACATTTACAGAAACTGTACGGGCAGCTGCAAAAGGCCGAAGAGGAGCAGCGGGTGTGCGAGGCAGAACAAAAAGAGATGGCAGAGCTTGCTGCACTTGCACAGAAACTATCCGGTGTGTGGATTTTGCAGGGAAGCTGGCAGCGGATGGAAGATGTCCGGATCCGTGTGGCATCCATGGAACAAAAGGGCCGGATTTTACAGGAGCGCCTCCCAAAGCTGAAAGAGACAGAAACTGCAGCGGTATTTGCAGAGCACGGGCAGAAAGAAAAACTGGAACATCAGAGCGCAGAATTCAGCCGTACTTCAGAACGGGTAGAAAAGGCGCAGAAGTTATTTTCGCGGATAGCAAAGGCGAAGCAGAGGCTGGCAGAGGCAGAACAGGCACTGGCAAAGGCGGAACAGGAGGAAAAGCGCATTGGAAATGCACAGCAGGAGCTGGAAAAACAGCAGGAGCTGTGGAAAACGCAGACGGAAGCTCTTCAGGATGTGGAAAAGCGTCAGGCGCTCTGGGAGCAGAAGACAGCCGAGGAGCAGGAGCTGACAGCAGACTGGGCAGAGATGGGGGCGTTGCGGGCGCGCATGCAGGAGCTTGGCCGTGCGGGAAAAGAGCTGCAGCAGCGTTATGCGGCAGTTCGGCAGGAATATGAAGAAAAGCATGCATACAGCGAAGCATTGCGCCAGGCATTTCTTGATGCACAGGCAGGATTTCTGGCACAGCAGCTTGCAGAAGGAGAGCCATGTCCCGTCTGTGGCTCCAGGTCACACCCGTCGCCGTGTCATCTGAGGCAGGATGCACGCACGCTGTCAAGGGAAGCGGTCGATCAGGCGGAACAGGCGACGGAACAGCTGCGGGCGTTGCAGGAAACTCTTGCAGGTAAAGCAAAAGAAGCCGGTGCGCAGTGGAACGAAAAAAAAGAGACGCTGGCAGAGATGAGCCGTCGACTGTTGCAGCGGATGCAGAAAAATATTTCCGATTTGCCGGAAAAGCCTTCTTTTGCAGAGGCAGAACAGTTGCTTGATGCGTGGCGTCAGGCGATCCGAACAGAGGGGCGGCAGATTGAAAAAGACAGTGCACAGTTATCACGGCTTCGTTTATTGCTGGAACAGGCGGAGGGGCAGGGAAAACAGCTGCAGGCCGGGCGGGAGCAGGCGCAGGAGCGGCTCCGGATGGCGATAGCTGCGTGTGAGGGAAGCAGATCTGAGCTTGCAAGCCTCCAGACATCGACAGATTTTCCGGATGAGCGGGCTGCGGCAGCTGCGCTTGCACAGGCGAAGCGGCAGAAGGAAGAACAGGAGCAGAAATGGCAGGCGGCAAAGCAGGAGGCAGATACGGCGACACAGCAGAAAAGCGATGTGGAGGCACTGCTCCGTCGTTATAAGGAGGAACTGCCGGAGCAGCAGAAGCTGTTTGCAGAACGGCAGGCATTGTATCAGCAGGAGCTTTTGAGGCAGCAGATTCCGGAGGCGGAATGGAAGGCGCTGGCCGGCCGGTATCACCGGGAGCAGGAGCAGCAGTTCCGGGAACGGGTCGAGGTGCATCGCCTAAGGATGGAGACAGCCAGAGAACTTGCAGCAGCTGCGCAGAAGGGGATCGGCGGAAAGGCACAGCCGGAGATGGAGACGATCCGGGCACAGATCCTAAGGGCAGAACAGCAGTTTCAGAAAGCGCAGGAACGACAGGAGGCGGCACAGCAGCAATACCGGGAAAACAGTGCAGTACTTTCGGAGCTTTGGCCAAAGCTTGCAAAGCGGCAACAGCTGGTCGAAGAGCATGCACGCCTGGATACCCTGTACCGGATGGCTTCCGGTAATGTCAGTGGTGCGCGGATGGATCTGGAGACCTACGTGCAGCGCTATTATCTGGAACATATTCTGCGTGCGGCAAACCGGCGGTTTTACGAGATGTCTGCCGGACAGTTTGAACTGCGGATGTATGAGCTGGAAAAGGCCGGAGAGGGAAAGAACCGGGGGCTGGATCTGATGGTATATTCCAATGTGACGGGGAAGGAGCGGGAGGTACGGACACTCTCCGGAGGCGAGTCCTTTATGGCAGCTTTGTCACTTGCACTGGGACTGGCGGATCAGATTCAGGAAAGCTCATCGGCCATCCAGCTGGATATGATGTTTATCGATGAGGGATTTGGATCACTGGATGAACATTCCCGGAATCAGGCTGTGCGTGTGCTGCAGGAGATGGCAGGAGGCTCCCGGCTGATCGGAATCATTTCCCATGTGACCGAGCTGAAGCAGGAGATCGAGGACCAGCTGCTCGTCCAAAAAGATGAGACCGGCAGCCATGTCCGCTGGCAGATCAGTTGAGAAAACGGACATATTTTCATAAAAATTTCGTAATAATTGGTGGAAACTGCTACTTGACGAATATCGTGATGATTGTTATAGTATACATAGAACAAATGGAATGTTCGGATGCTCAGTGATTGATTTTAGTGAGCAGGCAATCAGGCAAGGCCCAAAGCGGATTGCGAATGTCCGCTTTACATATAACAGCTGTGCGATTGGAAGGTGACAGATATGGCAGCAAAGAGAGATTATTACGAAGTGCTCGGTGTCAGGAAGGATGCCGATGAAAATACAATTAAAAAAGCATACCGCAAACTGGCGAAGAAGTATCATCCGGATTCCAATGCCGGGGATGCCAGTGCAGAGCAGAAGTTCAAGGAAGTCACAGAGGCTTACAATGTGCTCAGCGATAAAGAAAAACGGAAACTTTACGATCAGTTCGGACATGCGGCATTTGACGGAAGTGCACCGGAGGGCGGCTATGCAGGCGCCGGGAACGGTGCAGGTTTTGGCGGCGGCTTCCATGGTTTCGGCGGTGGAAACAATGGCGGCTATCAGGAGTACCATTTTGAAGGCGGCGACATGGACGACATTTTGAAGCAGATGTTCGGCGGCGCGGGCGGATTTGGCAGCAGAAAAGGCTCCAGGCGCAGCTCCGGCGGTTTTCATGGCTTCGGCGGTGGCGATGGCGGCTTCTATCAGTACGGAAACGGTGCAGATTCTGGCAGCTACAGCGGTTTCTCGGATGATGGATTTGGTGGGTTCCATGGCTTTGGCGGAGGTTATGATGAGAATGGGCAGGATCTGCATGCAGATGTGTCGATCAGCTTTGACGAGGCGGCCTTTGGGTGTGACAAGCGCATCACGCTCACGGATGGTCAGGGTGGCCCTGCGAAAACGCTGCAGGTACACATCCCGGCAGGTATCGATACCGGCAAGAGTGTCCGCCTGCGTGGCAAAGGCATGCCGGGTATCGGAAAAGGAGCACCGGGCGATCTGCTGCTGCGTGTGACCGTCGGTGAGAAGCCGGGCTTTGAGCGGAAAGGATCCGATGTATACACGACCGTCCAGATTCCGTTTACGACTGCCGTGTTCGGCGGCGAGGCCGTCGTGCCGACTTTGTATGGCAATGTCGTCTGCAAGATCCGCGAAGGTACACAGTCCGGTACGAAGATCCGCTTGAGAGGCAAGGGCATCGTATCGATGAAGGACGCATCTGTTCACGGCGACCAGTATGCAGTCGTTCAGATCGAAGTACCGAAGCACCTAAGCGAGGAGGCAAAGCGGAAGCTGCATGAATTCGAGGACGCAGTCGATGGGACGACCCGGACGAGACAGAGAGGGGCAGCATAATTTTGCTGTGCGTAACTGAGGATTGAGGGGGCCGGCAGCCTAGGTATCAAAGTGGCAGAGCTGGATTGGGAATATCTGATTTTCCTCAAATGGCCGCGAAGCAGTCAATGAAAATGAAAAATTGTAAATAAAAGAGGTCATAACCGGAAAATGGTGGTAAAATACCAGAGAAGGGTTATGGCCTTTTTACTTTTTATCCAAACAGGGTGATATTGGAAAACATCAGAATTGTGGTATCGATAGATGACACTTACTAAGACAAATGCCAGAAGAGTGTCTGCATATAGCAGAAAATAATGGATTTTACAGTTTGCCTTCTGGAAAATACTGTGTATGATCGTTTACTAATAATACAGAAATGAAGATATGAATTATAATAAAAATGATAGAAAAGAGGAAAATACTATGCAGTATCAGGTACTAAACGTAACGACAGGAACCGCCCCCGCACCGGCGAAACTCTACACCTATTTTCTGGACAATTCTCCGGAGATTGATCCGGACCGAGTCCGTCCGGTGATCGTGCTCTGTCCGGGCGGCGGCTATCGTATGACTTCCGACCGGGAGGCAGAAGGGGTGGCGATGCAGTTTCTGGCAGCCGGTATCCATGTCGCGATCCTGCGCTATACGGTAGCGCCGCAGGGCGAGTATCCGCAGGCACTCCGCGAGGTGGCGTGGTCTGTGGCACATATCCGGGCGCATGCCGCGCAGTATCATGTGGATCCGGATAAAATTCTCGTGATGGGATTTTCCGCAGGTGGACATCTGGCAGCGTCCTATGGCATGTTCTGGAAGAATCATACCTTTTTAGCAGAAGAGCTCAGTGTATCGTCTGAGCAGCTTCGCCCGAACGGAATGATCCTCGGCTACCCGGTCATCACATCCGGAGAAAAGGCGCATCGGGATTCTTTTGTTGCCCTGCTTGGTGACCGCTACGATGCGCTCGTAGAAGAGATGTCTTTAGAGCATCAGGTCAGCGTTGATACGCCACCGACCTTCCTCTGGCACACCGAGACCGACGAGCTCGTTCCGGTCGAGAATTCCATGTATCTGTTCGGAGCACTGCACACCCACCACATCCCGGTCGAAATGCACATCTACCCGACCGGGGAACACGGCTTAAGCCTCGCAAACGAAGAGACCCGTCGCAACGACGGCAGCGGCATCGTCCCGGCCTGCCAGAGCTGGATAAAGATGGCAGTGGATTGGGTGAAGCGGCTGTAGGAGCTTTGGCAAAGGGACAGATATTTGCGTACAATGAAATATAGATCAATATAAAAGAAACAGCGATAAAAGAGGATCAGAGATGGTCCTCTTTTTATATGGAAAAGTTTTAGAAATTCTAATTTTGATTGCTCAGTAAAACAGTTTGCTTTTTATCGCGTAGCAGGTCACAGCCGTGAAAATATACAAAAAACGTGAGAATTTTCTACAAGTCCATCAATTGTCACAGAAAATGATATAGTTTATAATTCTGTCAAGAGACAAATTCAGGCATTGAATTTGTGGTAAAAAAAGGAGGAAAGGGTATGAGGAAGAAACTGGCATTTGCCCTGGCGCTGGCTATGGCAGTCACATCCGTTCCGGTAAACGGGCTTGTGGGGTACGCGGAGGAAATGACAGAAGATGTGGAAGCAGGAGAGGCTCTGGATGAGATTATTTCCGAGGATGATTTCGAGGGTGGTGTTACCAAAGATATTCTGGGGCGTGTGGATACGGAAGAAGCAGGAGAGCCGGTGGAGCAGCAGGCGGAGACCGGAGAGCCAGCGTTTATTGAGTCTGTGGAAGTGATGGCAGAGAAAGCTGATGATCCGGAAGATTATGAGAATACACGGGTGGAACTTAAGGTGGAGCCGAATGAAGAGGTCACTCTGGATTCCGGGAAACAGGCGGAAGAGGGAGAAAACCTGAGCTATATATGGTATGACTTTAACGATTCGGATCAGCCTGAGGAAATCACTGAAGCGACAGGTCAACCGACTTATAAACTGATAGCAGATCATAATAAAAAAATCCGCTGTGAAGTAACAAAAGATGGTCAGACAATCTTTGCAAAAGAGTTTACAGTTACAGTAAATACTGGGTTGGAGATTGAAAGCGATGATGATTATGAAAACTATGATACTGAGCAGATAGTGCAGCTGAATGGGTCAGTTATCTTGAAACCGGTGGTAACGGTAGCAGACGGAATTGGTCTGCATTATCAGTGGTATGAGAAGAATGACGGAGAAGAGTACGCACTCATCAATGGAGCAGATCAAGCCGAATATCAGGTAAATGCATGTATGACTACTGCAGATTATTTCCGTTGCGTGGTGACAGATGATTATGGAAATTCAGAGGACTGGGTCTGCAGAGTGATCGTTCGGACGTTGAATATCAACGAACGTACTAAGACGGTCATTGGATTAAAGCCGGAGGACAGTACAGTTTTGCAGGTGTTTGCAAGTTCATTGATACCTGATGCAGCGCTTCGCTATCAGTGGTTCAAATATAACGATACAGCAGGAAATTGGGATCTGTTGGAAAATGAGAATGCTGCCACGCTGGAAGTTGGCGCTTTAGACTGTGGGTATGCAGAGTATGAGTGCAAAGTCAGTGACGGATTTGACGAAACCGCTGTAGAGTTTGATATTTGGGTAAGTGCCGGAATGTGGGCAGATGCAGAAGAGGAGGAAGTTTTTGTAAAGGCAGGCGAAGCAGTTACATTGCGTGTGATTGCTTCATCAGATTATCCGGATAAATATCCAATTAGATATCAGTGGTACAATGAAATGGATGAAGAAATTGCAGGAGCTACAGAGGCAAGTTATACCGTACCACCAGTTGCAAATCCGGACAGGGCGTCTTATGGATACTATTGCAGAGTATCAGATGGTTATAATTCTGAGACGCTGCGGTATACTGTTTATATTGATACAGGGTTGTCTGTGTCAGCAAATAATGTATGGGTATCAGCCGGAGCTGCAGCAGAATTGAAGGTAGAGGCAAGTACAGAAGATGCCTATGGTCCGTTGAAGTATGAGTGGCGGGCATTGACATGGGATGAAGAAGGAGAATACTGGCGCTGGAAGCGAATTGCAAATGATGGATCTGCGTATGTAGTGGCAAACGTACAGAAGCTGCAGAGATATTGTTGCACCGTATCCGATAAACTGACTTCAAAGGATGTATACATGAGTGTTGGTTTATTAAAAGAACGCGAGGAATATGGTCTGGACTTTGAGGGTGCAAAATTATTAAAGTCAGGAGAAGAGAATACGGCAACCATTACAATGCCTGGAACATCCGTGTATTTTAAATTTGTACCGGAAAGATCCGGAGAATGGAAGCTGTATTCCCAGTCTGATGAGGACGCGAGAGCATATCTGTACGATGGTGAAAGAAATGAACTGGCAGAGAATGACGATGATCCATATGGAAAGAATAACAATTTTGGCATAACTTGCAGACTTATACAGGGCAGGACATACTATTTACGATGTGAGTACTATAGCGAAAGTGCTGTTGGTACCTACAAAATAATGGCAAAATTCATTGAGGATGGCAAGTCTGAGCATAAATGGGAAGAAGTTAAAGTCATAAAAAAGCCAGACTGTGAGACAGAAGGTAAAAAGCTTTGGAGATGCAAAGATTGCTATGAAGAATTTACGGAAGAAGTACCGGCTCTCGGTCACGCATATCCGGAAACATGGACTGTCCGCAAGACGGCTACCTGTCTGGAAGATGGCATGGAATACCGTACCTGCAGCCGTTGCGGCAAAGAAGAGACCAGAACGATCAAGGCGGTCGGATCTCACCAGTTCGGCGCTTATGCAGTAACAAAGCAACCGACCGTTCTTGAGACGGGCATTCAGACCAGAACCTGTACGGTATGCCATACAACAGAGAATGCAGAGATCGCAAGACTGAATGGAGTCATCCATCTGACGACCAAGAAGCTTCCGCTTCAGGTGAAGAAAAATGTACAGCTGAGCCGTATTCTGAAGGATCTGACGGCTGGTGATTCGATCGCTTCCTGCGTGAGCAGCAAGCCGAAAGTAGCGACGGTCGACAATAGTGGAAAAGTAGTCGCAAAATCTGCCGGAACGACCGTTGTGACGATCACACTTGCAAGTGGTGTTTCGGATAAAGTGACGATCGTGGTACAGAAGAAGAAGGTAGCAGCTTCAGCGATCACGAATGTCTCGAAAACACTGAAACTGAAGCTGGGAGAAAAATATACTCTGGCCCCGGTCATCAATCCGATTACGACGGCAGATAAGGCAAACTACAGCTCTTCCAATAAGAAGATTGCGACGGTCAGCAAGAAAGGCGTCATTACCGCAAAGAAATCCGGAACCGCAAAGATCACGGTCAAAGCCGGAAAGAAAAAGGTCACAGTCAAAGTGACAGTAGAAAAAGTGGCGCCGACCGGAATGAATGGTGTACCGGTCAGCAAGACGCTGAAAAAAGGAAAATCCTTCACGATCAAGCCGAAGCTGACCCCGTCCGGAGCAGAGGCAAAGATTACCTACAGCAGCTCTGATAAAAAGGTAGTAACAGTGAATGCAAAGGGTAAGGTAACAGCAAAAAAGGCCGGGACAGCGACCATCACGGTGAAAGCCGGAGGTGTTACAAAGACCTGCGTGGTTACGGTAAAATAAACCACTTGCAAAATCTGCATTTCGTGCTACAATAGAACAATAAAAAGGCGAATTTATACAGTTCGCCCTTTTATTTAAATATAGATTAGCACTCGATAAAGACGAGTGCTGACAAATGAGGAGGGGACATACATGATTACAATACCGGTACATGATTTATTATTACTTCCAGGTGTGATGTTCTATTTTAAAAAGGATATGTTTCCCGACAGACGGATTACGACAGAGGATGTCGGAGAAGATATATTGTTCATGATGCTGAAGGAAGAGAAAAAAGCTTCCGAGCTGCAGCCGGAGGATTTTTATCCGATCGGCATATCTGGAAAGATCGAAGCAATCGATGATGAGGGAAATGTGCGCGTACAGGCAAAGGAGCGCGTCGAGCTCTCAGATATCGAGGTGACGCCGAATGGACTGTCGGCGGATGCCAGCATCTGCGCGGATGTGGATGACCTGCCGGAGCAGGAAGAAAAAGAGCACTTTAGTAAAGTAAAAGAAGATCTGCTGAATTTTTCAAAGGAGTTCAGCTGGGGCATGTGGGCGCGGGGCATGATCCTGCGCTGGAAGAGCATGTCCGAGGTGGCGTGCGCCCTGTCGAGCTACCTGAATATCCCGTGGGAGGAGAAGTATGCGCTGCTGGAGACAAATTCCAGAAAAGCGCGGATGGAGCAGATCGAAAAAGCAGTTTATGAGCTGATCGCAGTCTACCACGTCAGCGAAGAGGCAGAAAGCGCCCAGAAGGATTCGAATGAGCAGCTCTATCGGGAGGCCGCTTTAAAGAAGCAGATTGATTTTCTGCAGAAGCAGCTCGATGAGATGCATCCGGAAAACATTTCGGATGTACGCCGCTTTGAGACGAAAATTCAGGAGTCCGGCATGAACGACGAGGCGAAAAAGGAAGCCGAGAAGGTGCTGAACCGGATGAAGCAGGAGGGCAAGGACGGACATGAGTACGGTATGCTCTATGATTATCTGGATTTCGTCACGAGCCTTGACTGGAAGCCGCAGGAGATGCAGGAGATCGATCTGAAGGAAGCGGAGCAGATTCTGGATGAGGATCATTATGGCCTGAAGAAGGTCAAAGACCGTATTATTCAGCAGCTTGCGGTGATGGCACTGAATAAAAAGCAGTCCGGATCGATTCTGCTCTTTGTCGGAGCGCCAGGCACCGGCAAGACGAGCATCGGTCAGAGCATTGCGCGGGCACTGCACCGCAAGTATGTGCGGATCAGTCTTGGCGGTATCCGGGACGAGGCGGAGATCCGTGGTCACAGAAGGACTTACATCGGGGCCATGCCGGGTCGGATCATGGAGGGTATGAAGCGCAGCGGTGCGTCGAATCCGGTCATGGTGCTTGATGAAGTGGACAAGCTGGCAAAGGATTATGGCGGAGATCCGGCGAGTGCGCTTCTGGAGGTGCTCGATCCGGAACAGAACAGCAGCTTCACGGACCACTATATGAATGTACCGTATGACCTGTCGAACGTTCTGTTTGTCTGCACGGCGAACTCCGTTGATACGATTCCGGAGCCGCTTCTGAACCGGATGGAAGTCATCCAGTTCCCGGGCTACACGGCGGTGGAGAAAGCACAGATCGCCAAGAAGCATCTGCTGCCGCGGGCTATGAAGACGATGGGAATTCCGGCGCAAAGCCTGAAGGTATCCGATAAGGCGATTGCCCGGATCATATCCGAGTATACGGCGGAGGCCGGGGTGCGCGGGCTGAAAAAGCAGCTGGATGCGCTCTGCCGGTATGCGGCGGTGCAGCTTGTAAAAGGTGAGAAAAAGAGTATTTCGGTCAGTGCAAAGCGGGTACCGGAGTTCCTCGGACGCTGTATGCTGCAGCACGACCGGATTCTGGAGCATCCACAGCCGGGTATCGTGACCGGACTTGCATGGACGCAGGCAGGAGGAGAGATTCTTTTTATCGAGACGGCGTTCACAAAAGGAAACGGCAAGGTGGCGATCACCGGACAGCTCGGAGATGTGATGAAGGAATCGGCGGCGATCGCAGTGACACTTGTGAAGGAGCTTTATCCGGAAAAGGCGGAGCTGTTTACAGGCAACGATCTGCATATCCATGTTCCGGCGGGGGCAGTGCCAAAGGATGGCCCGTCTGCGGGTATCACGCTTGTGACAGCTCTGTCTTCTCTCGTATCCGGAAGACCGGTCAATCCGGAGATCGCGATGACCGGTGAAGTATCGCTGCGGGGTGGTGTCATGCCGATCGGTGGACTGCCGGAGAAGCTGATGGCAGCACAGCGTGCAGGCGTGAAGAAAGTCTACATCCCGAAGGACAATGTGCCGGATCTGGAGGATGTCGCTGCGGAAGTAAAGGAGAAGCTGACCATCGTTCCGGTGAAGAAGGTCACGGATGTCCTGAAAGCAGAAAAAGTGTTATCGTAAACGGAGCGATGAGGCATTTGCTGTTTGGTTGGTAAGCAGGTGATCTGCGAAAAAGGCATTGACACCGGTTGGAATTGAACCTATAATAGATTCAGACAAGCAGGGTTGCTGTCAAAGATATGGAGCGTAGAAGCACATAGGGAAACAGGAGAGATGGTTCCTTATGTGCTTTTTTAACCGAATCAAGCTGCGAAGCAGCTATTTGGTTAATGAGCAAGTAGCGAAGCGAGCCCCGAAGCAGGCTCCGCAGCAGACCCCGCAGCAAAGCTGCAGGGATGAGCTGCAGGGATGAGCTGCAGGGATGAGCTGCGGGGATGGATTGCGAATATCCGCTTTGACCAGAACCGGGTGATCGTGAACAGAAAGGGCGGGTGAGCGTGTGAAGCAGGAACGAACCGTAATACTGGCAGATGATGATGTGGAGATCCGCGGCGCACTCCGCCGTGCACTGAAGGGATCGGTGTATACCGTTGTGGCGGAATCGTCCAATGGCCTTGAACTGGTAAAGCAGTGTAAAGAATTAAAGCCGGATGTCGTGATCGCGGATATTCAGATGCCGACGATGAATGGCATGGAGGCAGCGAGACAGATCGTGGAGGAGGAGCTTGGCCGGTGCGTGGTGATGCTCACTTCCTATGCGGATCGCTTTTTTGTGCAGGAGTGTGCGGATGCCGGAGTGACGGAGTATCTGACGAAGCCGCTGGATCCTGGGATGCTGATTCTGACACTGGACTGTGCGATGGAGAAGAGCCGGGAACTCTACCTGAAGCGCAAGGAGATGAACAAGCTTGCGCGCCGCAAACAGTCGCAGAACATTCTGGATGCTGCAAAGCTTCTGCTCATGGAGAACCGCGGGATGTCAGAAGATGAGGCCTATCTGTTTTTGAAAAATATGGCGAAGCGAAGACAGATCACACTGGAAGAAGTGGCGAGGATTGTCATTGCAAAAATGAGGACGCTGTGATGGAGAACATCAGTCGAGAGCTGTGTGAAAAATATACCGCGCTGGACCAGGATCAGATTGAGGAGATTATGACCTGGCTGGGAGAGCTTCAGAAGATCGCAGATTCGGAGGATTGCAATGTCTACATTGACTGTCTTTCTTTTTATGGAAAATCCTTTGTGGTCGTAGCAGAGGCGAAGCCGAACAAGCCGCAGTCCTTATATGAACGGCCGATCATCGGCTCGATCATCAAATCATACCGGGAACCGGCGGTAGAGCGGGCCTTTTCTTCCGGACAGCCGACGGTGGGAGTGCTGGGACTGGAGATGCCGACGACGAAGCAGGTCGTACAGTCTGCGTATCCGATTTTTTATAAAGATCAGGTCATTGCGACGCTGATTTATGAAAAAGTCATCACCTCCTATCTTCCGGCAGAGCGGGAAGAGCCGGAAGAGATTTTCCTGGAGCCGGAAGTACTGAGCTTCCTGGAGGTATTTACCGATGCGGTACTTTTGATTGACCGGAAAGGGCTGATTGCCTATTCCAATACGACGGCGCGCAGAGTGTTTCAGGAGCTTGGCTATATCGATTCTCTGAAAGGGATGGATATCCACAATATTGTTTCTTTTGAAAATGGTTTGATTCAGCAGTTTCAGATGAGCGGACATTATTTTGAAGCGCGCAAGGTGCTCATCGATGCGCGGCAGGGAGTGGAGGGTGTCATTATCCGCGACCGGACCGAGCAGGAGCGCTGCAAAGCAGAGCTGGAAAAGGCAAAGCTGGCAGGCACGGAGCTGCGGCATTCTTTGAAAAATGGCCTGCGTCTGCTGGAATTTGCAGATCATGAATGCGCGGAGGCGGTCGAGACCGAGGATGCCAAGGCGGCTTACCGCAAGGCACAGGGGCGTGTCCGGGCGCTTCGGACGATCACAGAGATCAAGCTGAACAACGAGGAGATCGGAATGAAGCAGATGCTCGGGCAGATCGGAAAAGAGCTGCTGGTCATGCTGAGCAGTCCGAATTCCAATATCCGGATTCAGGTGGAAGGCGATGATCTCCATCTTCCGGGAGACAGCTCCAATGCGGTGATTCTGGTCATCTATGAGCTGATCTGCAATGCACTGAAATATGCATTCCCGGGACGGACGGAAGGAAACATTTACGTTCGTCTGAAAGATGAGGATATCGTGTATACTTTTGAGGTAGAGGACGACGGCTGCGGATTTGATGTTTCGGATGGCGGGGATCGATCCTCTGTCGGTCTTGGAATGATACAGGTCATGGTGCGTGACTGGCTGAACGGCGAGCTCCGGATTGCATCGGATGCACATGGGACAAAAGCGACATTTGAAGTGATCGTGTAGTAGCAGTCTGCGGTCCGGTGTTTTGCGCATGGAGGCTGCCAGGTAAAACAGAATAACATGCAGACGGACAGAGAATGTTCGCCTGAGAAAGGAAGCTGATAATTAAGGATAATATCAGTAACTGAGTAGTGAGACTCAAAATTTTCCAACCAAGGGGAAATTTTGGGTCTTTTTGCATGTACCGTTCAGAAAGCAGCATTCCGGAAAGACGTGCGGGTCTGCGGCCTGCAGTCTGAACGTCCGGAAGTCAGAAAATCAGGAAAGGAGGAATTTATGAAACAGGAAATATACAGCGCGGGAATCGACATCGGGACATCCACGACGCAGCTGATTTTCAGCAGGATTACGATTGAAAACATGGCAAATGCGTATTCCGTGCCGCGTATCAGCATCGTGGACAAGGAAGTCATTTACCGCAGCAATATTTATAATACACCACTGATCGGATCGACAGAAATCGACGCAAAGAAGATCCGGGAGATTGTGTTGGGGGAATATCAGAAGTCCGGGTTCCGGCCGGAGGATCTCTCGACCGGAGCGGTCATCATCACCGGTGAGACAGCCCGGAAGAAAAATGCATCGGAAGTTTTGCGTGTCCTCAGCAATATGGCAGGTGATTTTGTTGTCGCGACGGCCGGGCCGGATCTGGAATCGGTACTGGCGGCAAAGGGAGCCGGGACAGATACGTTGTCGAAGGAGCAGAACGTTACGGTGGCAAATGTGGATATCGGCGGAGGTACGAGCAATATCGCTGTTTATCGAAATGGCACGCTTGTCGCGACCTCCTGTCTGGATATCGGAGGACGGCTGATTCGAATTGAGCATGGAAAGATCAGCTATATCTATGACCGGCTGCAAAAGCTTTTACAGCAGCAGGGGATTCAGATACAGGTGGGAGAGGTGGCAGATGAACAGAAGCTTCGTAAGATATGTGGTTATATGGTTTCCCAGCTGGCAGAAGCCCTGAATCTGAAGGCGCGCAGCCCGGAGCACGCAGCATTTTATACGAATCAGGGTGCTGCGGTGCCGGAGCAGGTGATGGTTCAGGCACTCACCTTTTCCGGAGGCGTCGCAGACTGCATTGAGACGAACGCGGGAGACGCTTACCGGTACGGGGATATCGGTCCGCTGCTCGGCAGTGCAGTAGCGCGCCATCCGGCTTTTCAGAAGGTACGCATTTACCGGGCAAAGGAGACGATCCGCGCGACGGTTGTCGGTGCAGGTACACATACGACGACCGTGAGCGGAAGCACGATCTCCTACAGCACGAAGTGCCTGCCGGTGAAAAATATTCCGGTATTAAAGGTGTCACGAGAGGCCGAACGGGATCCGAAGCAGCTGCAGGAGGAGATCCTTGCCAGACTTCCGATCTATTATTCAGAAGGAAAGGCAGAGCCGGCAGCGATCGCCCTCACAGCGGAGGATTATCACAGCTTCCGGGAAGTGCAGCAGCTGGCGGAGGCATTGCTGACCGGTACGAAGGATCTGTATACAAATGGATTTCCTTTGATTGTTGTCATTGAGTGTGATATCGCAAAGGCGCTCGGCAATATGCTGCGCGCTGCGCTTGGAAAAGAACGGCCGGTGATCTGCCTTGACAGTGTGTATGTCGGGGATGGCGACTATATCGATATCGGCGAGCCGCTCATCGAGGGCAGCGTCGTGCCGGTCGTCACAAAGACGCTGATTTTTAATAACTAGCCCATGGCCGGGGAGCTGCCTTTTGGCTGATCAGGATAGCTTTACTGCGGACGGCGTTGCAATAAAGCAGCAGACTTATCTGCCCCGGTTAAATATAAAGGAGGTATATACTTATGAAGGATGCATTGGGAATGATTGAAACGAAAGGACTGGTCGCTTCCATTGAAGCTGCGGATGCAATGGTAAAAGCGGCCAATGTGCGGCTGATCGGAAGGGAGTTTGTCGGCGGAGGCATCGTCACCGTCATGGTGCGGGGCGATGTAGGAGCGGTAAAAGCTTCGACGGATGCAGGCGCTGCCGCTGCGGAACGGGTCGGCGAACTGCTGTCCGTGCATGTGATTCCGAGGCCGCACGGAGAAGTGGAGGAAATCCTTCCACAGATTTAACCGAATCAAGCAAGTCCCCTGCTTCCATTGCGGGTAGCAATAAGCAGTAGGTTTGGAGTTGCTTGTATCAGGAGTGGTGCAAGCCATCTACTGCCTCCGTTGCGGGTAGTAATAAGCAGTAGGTTTGGAGTTGCCTGGATCAGAAAAACAGGCCGCAGGCATTTACTGTATTGTCGGGTCTGTGAGGAAAACGGAAAGATATAGAGCACAGAAAACGGATGTGTTATCATAATCAGAAAAAACTGTGGAGGGAAAGACATGGCATATCGCACGGCACTGGCCTTAAATAAAAAAGAAGATTTGAACCGGGCAGCGGAGGCATTTCAGGAGGCGGGATTTACCGACCTGATCCGCGTGTCCAATACGCTGGAGCTGATTTTGGCCTGTACGTCTTCACAGGTGGATATTCTGGTAATTGATATGGACCTTCCGTTTATGGACTGCATGAGTGCAGTCAGCTACCTTGTGGAGAAAAAGCGCGCAGGGCTGGTCGTGGCAGTGGCAGATGACTGGGAACCGTACCAGAGAAAGGAACATCTGCAGGCAATTGATCTTTTTGTGACACGGCCTGTCACGGCAGCAAAACTGATCCCGGGGCTGATGGTCAATCTGGCTCGCAAAGAAAGACTCCGTGCACTGGAGGAAGAGTTTGCAAAAGAAGAGGAAGCGTTTCGCCGGGAAAAAGTGCGGAATTATACGTTGCATCTTCTCATGGACAAGCTTGGCTGTTCCGAAGCGGAAGGAATGGCATATCTGCAGAAGCATGCGACTGCGTATGGGAAGGACGTCGATGAGGTAGCCGAAATTTTTTATGAGATGCTTTGTATGGAGAAAAAGTCGAAGGACAGGAAGGAATAGATTATGAAATTAAAGACAACACTGAATGGACATGTATATCAGTTCAAGGATATCAAAGATGTGCTGGCAAAGGCAAATGAGCCGAAGGCAGCGGACCGTCTGCAGGGAATTGCAGCGGAGGATGAGTCAGAGCGTGTGGCGGCGAAAGTCGTACTCTCTGAGATGACGATCGGGGACATTGTGGAAAATCCGACGGTGCCGTATGAGAAGGATGAGGTGACACGTGTCAATATCGACGGCATGAATAAGAAGACGTACAGCCAGATGAAGAATACGACGCTGGGCGAGTTCCGTGAGCAGATCCTCCGTTATGAGACGACCGAAGATGACCTGAAGCGGATGTCCCGCGGGATCAACGGCGAGGTCGCAGCGGCAGTGGCGAAGCTGATGGGGGCGATGGATCTTGTATATGCAGGCAGCAAAATGCACGTGACGACACGCTGTAACACGGAGATCGGCCAGCCGGGCACGCTTTCCTACCGCCTGCAGGCAAACAGCACGACGGATAATCCGGAGACGATCCTTCTCGGCGTTATGGAGGGAATTACATACGGCGCAGGGGATGCCTGCCTTGGTATCAACCCGGTAGAGGATAACTACGAGAGTACGAACCGAATCGCGCAGAAGCTCTACGAGTTTATGATGAAAAATGAGATCCCGACGCAGCTGACCGTGCTTTCCCACATTACGACACAGATGGATGCCTTAAAGCGTGGCACGCCGCTCTCTATGGTATTCCAGTCGATCGCAGGAACTCAGAAGGCGAATGACAACTTTGGCGTGAGCAAGAGCCTGCTGCACGAGGCATATCAGATCGCATTTGAGCACGGCATCAGTTCCGGCCCGAATCTTCTGTACTTCGAGACCGGCCAGGGCTCTGAGGTGACGATCAACTGTGACGAGGGCGTGGATGAATTGACACTGGAAGGCAGAAAATATGGCTTTGCGCGTTATTTCCGTCCGTTTATGCTGAACAATGTATCCGGATTTATCGGGCCGGAGACGATTTACGATGGAAAAGAAATGCTCCGTGCAAATCTGGAAGATCACTTTATGGGGAAACTGCTTGGCCTTCCGATGGGCATGGCTCCGTGCTTTACGAACCATACGCCGATCAATATAGACGATCAGCAGATGGCGACCATGCTGCTGGCACTGTCCGGGGCAAACTACTACATGGGCGTTCCGATGGGGGACGATGTCATGCTGGCTTATCAGGATACGAGCTTCCACGATGACGCGGTACTGCGTGATTTGACACATCGGACACCGGCACCGGAGTTCCATAAATGGATGATGAAAAAAGGGCTGATGGATGAGACTGGAAAACTGACCCCGCTGGCGGGCGATGCATCTATCTTTTTATAAATCGGAGGAGGAACATCATGAACGAAGAACAGATCAGACAGTTAGTGGCAGAAGTGATAAAAAGTATTCATGAGCAGAGCGAAGCAGCACCGGAGGAGATGAAGAAATCCGGTCCGGTGATCGATGATGGCATGATTCCCGATGTCCGGGAGGATGACTACAGAAGCTATATCGATATTCCGGATGCGGCAAATCCGGAGGAGTTCCTGCGTATTAAAAAACAGACCGATGCGCGGATCGGTCTCGGACGGTGCGGCAACCGCTATACGACGAAAGCATATTTGCGCCTGCTGGCAGACCATGCGGGTGCACTGGATGCAGTCATGAGTGAGGCGCCGGAGCATCTCGTGGAGGAGAACCACCTGCTTCCGGTACAGACACTCTGCAGAGATAAAAACGAGTACATGTCCCGCCCGGACCTTGGACGGCAGTTCTCTGATGAGATGAAGCAGAAAATGAAAGATGCCTGCATCAAAGATGCGGATGTACAGATCATCCTCTCCGAGGGACTTTCCAGTACTGCAATGGAGCGGAACACGAACGATCTGCTGGCTTCTTTGCAGCAGGGGTTAAAGCTCGAGGAACTTTCCGTCGGTACACCGATCTATGTAAAATATTCCCGCGTACCGGCGATGGATGTGATCACAGAGATTACACATGCAAAAGTAACGATCATGCTGATCGGTGAGCGTCCTGGTATGTCTACCTATGCATCGTTAAGTGCTTACATGACCTACAATGGCTATGTCGGCATCCCGGAGGCCGCACGCAATGTAGTTTCCAACATTCATGCAGGCGGTATCAATCCGATAGAAGCAGGCGCGCACATCGCATCTGTCGCACGAAAGATGATGGAGCAGAAAGCATCCGGAACGGATCTGCAGCTGTTCTGATAAAATAAAAATACTTTACAGTAGTGGGAAAATGTGATAAAATAGTTCCCGCAATTGAACAGCGAACTTTGGTATAATTGGAAACGACACATGTGTGCTTTGCTCACTGATAACGAACAACACACATGTGTTTTTTTGCGCTCATTTATCAAAAAGGAGAGTACAATTATGCAAAAGTCAAAGTTACAGAACATTCTTTTTACCATCGTGATGGCGTTTGTCATGGTGTATGCCATGGTATGCTACAACATCGCGCTCGACAAAGGCCAGATGTCGAATCAGATTTTTCTCATTGCCTTTCATGAGATGCCGATCATGTGGCCGATTGCCTGCATTCTGGAGTATTTTGTGATTGAAAAGTTGGCCGCAAAGCTGGCGTTCCGGATCGTTACCCCGCAGGAACGACCGGTTTTTATCACGCTTGCGATCTCTACCATGATCGTCTGCCTGATGTGTCCGATCATGAGTTTTATCGCGACCCTGCTCTTTATGAATCCGGGCAAAGAGATCATCGCGCTCTGGCTGCAGAAAACCACGATGAACTTTCCGATGGCACTTTGCTGGCAGATCTTCTTCGCCGGCCCGGGCGTGCGGAATTTCTTCCGTCTGTTTGAGGGAAAAAAGCAGGCATAAAAAACAGAAATCCGGGCAGACTGAGCAGGAAAGAACATGATCTGAGTCTGTACGGAGGTGTGACATGATCGAAAACGATACGATCCGCCTGCTCCGGGTCTGCGATTCCGGAGTGAAGATGGGCATTCTCTCCATCAACGATGTAGTGAATCAGGTGGAGGATGACAAACTGGCAAAGACGCTCAAAAAGAGCCGGGAAAAGCATGAAAAGCTGGACGGTGAGATCAACAAGATCCTTGCTGAATACCATGACGACGGGAAAGAGCCCGGCACGATGGCGCGCGGTATGTCGTGGATCAAGACCGGCGTCAAGATGGCGGTCGATCCATCCGATGCCACGATCGCAGACCTGATGACAGACGGTTGTCACATGGGCTGCAAATCCCTTCAGAAATACCTCAACGAATACCCCGCCGCCGAGAATCGTGTAAAGCACATCGCGGAGGAACTGATCGAGGTGGAAGAAGAGATGGTGGAGGAGATGAAGGAGTATCTGAGATAGAATCAAAAACGACGCAGAAGGCAGGTCTGAGAGGATCTGCCTTTTTGCGTATTCTGAAATTATTAATTAAGAAACAGTACAATGCAAACCAGACAAAAAAATTTTCGTTGTCAGCCTGCCCTGTTCGCATCCGTATTTGCAAGGTACGCCATCGTCCCGTCGAACACCGCCTGCACGACCTGATCCTGATACATATCCTGCTGTAGCTTTTCTTCTTCCTGCGGATTAGACAGGAATCCGCACTCCACGATGACCGTCGTCCCCTCTGAACGCTTCAGGATGTAATAGCTTCCATTGCCTTTGTGGACTCTTGGACGGGCGATGGAAAGCTCGGTGTTCAGGCTGTCCTGAATGCATTTGGCGAGTGCTTCTCCGTCAGCGGAGTGCTCATAAAAGAATACCTGTGGGCCACAGATGGCCGGATCCTGATAGCTGTTCTGGTGGATGCTGAGTGTCAGAATCGGCTGCTCTTTGGCAATGATGGCGACACGGCGTTGCATATCCTGCGCTTTTTTGTGGGAGGAGTCTGCATCGTAAAGTCCGTCCTCTGTCTCGCGGGTCAGGACGACACGGTAGCCGGCATCGGTGAAAAGCCCGGCCAGTTTCTTTGCATAGACAAGGTTCAGCACCTTTTCCGTAATTCCGCTGCTTCCGGTCATGCCCGGGTCGTCTCCGCCATGTCCCGGATCGAGGACGATCGTTCCTTTTCCGGAATCGCCGGAGTTCGAAGTGCGGGAAGTCTGATCCTGCGCAGACACGGGAGTCAGTGCTGGATCGTCGGACGCATCCTGCCGGGCAGAGAATCTTGGAAGAAAAAAGGCGCCAAGGAGCAGGACGGCCAGCATCCCATACTGCATAATTTTTTCGATAAAAGCTCTTTGATGGTTACGCAACTCGTATCCTGCCTTTGTTTGAAAGTCAGTATCATGTATATGAAGTGGGTATTCCATTCAGAACAGAAGTGCATATGTGTCAGGAAAACCACGTGTTTTTCTGTAAAAGCTATGTTATAATAGTTGTGTATGCCTGCACAGGTAAAATTAGGGTGTAACGAAATTATGGAGAAGGAGATACGAGATGGCAGACAGAAAACGAGGACGGGTAACGATCCCGACGGATATTGATGTAGTACCGCAGACACTGGAACTCTTAGACCGCTGGGGGGCGGATGCGATCCGGGACTGCGACGGAACGGAATTTCCGGAGACATTAAAGCAGACGGATGCGAAGGTGTATGCGACTTACTATACGACGCGCAAAGACAATGCCTGGGCGAAGGCGAATCCGGATGAGGTGCAGCAGTGCTATATCATGACTGCATTTTACACGGCGGAACACGACACGCTTGCGATTCCGCTGATGAAGGGGATCAGCCCGGAGCTTTTGATGGTAAATACGCGGGATGATATCAAGCGCTGGTGGGAGGTCATGGACCGCACGGCGGGGGTACCGCTGCCGCCCAAGGCGTGGCACTATGAGGAATCAGATGGCTGTGTCCATATTTTGGAGCCGGTGGCATATCACGAGTACACGGTGAGCTTTCTGGCTTATCTGATCTGGGATCCGGTACACATGTACAATGCCGTAGTCAATGAGTGGAAAAATTTTGAGCATCAGATCACATTTGACGTGCGTCAGCCGAAAACGCATGAGTACACGATCCGACGGCTGCGAAAGTTTATCGAAGAACATCCATATGTGGATGTCATCCGCTTTACGACCTTTTTCCATCAGTTTACCCTTGTGTTTGATGAACTGAAACGGGAAAAATATGTGGACTGGTATGGATATTCGGCGTCGGTTTCCCCGTACATTCTGGAAAAATTTGAGCGGGAAGCAGGCTACCGTTTTCGACCGGAATTTATCATCGATCAGGGTTACTACAACAATCAGTATCGCGTGCCGAGTAAGGAATATCTGGACTTTGTGGCATTTCAGCGCCGGGAGGTTGCGTCTCTGGTGAAAGAGCTCGTCGAGGTGACGCATGAGATGGGGAAAGAAGCGATGATGTTCCTTGGCGACCACTGGATCGGCACGGAACCATTTATGGATGAATTTCGATCGACCGGAGTGGATGCGGTCGTCGGAAGTGTCGGCAATGGCTCGACCCTGCGGCTGATCTCAGATATTCCGGGCGTGAAATACACGGAAGGGCGGCTTCTGCCGTATTTCTTCCCGGATACCTTCCACGAAGGCGGAGATCCGGTAAAGGAGGCAAAGGAGAACTGGGTGACAGCCCGCCGGGCGATCCTGCGCAAACCAATCGATCGAATTGGATATGGTGGCTATCTGAAGCTGGCCTGCGACTTCCCGGAGTTTCTGGATTATGTGGAGAGCGTCTGCAACGAATTCCGTGAACTGTATGAAAACATCCGTGGGACGGAGGCATTCTGCTTTAAAAAGGTGGCAGTCTTGAACAGCTGGGGAAAAATGCGCGCATGGGGCTGCCATATGGTGCACCATGCCCTGTACCAGAAGCAGAATTACAGCTACGCCGGCGTGATTGAGGCGTTGTCCGGAGCACCGTTTGATGTCTCCTTCCTGTCTTTTGATGAAATTCGAAGGGATCCGTCTGTGCTGGATGCGGTCGATGTGCTGATCAATGTCGGGGACGGCGATACCGCGCATACCGGGGGCGCAGTGTGGGAGGATCCGGCGATTACCGCTGCGATCCGGGGATTTATTTGCCAGGGCGGAGGCTTCATCGGGATCGGAGAGCCGTCCGGGCATCAGTATCAGGGACATTATCTGCAGCTGGCATCGGCACTTGGCGTGGAGAAGGAGACCGGATTTACACTTGGATATGACAAGTACAACTGGGAGGAGCATCGGGATCATTTCATTCTCGCGGACTGTGCAGGCGAGGTCGATTTTGGCGAAGGAAAGAAAAATATGTATGCACTGGAAGGCACAGAAATCCTGATACAGCGGGAGAAAGAGGTGCAGATGGCGGTACATCCGTTTGGAGAGGGACGCACGGTCTATATTTCCGGGCTTCCGTACAGCTTTGAAAACAGCCGGATTCTGCACCGGGCGATCCTGTTCGCCGCGCACGGGGAAGAGGAGCTGCATCAGTGGTTTTCTGCGAACTGCCATGTAGATGTGCATGCATACGTGAAAAATGGAAAGTACTGTGTGGTCAATAATACGTATGAACCGCAGACAACGACGGTATATACGGGGGATGGCAGCAGCTTTGCGTTGACGCTTGCCGCAAATGAGATCCGATGGTACGAGATCCGAGAAGGAGAATAAAGGAACATGGAGGAACGATATTTTGCTCTGTTGATTGACGCGGACAATGTGTCTGCAAAATATATCACGCCCATTCTGACAGAGCTTTCCAAATATGGCGTGATTACCTACAAGCGCATTTACGGGGACTGGACGAGTACCCTGCACTCTTCCTGGAAAGAAGAGCTGCTGACGAATTCCATTACGCCGATTCAGCAGTTCAGCTATACGACCGGGAAGAACGCGACCGATTCAGCGATGATTATCGATGCGATGGATATTCTGTATACGAATGATGTCAATGGATTCTGCATTGTTTCGAGCGACAGCGATTTTACCCGCCTTGTGAGCCGTCTGCGCGAGAGCGGAAAGATGGTCATCGGAATGGGGGAGAACAAGACACCGGAGCCATTCCGCAAGGCATGTGACAAATTTACGATACTGGAGAACCTGATGCAGGAGCAGAATCCGGGGACGACGGACGCAGGTGTAACGCATGAGGGCTTAAGCCGGGAGAAAATCGAGGATGAGATCATCAAGATCGTGCTGGAAAATCAGGACAGTAACAAGGCGACCGGACTTGGTGAAGTCGGCAACCGCCTAGTCAGCCTGTATCCGGATTTTGATGTCCGAAGCTATGGCTACAATATGCTGTCCAAATTTCTGGAGCAGTTCTCCCGGATCCAGCTCGTGAAGCACGGTCATATCATCAATGTGGCACTGCGGAAAAACGCAGGGCAGAAGGAAGTGATCGATGCCTATGTGCTGAATCTGGTGCGCAGTGCCGGAAAGGACGGTATGGAACTGAGCATGATCGGAAATAAAGTCTACGAGAAATACAAAGACTTCAAGATCCGCGACTACGGCTATGCGCAGTTCAACAAATATGTAAAAAGTCTGGACAAAATCTGTGTGACGCAGGAGGGAGCCCAGATGATCGCGAGGTATGTAAAGTAATGGAAAATGAACTGTTTGAAAAAGCGCCGGTGCCGAAGGCATATGTTACGATGGCACTTCCAGTCGTGCTGAGTATGGTCGTCAGTCTGATCTACAATATGGTCGATACCTTCTTCATCGCACGGACGCAGAATACGAATCTGGTGGCAGGTGTCTCCTTATGCGCGCCGATTTTTACTTTAATGATTGCACTGGGAGATATCTTTGGACTTGGTGGAAGCTCCGTGATCTCGCGACTGTTCGGGGAAAAGCGCGAAGAAGAAGGAAAACGGGTCAGCGGCTTTTGCTTTTACGCCGCAATCGTATGTGGCATAGTTGTGACGGTGCTGATGTTGGTATTTCAGGCACCGATCCTGCGGCTGCTTGGCGCATCGGAAGACACGATGGAGTATGCGGCGCAGTATTATCGATATATGGCATATGGAGCGCCGTTTATCATCGTCTCGCTGACGCCGAGCAATCTGATCCGGACAGAAGGACTCGCGGTACAGTCCATGGTGGCGACGGTCACCGGCTCGGTTGTGAATATCATTCTGGATCCGGTGTTTATCTTTGGGCTTGGGATGGGAGCCGGAGGCGCAGCGATCGCCACAGTGCTTGGCAATGTGGCTACGGATGTTTTGCTCATCTATTTTGTGAAGACAAAGAGCCGCAAGCTGACGGTTTCACCGAAGCAGATCCGGATCGAGGCGGTGACGCTTAGCGGTATTCTGGCGATTGGCATTCCGGCGTCGATTACAAATATCATGCAGAGCTTCGGCATTACCCTGACGAACCGCTATCTCATACCGTATGGTACGGATAAGGTCGCATCGATGGGAATCGCTATGAAAGTCAATATGATTGTGGCCCTCGTCATGGTCGGTTTTGCGTTCGGCGCGCAGCCGCTGCTCGGCTATAATTATGGTGCGAAAAATACAAGGCGCCTGAAAGAGATTCTGCGGTTTGACCTGATGGTGGAGATCGGCTTTTCGGTTATCGTGGCAACGATCCTTGCGCTGCTCGCTCCACAGATGGTCAATCTGTTCATGCACGATACCGCGATCATCGCATCCGGCAGCCTGATGCTGCGCTGCATGCTGATCTCGACGCCTCTGATCGGTGTCGTGCTCGTCTTTACGACGCTGTTTCAGGCAGAGGGCAAGGCCATACCGGCGCTCCTGCTCTCCATCAGCCGGCAGGGTGTGATCTTTGCCATCTGCATGGTTCTTCTTTCTTCCGTGCTGGGCTATCACGGTGTCATCTGTGCGCAGGCCGCTGCCGATGTGCTGACAGCGCTGCTGGCGATCGGGCTGTATGTGGGGACAGGGAAAAAGAAAAGTGCTGGTGATTGATGAGGCGATGTTCTTTGGCTGACAGAGATTGTTTGCTATGAAAAAGAAGATCCGCTCAGGGCAGAACAGGAAAATCTGTAAGCCTTGGGCGGATCTTTGTGACTCGAAAAACAATAAACAAATGATGATATAAAAATCAGGTGCGTGTTATGTTTAGAACACATACTCCTTCAGTCTCCGGAACGCCTCCTGTACTCTTGCGAGCGGTAGCGCGAGATTCATGCGGATGCTGTAAGCGCCGTGGAAAGGACGGCCGTCCTGCCAGGCGACGCCGACATCCCAGCCGGATTTCAGAAGCTCGTCCATGGTCTTGCCGTGTGCCCTGCACCAGCCTTCACAGTCGAGGAAGAGCATGTAGGTGCCCTGCGGCTGTGCTACCTCGACGCCGGTAAATTCGGTGCGGATCGTCTCACAGGCGAAGTGGACGTTTTCACTTAAGACCTGACAGAGCTCGTCCACCCACTGGTATCCTTCGGCGCGGTAGGCACCGATCAGGGCATGGACGGAGAGGACGTTTGCTTCGTTGTAGACGGCCTTGCTGCTCTTGGCCAGCAGACGGTCCCGCAGATAGGTATCATAGACGATGTGGTAGCTGCCGACCAGGCCGGCGAGGTTGAATGTCTTGCTCGGTGCATAAAAGGCGAGCGTGCGGTGTCTGGCATCTTCACTGACGGACTGCGTCGGGATATGCTGATGTCCGTCGAGAATCAGGTCCGACCAGATCTCATCGGAGATGACGATGCAGTCGTTTGCCTTATAAATTTCCATCGCTTTTTCGATCTCCCAGCGCTCCCAGACACGGCCGCATGGGTTGTGCGGGCTGCAAAAGACTGCCACGTGGATGTGGTTTGCCTTGAGCTTTGCATCCATATCCGCATAGTCCATCCGCCAGATGCCGTTTTCGTCCTTCACGAGCGGGCTGTGGACGATACGGAACCCATTGTTGGAAAGGCATTTGGTGAATCCAATATAAGTCGGACTGTGCAGCAGCACGGCATCACCCGGTGCGGCAAACGAAGAGATGGCAGCGATCACGCCGCCCAGCACACCATTTTCATAGCCGATGCATTCTTTCGTGAGGCCGGTGACGTGGTTCCGCGTCTCCTGCCAGCGGATGATGGAAGAAAAATAAGCATCCGGCAGAGAAAAATAGCCGAAAGCCGGGTGCTGTACGCGCTCGATGATCGCCTCCTGTACGGTCGGGACGGTTGGAAAATTCATATCTGCGACCCACATCGGAATCGCATCAAATCCCTCCTTTGGTGCTCCCGGAGCCATGCCCTCGCCGGAGCCGATCGCGTCTACTGCAATCGCATCCTTCCCATGGCGGTCAAGGATGCTGGTAAAATCGTATTTCATCTTTCTGGTCCTCCTGTGTAAACACTGCGGTGGTCATTCTGCCTGCAGAATAATGGTACGGTACTTGGATCCGTACACTGGAATAAATAAGATTATACGATAAATGTGAAAAAATAGCCAGAGGCACCGCAGCAAAATCAAATCCGGGCTGCCAAGAAAAGGAGTTGTTTTTGATTGACAGGATACGCAACAGAAGCTACAATAAAAAAAGATAAGAAGAGAGTGACGCAGGAGAAAGCGGAGGGATGCATATGGAATATTTAAACCGTGATGATATGCAGCAGATCTTGCGATCTACCAGCATTGGAGTCTGGAGAGTAGAATTTGAAGAAGGAGGGGCGCCCCGGTTTTATGCGGATCAGGTGATGGATGAGCTGATCGGGGTGTCCGGAGCTATCACACCGGAGGAACGTTTTCTGTTTCACCGGGCGCATATTCACGAGGAAGACCTGGCATTATTTGAAGAATATTCGGCCAAGCTTGCAGAAGATCCGACCGAGATCGTGTACCGCTATATCCACCCTGTGTCCGGTGAGATGTACGTCCGCTGCGGCGGAAAGCGGGAGCACAGCGACACGGATACGGTCCGCATTGTCGGTATCCATCAGGATATTTCGGATACCATTCGCCTTGAAAAGGACAAGCAGGCAGAGCAGCGGCTGGCGGAGCTGAACCACATGCTGAAAAAGGAGCATTTACTGCAGCAGGACTATTACCGGGAGTTGCTGGATATCCAGAATTGCGGACTGATGGCTTACACGTTACCGGGGCATAAAATCATTCATATGAATGCGGAAGCGCTCCGGATGTATGGGGTAAAAGATATCGAGACAATGCAACAGGAACTCGGGCGGGTTCTTGCAGGTATTTATTACCCGGATCCGGAGACACCCCACAAACTTATGCGGCTGCGGGAGGTCGATGACTCGGTGGACTATGACTGCGTCATCAACAAAGGGACAAAGCAGGAGTGCCATGCGATGGCAAAGACAAAGGTCTTTATCACACCGGCCGGGGAGCGCGCAGTGGCAACGACATTTATCGATGTATCGGATATGATTCTTCTGGAAAAAGCACTGCAGCAGGCCAAGGAGGGAAGCCGTGCGAAGACGGCCTTTCTGTTCAATATGTCCCACGATCTGCGGACACCGATGAATGCGATCATTGGCTATGGGATCCTGATGGAGCAGCACTGGGGAGAAAAGGAAACGACCTGGGAGTATCTGCATAAGCAGAAGGAGGCCAGCCGCTATCTGCTTTCACTGATCAATAACGTGCTGGAGATGGCGCGGATTGAGAGTGGAAAGGAAGTATTAAACGAGACACCATGGAGCGTGCAGGAACTTAATAAGGCTGTGGATGCCATTATGGAGGGCGTGGTCCATGAAAAGCAATTGCAGTTTACGCGCAGACTGCAGATCCGGCATGAGCGGGTGCTGTGCGATCCACTGAAGGTACGCGAGATTTTCATGAATCTTCTGAGCAATGCGATCAAATATACGCCGGAAGGCGGAAAGATATCGATGGAGATCGAAGAACTTACCTGCGAACAGGAAGGGTATGCGAGGTTTCGGACGGTCATTTCAGATACGGGAATCGGGATCAGCGAAGAGTACCTTCCCCATCTGTTTGAGATGTTTACGAGGGAACGGACTTCGGTGGAGAGTGGGATTGTCGGCACCGGCCTTGGGCTGCCAATTGTAAAATCGCTGGTTGACCTGATGGGTGGAAGTATTTCTGTGGATAGCCGGCTGCAAAAAGGGACGACTTTTACGGTTATCCTCACCCATCGGATTGCGGATGATACACATACGGAACCGGCGGATGCGAAAGAAAAAACGGAATTAGATGCATCGATGCTGACTGGAAGACGGATTCTGCTGGCAGAGGATAATACACTGAATGCCGAGATCGCAGAGACGATCCTGAAGGATGCGGGGATCGTGGTCGCGCATGCAGTGGATGGAGCACAGGCGCTTTCCATGGTGGAGCAGGCACCGGAAGGGTATTATGACCTCATTCTTATGGACATCCAGATGCCACGCATGGATGGCTATGAAAGTGCCAGACGGATCCGCGCATTGCCGGATGGGCGCGGCCGGACGCCGATTGTGGCGATGACGGCAAATGCATTTGAGGAGGATCGACGGGCGGCGTTTGCAGCCGGTATGAATGGGTATGTGGCAAAGCCGATCGAGATTCCGGCGCTGATGGAGGCGATGGCAGATATCCTGAACAAACAGGGCAAATGCCATGCGCGAAGGAAAAGGGCAATCGACGGTGCGTGCGAAACGGAGGCGCAGAAGGCTGGCCATCAGAAAAAATGATAATAAGATGCTTGACAATGGGAAAAAATTGTGGTAATTTTATAAAAAATTTAATCCACTAAACCGATGAAGCGGAGATAAAAGTAATCATGCGCGCACAGAGAGTCCGGGAAGGTGAGAGCCGGATCGAGAAGCAGTTTACTAAATGGACCGCAGAGGGCGCAGTCAAAGGATGGAGCAGCCATCCGAGTATTCTGCGACGTAGGGCATACGTCAGTTGCCGGGAATATAATAGTATTCCGATAAGCGCACGATTCCGATCGTGAAGCAGGGTGGCACCGCGGGTGATCCGTACATGGTCAAGTATATGATTTCGTACATTCTCGTCCCTGACAGAACCAAAATTCTGTCAGGGACTTTTTTTACCGACACAGGCAAGTAGCGAAGCGGATTGCGAATACCTGCTTTGACCTTCAATTCCTGACAGCAAATGGGAAGTGGAAGATCTGCCAGAATGAAAACGGCTGCGTGAGTGGTTGCGCATGCCGGTCAGAGAAGAATGCAGGAGGTATGACAGATGTATCATCCATCTTTAGAAGAAATTCAGGCGCTTGCAGAGCGTGGGACCTATCGGAGAATTCCGATTTGCCGGGAACTGTATGCAGATTGCTATACGCCGGTAGAAGTTATGCGCAGGCTGCGAAATGCGAGCCGTCACTGTTTTATGCTGGAGAGTGCCAGCCAGACGGAGGTATGGGGACGCTATACGTTTCTCGGATATCAGCCGACCATGGAAATTACCTGTACGGATGGACAGATGAGAATCCGAAAAACGACACCGGATGGCGGGACGGAGCAGCAGGAGTTTTCTGTGAAGCATCCGGGCGACACGCTCCGTGGTATTCTGGCGCAGTACCGGAGTCCGATCCTGGAAAAGATGCCGCCGTTTACCGGTGGACTGGTCGGATATTTTTCTTACGACTATATCAAATACAGTGAGCCGAAGCTGAAGCTGCTGGATCACGAGCAGCAGGACTTCCGGGATATGGATCTGATGCTGTTTGATTCTATCATTGCATTTGACCATTACCGCCAGAAGGTGTTGCTGATCACAGGCGTGCTGCTGCCGGAAGCGACAGAGGGTGGAAAGCTGCCAGAGGAACCGCTGAAAGAGGCGTATGACCGTGCGGTACAGAAGCTCTCTGAGATGGCGGAGCTTTTGAAAAATGGAGCGCCGAAGCAGTTTAAAAAACTGAAACTGACATCTGAGATTCAGCCGCAGTTCCCGAAAGAGCGCTACTGCGAGATGGTCGAGCAGGCGAAGCATTACATCCATGAGGGCGACATCTTTCAGGTGGTGCTGTCGAATCCGATGCGGGCAAAGGCGGAGGGAAGCCTGTTTGACACCTACCGTGCATTGCGGGCGACGAACCCGTCTCCGTATATGTTCTATTTCTCCAGCGATGATATTGAGCTGGCAGGCGCTTCGCCGGAGACGCTGGCAAAGCTCGACCGGGGACAGCTCAGCACCTTCCCGCTGGCAGGGACAAGGCCGCGCGGAAAGAGCCGACAGGAAGATGAGGAGCTGGAACGCGGGCTGCTCGCCGATGAGAAGGAGCGGGCAGAGCACAACATGCTCGTCGATCTCGGTCGGAACGACATCGGAAAAATCAGTAAAATCGGAACCGTGCAGGTAGAAAAATATATGGAGATCGAGCGGTTTTCTCACGTCATGCACATCGGCTCGACCGTCACTGGCGTGATCCGGGAAGATAAGGATGCAGTCGATGCCATCGACGCGATCCTGCCGGCAGGAACCTTATCCGGAGCGCCGAAGTTCCGGGCGTGCCAGATCATTGAGGAGCTGGAGCAGAGCAAACGGGGCATTTACGGAGGTGCCATCGGATACCTGGATTTTGCGGGCAATCTGGACACCTGCATCGCGATCCGGCTGGTCTATAAAAAGAACGGAGAGATCTGTATCCGATCCGGAGCCGGGATCGTGGCGGACAGCGTACCGGAAAAAGAATTCGAAGAGTGCTGCAACAAGGCACGGGCCGTGCGGGCGGCGATCGAGCAGGCAGAGGAGGGACTGGAATGATTCTTTTGATTGATAATTATGACAGCTTTTCTTATAACTTATATCAGCTCATCGGTTCGGTATATCCGGATATCCGGGTGATTCGAAACGATGATTGTATCGTAGAGGAGATCGAGGCGATGCAGCCGTCGGCACTGATCTTATCGCCGGGGCCGGGGCGGCCGGAAGACGCGGGGATCTGCATTCCGGCGATCCGGTATTTCGCAGGAAAGCTGCCGATCCTCGGTGTCTGCCTCGGACATCAGGCGATCTGTGAGGCGTTTGGCGGGACTGTCACCTATGCAAAGCAGTTGATGCATGGGAAGCAGAAGCAGATCCATCAGACGATGGAAAACCGGATGTTTGCCGGACTGCCGGAGACATTCCCGGCAGCACGATATCATTCTCTTGCGGCAAAGAAGGAGACACTTCCACCGGAGCTGGCCGTCACGGCAGAGTCGGAGGACGGAGAAGTGATGGCAGTCGAGCATCGTACCTACCCGATATTTGGACTTCAGTTTCATCCGGAATCGGTGATGACACCGGATGGGAAAATGATGGTAGAAAACTTTATGAAGCAGGTAACAAAACAGATCTCAGATTGAAGAACAGGAGGTTCCATGATGATAAAAGAAGCGATTTTAAAACTGGCAAAGAAACAGGATCTGACCTATGCGGAGGCAGAGGCAGTCATGAATGAGATCATGGGGGGAGAGGCGACGCCGGTACAGATGTCTTCGTATCTGACTGTGCTTGCCATGAAAGGCGAGACGATCGATGAGATCACCGCATCGGCAGCCGGGATGCGTGCGCACTGCGTGAAGCTCCTCCACAATCTGGATGTACTGGAGATCGTAGGAACTGGCGGAGATGGATCGAATTCCTTCAATATATCGACAACCTCCTCTCTGGTGATTGCGGCGGCAGGTGTTCCGGTCGCAAAGCATGGCAACCGGGCAGCCTCCTCAAAGTCGGGAGCAGCGGATGTGCTGGAAGCGCTCGGCGTGAAGATCACGGTATCTCCGGAAAAGAGTGCCGAGCTGCTGCATAAGATCCATATCTGCTTCCTGTTTGCACAGAACTACCATGTGGCAATGAAATATGTCGCTCCGATCCGAAAGGAACTCGGTATCCGCACGGTATTTAACATCCTCGGGCCGCTGAGCAATCCGGCCGGCGCAAACATGGAGCTGATGGGCGTATTTGACCAGTCACTGGTCGAGCCGCTGGCACAGGTCATGGCGAATCTCGGTGTGACGCGGGGTATGGTTGTATACGGGCAGGATCGGTTGGACGAGATCTCGATGAGCGCGCCGACCTCTGTGTGCGAGATCAAGGACGGGACATTTACGAGCTATGAGCTGACGCCGGAGCAGTTCGGCTATGCGCGCTGTGAGAAGGATGCCTTGCAGGGCGGTACACCGGAAGAGAACGCACAGATCACCAAGGATATTCTCACAGGAGCGGAGCAGGGCGCAAAGCGTCAGGCAGTCTGCTTAAATGCGGGCGCGGCACTCTATATCGCAGGAAAAGCCCAGACGATAGAGGCAGGTGTGCGTCAGGCGGAGCAGTTGATCGACAGCGGGGCGGCACTTGCAAAGCTGGAGGAATTTATCCGGGAATCCAATGCGGAGGAATAGAGATGAACATTCTGGATCAAATCGCAGCACAGACGAGAGAACGGATCGAGGCAGAAAAGCGGCAGACGCCGACGGAAGTACTGATTCGCCGGATCGAAGAGGCGGCGCACAAAAAATCGAAGCAGAGTTTTTATGAGGCATTGAAAAAGCCTGGGATGTCCTATATCTGTGAGGTAAAAAAAGCGTCGCCCTCGAAGGGGCTGATCGCACCGGACTTTCCGTACCTGGATATCGCGCGGGACTATGAGGCAGCCGGAGCCTCAGCGATTTCCTGCCTGACGGAGCCGTTCCGGTTTCTTGGAAAGGATACCTATCTGCAGGAGATCGCGGCACAGGTGGAGATTCCGGTGCTGCGTAAAGACTTTACGGTCGATGAATATATGATTTATCAGGCGCGGGCACTTGGTGCATCGGCAGTGCTTCTGATCTGTGCGATTCTGGATGATGCACAGCTGCGATCTTATCGGGAACTGGCAGGATCCCTTGGGCTGGATGCGCTGGTCGAAGCGCACGATGAGACAGAAGTATGCCGGGCAGTCAAAAGCGGTGCGCGGATCATCGGTGTGAATAACCGGGATCTGAAGACCTTTCAGGTCGATGTGACGAACAGCGTCCGGCTGCGGAGCCTGATTCCGGAGGGAACCGTCTATGTCTCTGAGAGTGGAATCCGGAGTGCACAGGACATTCAGATACTTCGGGAGAACCGTGTGGATGCGGTGCTGATCGGAGAGACGCTGATGCGCAGCCCCCAAAAGCGGGAGGCGCTTGAGGAGCTCAATGGTGGGAAGCTCGGAGTCTCACGGCAAACCAAAATCAAAATCTGCGGCCTGAGCCGTCCGGAGGACATCGCAGCCGTCAATGAGGCAAAGCCGGACTATGCAGGCTTTGTCGTGGAAGTGCCAAAGAGTCGCAGAAATGTGTCCGTTGCCAAACTGCGGGAGCTGATGGCACTGCTCGACCCGGACATTACTTCGGTCGGCGTCTTTGTCAATGCACCGGTCGATCTGGTCGCAGGATTGCTGCAGGACGGCGTGCTTGCAATGGCACAGTTGCACGGGCAGGAAGATGCGACATATGTGGAGGCATTGAAAAAGCAGACGGGCCGGCCGGTGATACAGGCATTTTCGATTCGGACGCAGGAAGATGTGCAGCGGGCGTTTGCCAGCCCGGCAGATTATATTTTGCTGGATCAGGGCAGCGGGGGAAGCGGTCAGACGTTTGACTGGTCACTGCTGGAAGACGCAGATGTGCTGGAAGAAGCTGACCACACAACGGAAAGCGGAAGGCGGCAGCCAAAGCCGTTCTTTCTCGCCGGCGGGCTAGGAGCCGAAAACCTCGCAGAGGCGATCCGGAAGGTACATCCCTTTGCGGTTGATCTCTCCAGCAGCCTGGAGACGGATGGGAAAAAGGATGCCGGGAAGATCCGGGAAGCAGTACAGATCGTGAATAAAACCAAGTAAAGTAGAAAGGAAGAACTGATATGTCGAAAGGAAGATTTGGAATCCACGGTGGCCAGTATATTCCAGAGACACTGATGAATGCAGTGATTGAGCTGGAAGAGGCGTACCTTCATTATAAAGATGACCCGGAGTTTAATCGGGAGCTGACGGAGCTGTTCAATGAGTATGCAGGCCGTCCGTCCCGCCTGTATTACGCGGCACATATGACGGAGGATCTCGGCGGCGCGAAGGTCTATCTGAAGCGGGAAGACCTGAACCACACCGGTGCGCACAAGATCAACAACGTGCTCGGTCAGGTGCTGCTGGCGAAGAAAATGGGAAAGACCCGTGTCATCGCAGAGACCGGTGCCGGCCAGCACGGTGTGGCGACGGCGACAGCAGCCGCACTGATGGGCATGGAATGCGAAGTATTTATGGGTGAGGAGGATACGAAGCGTCAGGCGCTGAACGTCTATAAGATGCGTCTGCTCGGTGCCAAGGTGCATCCGGTAACTTCCGGGACGGCGACCCTGAAAGATGCCGTATCGGAGACGATGCGTGAGTGGACGAACCGGATCGCGGATACGCATTATGTGCTCGGATCGGTCATGGGGCCGCACCCGTTCCCGACGATCGTGCGCGATTTTCAGGCAGTCATTTCAAAGGAGATTAAGCAGCAGATGCTGGAAAAGGAGGGGAAGCTGCCGGATGCGGTGCTGGCGTGTGTCGGCGGCGGTTCCAATGCGATCGGCACGTTTTATCATTTTATTGAGGATGAGAGCGTGCGTCTGATCGGCTGTGAGGCGGCGGGCCGCGGGGTCAATACGGCGGAGACGGCAGCGACGATCGCGACCGGAAAGCTCGGCATTTTTCATGGTATGAAGTCGTACTTCTGTCAGGACGAATACGGGCAGATCGCCCCGGTGTACTCGATTTCAGCCGGGCTGGATTATCCGGGCATCGGGCCGGAGCATGCGCACCTGTATGACATTGGACGTGCCCAATATGTGCCGGTGACGGATGAGGAGGCTGTGGATGCATTTGAATATCTCTCCCGGATCGAGGGCATCATTCCGGCGATCGAGAGTGCGCATGCCGTTGCCTATGCGAAGAAGCTCGTTCCGACGATGCGCAAAGATCAGTGCGTGGTCATTACGATTTCCGGACGCGGCGACAAGGACTGTGCAGCGATTGCACGTTACAGAGGGGAGGATATTCATGAATAAGAGAATTGCAAAAGCATTTGCAAATGGAAAGGCATTTATCCCGTTTCTGACCTGTGGGGATCCGTCACTTGCAGTGACGGAGCAGCTCGTCTACGCGATGGAAGAGGCAGGAGCGGACCTGATCGAGCTTGGGATCCCATTTTCCGACCCGACGGCAGAAGGGCCGGTCATTCAGGCCGCGAATGTGCGCGCGTTAAGTGGCGGTGTCACCACGGATAAAATTTTTGACATGGTAAAACGGCTGCGGCAGAACACGAAGATTCCGATGGTGTTCATGACGTATGCGAACGTCGTTTTTTCCTATGGTACGGAGCGCTTTATCCAGAAGGCGGCAGAGCTTGGCATGGACGGTCTGATCCTTCCGGATGTGCCGTTCGAAGAAAAAGAAGAATTTGATTCGGTGTGTAAAAAATATGGACTGGACCTCATTTCTCTGATCGCACCGACCTCACACGAGCGGATCACGCAGATCGCGAAAGAAGCGGAAGGATTCGTATACTGTGTCTCCTCCCTTGGTGTGACCGGTATGCGCTCTGCGATCACGACGGACATCGGCGCAATGGTACAGCTCGTAAAGGCGGCAAAGGACATCCCGTGTGCGGTCGGCTTTGGCATCTCTACCCCGGAACAGGCAGCTGCGATGGCAGCAAAATCAGACGGAGCGATCGTCGGCTCCGCGATCGTGAAGCTCTGCGGGCAGTATAAAGAGGCATGCGTACCGTATGTGAAGGAATACGTGAAGTCCATGAAGGATGCGGTGAGAGGATAATAAAATACCCTGACGTTCGGATCTTATAGTAATGATATAAGAGGAACCGTCGGGGTATTTTTATATTTCATCGAATAATTTGCAAGAATGATCTCCAATTTGCAGATTCGCGCGTTCTCCATATCATATCAATCAGAAAAAATGAATGATGGGATTACCAGCGACAAATTGGAGGTCATCAAATGAGTCAATTAACTGACTCGTATATTAAGACAGCTTAATATTCTTAAACAGAGAAGCAAGGGAGGTCGTCGCTGCCTCGGTCTCCGGCATCTCATAGGTCTCTTCCTCGACCTCGACGGCTGCGACATCTTCGAGTGCCTTCATGCTCAGGCTGATCTTGCCATCTTTGATGCCGATGACTTTGACCTTGACGGTCTGTCCTTCTTTGAGCACGACACCCGGATGCTTGATCCGCTGCTGGCAGATCTGGGAGACGTGTACGAGGCCGGTCAGGCCGTTGGAGAGACGGACAAATGCGCCGTATGGCATCAGTGACTCAACGGTTCCCTCTGTCACGAGGCCGACTTCGACATTGGATACGCGCTGCTTGCGCTCCTCGGCTTCTTTTTCACGCAGGATCTCTTTTGCAGAGAGCACGAGCTTTTTCTCTTCCGGGTCAGCGGTGATGACGCGGACCTCGATCTCTTTTCCGACCCAGTCCTCCGGGGTTTCTACATATTCCAGAGCCAGCTTGGAAGCCGGGATAAAGCCGCGGATGCCTTCGACATAAGCGACTACGCCGCTCTTGACGGCTTCGCTGATTTTTACCGTGATATTGGACTGATCCTTTAAGAGCTGCTCCAGGCGCTCCCAACCAAGTACCGCTGCGGCTTCCTTCATAGAGAGAAGGATGTGTCCCTCGCCATCGTCGCGGCGGATGACGGTCGCGGAGATGGTCTGGCCGACCTGAATCTCATTGAAGGTGAAGTTCGGATCATCACTGGCATCTTCTAGGCGGATGATTCCGTCTGTGAAAGAGCCAAGATCGAGTGTCACAGTATCCTCGGATACGCCGATGACCTCACCGGTCAGGATATCGCCCTCATGGATTGGCTTTAAAGAAGCGTTGATCGCATCCTCATAATCAGCCATCGTCTCTACCGGAGCCTCTGCCTCTTTTGCAGCGGTTTCTGTCTCAGTTTCCTTTAAGTTTTTTACTTCTTCGCTCATAATAGCCTCCGTTTTCTTAAAAAGTTAGTGATATTTTACCACAAAGTGGAGGGTTTGAACACCGGAAATCAGAAAAGTGTTTCAAAATGCGGTGCAAAGTGGTATACTATACAGGATTGGAAAGGCAGGAATAAAAATGCAGACGATTCTGGAAGATATGCGAAGCGGGATTTCAGAAGAAGGGATCCGGCTTGGCGGAGAGATACTGAAAAAGGGAGGACTCGTGGCATTTCCGACTGAGACGGTGTATGGACTCGGCGGGAATGCGCTGGATGCGGAGGCTTCCGCGAAAATTTATGCGGCAAAGGGCAGGCCGTCGGACAATCCTCTGATTGTCCATATCGCGGACTGGGAGGCGATCGAGGCGATCGTATCGGAGATCCCGGAGGCGGCAAAAAAGCTCGCGGATGCATTCTGGCCTGGTCCGCTTACGATGATATTGAATAAATCCGATCTGGTACCGTATGCGACGACCGGCGGGCTGGAGACGGTTGCGGTGCGGATGCCGGTGAATCCGATCGCTCGGGCGCTGATCCGGGCAGGCGGTGGCTACGTGGCGGCACCGAGTGCGAATACCTCCGGACGTCCGAGCCCGACGAGGGCAGAACACGTGGCAGAGGATTTGAATGGAAAAATTGACATGATCATTGATGGCGGCACGGTAGATATCGGACTGGAGTCTACGATCGTAGATCTGACAGACGGCGCACCGACGATTTTGCGTCCGGGCTATATCAATCAGGAGATGCTGGAACAGGTGCTCGGTGAGGTCGAGATGGACCGCGGGCTGATCGCACCGGGATCCGGTGTGCATCCGAAGGCACCGGGGATGAAGTACCGCCACTATGCACCGAAGGCAGATCTGATTATCGTAGAAGGGGAAGCAGAAAAGGTGCGCAGGAAGATCAATGAGCTGGTACAGCAGCAGATGTCGGAAGGGAAAAAAGTAGGCGTGATCGGGACGGATGAGTCTCTTTCCTATTATAAAGGAGGGGATGTGCGTTCGATCGGAAGCAGAAAAGATGAGATTACGATCGCGCAGCATCTGTTCGGCCTGCTCCGCGAGTTTGACGAATCCGATATTTCTGTGATATATTCAGAGGCGTTTGAGACGCCGCAGATCGGGCAGGCGATCATGAACCGCCTGATTAAGGCAGCCGGACATCAGATTATCCGGGTATGAGGCGATAAGGAGCGAAAAGGTGAAGAAATACGACAGACTTATCTTTGTGAGCAGCAGTGATACGGCGGTCGGTCCGATGGCGGAAGCCATCCTGCAGAGTAAATTTCTGCTGGAGGATCTGGAGATCACCTCGAAGGGTGTGGTTGTCCTGTTTCCGGAGCCGATCAATCCAAAAGCGGAGGCGATTCTGGTCAGCAATGGACTGACGATGAAAGATCATATGAGCGATCCGCTAGTCCGGGAAGATTTTGAGGACCGGACGCTGGTAATCGCACTTGGTGAGAGTGTGAAGCAGAAGATTCAGGTGGAGTTTGGCGAGGAATATTCGCTGCTGATTCCGGTGCTGAATGAGTACGTCGGAGTGCGGGAGGAGATCTCGAACCCATACGGCGGCTCGCTGGCGGATTATGGGAAGTGCTTTACAGAGCTGGAGGCTCTGATAGCGAAGCTTGTAGTACAATTAAATGAGGAGGAGCTGTTATGTTAGCATTGGGTTGTGATCAGGCCGGCTATGGTCTGATGCAGGAAGTCAAAAAGCATCTGGAGGAGCGTGGCCTGGAATATACCGACTGTGGTACGTATTCGGAGGATGCAGTAGACTATCCGGTCTATGCAAAGAAAGTAGTAAAAGAGATTCAGGAAGGACGATGTGACCGCGGGATTCTGATCTGTGGTACCGGCATCGGCATTTCCATCACAGCTAACCGTTATAAAGGGATCCGTGCGGCAGTCTGCGGAGACTGCTTCAGCGCTGAGGCGACCCGCCTGCACAACGATGCCAACATTCTGGCAATGGGTGCGCGCGTGACCGGAGCCGGGCTGGCGATGAAGATCGTGGATACCTTCCTTGACACCGAATTTTCCGGTGCAGAGCGCCATGCACGCCGGATCCGCATGATCGATGAGGACTGATGGGGATGCGAAGCGGTATACAGGGCGGCTCAGTCTGATGGATGAGATGGGACGCCATGGATGTTGCGCAGGACATCAGGCACAGACGAGAACAGAGTAGGATATACAATACATGCTTATATAATAGGAGGGAATTATGCAGAAAGTAGTAGTTATGGATCACCCGCTGATCCAGCACAAGGTAGGACTGATTCGGAAAAAGGAGACCGGCTCTAAAGAGTTCCGTGAGCTGATCGGAGAGATCGCCATGTATATGTGCTATGAGGCGACAAGAGATCTGAAGCTTCGGGACATCGAGATCGAGACACCGATCTGCAAGACGACCGTCAAGGAGCTGAGCGGCAAGAAGCTCGCAGTCGTTCCGATCCTGCGCGCAGGACTTGGAATGGTAGAGGGAATGCTCGCGATGATTCCGGCAGCAAAAGTCGGCCACATCGGACTGTACCGTGATCCGGAGACCTTAAAGCCGGTAGAGTATTACTGCAAGCTTCCGGCTGACTCCAACGAGCGTGAAGTATTTGTCGTAGACCCGATGCTCGCGACCGGTGGATCAGCAGTAGCGGCGATCCAGATGCTCAAGGATAAGGGCGTAAAGAATATCCGCTTCCTCTGCATCATCGCAGCGCCGGAAGGCGTAGAGGCAATGAAGAAGGCACATCCGGATGTCGACATTTATATCGGAGCACTGGATGAGCACCTCAATGAGCACGGATACATCGTTCCGGGTCTTGGCGACGCCGGAGACCGTATTTTCGGAACCAAATAGGAGCGCAGGACATACGAAGGGGGCTGCCGCACGTAAGTGCGACAGCCCCCTTTTCAGGGTATTACGGGAGAAAGTTGATGTTATTCTGCCGGGCGTACCAGTACTTCTTCGGTCTCGCCAAGGAGAATGGAGTACTCCGACGGACGGAGCTGTCCGTGGTTCTCATCTCTTCCTTGCAGGACAAAGCGTGCATCTGCATTTCCGATGGACTCGGCTGCCTCTGTGGAGCCCTGCCAGATCGGGTCGCTCGTCTTGCGGTAGCGGTTGAAGATCACGCCGAGCTGGGTATCGCCGCTTTCCATCCAGTCTGTCATCATATTCCAGTCGCCTGCGCTGTCGCCAAATACGATGAGCGGGCCTGCGCCGTCATAGTTCGGAGCGATGAAATTGGTGATCGTCGTGCTCTTGCCTGCGGCCTGCGTCTGCGCACATTTGCCTTCGCCGCCCCAGTTGTAATCATATTCGTTCGTGTACTTGCCGTCCTTGAGCACGTTGCGCATTGCAAAGACATGATCTTCCGGGATGTTGTAGCCGAAGTTGTCGTTTGCGGCGCGGATCACGTCGATAAAGGAAGCGGAGATAATATAGACATCAATATTGTTTGTCATCAGGGTCTGATAGAGATCCTGCAGCTCGTCGGTAAAAGTAAGTCCTGTGATAAAGCTTGTGGTGACTACGCCACACTCACCCTCCAGCTCGACCGGAGAAGTCCAGACTTCTTTGCTGTAGCGTCCGTAGTTGGACCAGTACGTATGGGAAGCCAGCGCCAGGTCATACACCTCATCCGGAGTCATGCCGGTGAAGAGGTAGGTCACCCACGGATAGGAGACAGATGCGTCAAAGGTATCTCCGACTGCGGTGTACATATAGCGAAGCTTTGCTGCGAAATCTTCGTACTGGTTGGTCGCATGAATATACGTGAGATCGTGTGTCCCGCCGGCATCAAATCCCTCATAATTTTCATACAGCCACTGATAGTCAGACGTAATGTCGGCCACCAGATTGGCTACGGTCACATCGCCGTCTGCGAGATTCTTTCCGACCGGCTCGTCCACAGACGGGATCTGTGTCTCGAGAATGCCGCCTAAGTCTGCCGGATCGATTTTGAACTGCAGATTCTCGATCTGGTAAGCGAGCAGTGCTTCTTCGACATCGAAGATAACAGAAGTATTATCAAAGTCAAAGACGACATAGCGTCCGCTGTCTGCATTTGCATCGATCACGGCCTGAATGCGCTCACGGGTAGCCGGAGCCCAGTTGCCGGTCATCATCGTTTTGGTATCCGATTTTTTCGCAGCTTCCGTTATAACTTCTGCCGGAGCCTCTGTGGTTTCCTCCGCAAATGCGGAAACCGGATAAAGGCTGGTCGTAGCGAGCATGAGCACGGATAATAAGAGTCCGGTCTGTCTGGTTTTCTTTTTCATAGAGTCCCTCCTTGAATGAAATTGTTTACAGGTTTCTTTTCTCCCGTTTTCTGTGCGCTGATTGTAACATGAGCACCTGGTGAATGCAATCTGGAAAGACTGAGCATCAGTAAAATCGGCCTTTTTACTAAGAACGAAGGGGTGAAAATTATGCATTATGCATAGAAAATAAAGACGGATTTTGCAAAAAATTCCGAGCATGCTCATTTGTAATATGAATTTTCTGACAACAGTGGACAAACATGAAAAACAAGTGGGAATTCTCGTGCACATTTGTCCACGACAAAAAGACATCAGGAATTGAGCAGACGCAAGAACTTCTTAAGAATCTTTGGGTTTACGGGTTCGGGAGAATGTATTATACTAACTAAGGAAAAAAGAATCGCCGGGGGAGAACCCCGGCATATCATCCGAAAACATTGCTTCTATAAATAAGAATGTCATACCTTTGGCGGTATATTTTTCAGACACGTTCCGGAAAGAGGGAATGGCAGACGGAAGTAGAAAGGGGAGGACAGGATGAAAAGCAGATTCAGAAAAATAGCTGCCTCCGTTCTGACAGCAGCAATGCTGTTGCAGCAGTGTGGTGTGACCACGCTGGCAGAGGAAGGACAGACACAGGCAGAGACGCAGGTGCAGACACAGGCAGAGACACCTGCGCCGGAGACACAGGCTCCACAGACGGAGACATCGGCACCGGAGACACAGGCACCGCAGGCGGAGACATCGGCACCGGAGACACAGGCTCCACAGACCGAGACACAGTCAGAGACGTCCAAAGAGACCGAGACGGAGAAGGCTACGGACAAAGAGACGGAGAAGAAAAAAGACAAGGAGACTGAGGCTTCCGACCGGGTCAATGACGGGAAGAAGATCGAGGAGTCGACGGTGACTTCCGGACTTGGCAGCGTGCGGACGAAGCTGTTCGCAGCCGGCAGTGTGACGCTTCCGGATGCGCTGGCGGAGCAGGTCGACGCAGACTGGATTCTGGACGGATCCGAAGGTGGAGCAGCAGTCGATGGATTGGTCGGACTTTCAAAGACACTGGCCAATGGACAGTCGACCTCGAAAGTAGAAGTCATCAATCTCTACGCAGATAAGGATGGCAAGCTGGATACGAAGCAGCTGGAGAAGCTCTACAAGAATAAGGTGATCGATGTCACCGACCAGTATTTTGTCGTGAATATCATTGCAGCGAAGAAGGATCAGACCTTAAGCTTTTCCGGATATGCGATGACGAATAAGGGACAGAACGTTTCCTATACAAAGGCGACGCAGGCAGGCGACATCCTTTACAATTTTGCCACACTGGAAAAGGGCAAATACCAGTCCTTTGAGGGTACGGTAAATCTGTCTTCCGGCAGCGGGCTGCAGGGCACATTCCTTGCACCGAAGGCTACGGTGACGGTCGGGTCTGACTTAAGCGGTGCGGTATATGCGAAAAAAGTGACCGTTGCAGATGGCGTACAGAAGCTTTTGCGCGTCGCATATATCAAGGGAGCAAAAGACGAGACAAAGGAGACCGGGGAGGATCAGACTGAGGCAGTGACCGAGACTGCGGCCGAGACCGAGACGGAGCAGGTCACGGATGCACCGGCGACGGAAGAGACGGAGACATCTGCTGCAGAAGAGACGACCGAGACCAGCACAACAGCTGCGACGGAGACGGAGCCGGCTACGGAGGCGCAGACGCCGGCAACGGAGACAGAAGTGCAGACTGAGGCTGAGACGGACGGTCTGACGATTGAGACAGAAGTCGTCACGGAAGTTCCGGCGCAGTCTGAGACAGCAGCGGAGGCCGAGAGCGAACCGGCCGAGACCGAGACATCCGGAGATGAGACGCTGGTGGATCTGGATGGCGGTATTGCGCTGATGTCACTTGGACGTGATCTGATGTGGTATTCAGAGGCCGGTGTGAAGCTGGCTGTGAAATTTGCAGATGCAAAGGATACAGCGGCGACACTCACAGGTAGAGAGGCCGAGCTTCATGCGGCAGATACGATCCTGAAGCCGGATGGAAGTGTGGCCTATGCCGCAGATGCAAAGATCGGCGATACGCTGACGGATCTTGGCAGCACAGAGCAGACGGTTACGCTGAACTATGGCGGCAGCTATTATCTGGCGATCACGAAAGCGCCGGGCGGAGATACCTATCTGACACCGGCACGGATTTACTTTGAAGTAGATAAGACCGGCACGATTCAGATGGCAGTCGGACAGAATCTGACCGACTGGACCAATGGGGTGCTGACGGTTCAGGCAGAGAAGCAGGCGCAGGCGACGATTGTGCTGGCAGATGAAACTGGTAATGTACTTGCGGATGCAAAAGGTACTTCGATCTTCGTTCTGAAGGATGCAAAAGGGGCTGTGATTTACAACAGCAGCACGGAAGCAAAGTATCCGCTGTATTATATTTCAGGTACCGGGAATCAGCTGAGTCTGTCCGGCATCCCTTCCGGCACGTACTGTTTGTCCGAAGTAAAAGCGCCGGATGGATACGGGCTGGCAGACGATCAGGAATTTACGCTGGCGGATGGAGAGACAACGAAGACGCTGACTATGAAGCACAAAGCAGGCGGTACCGCGAAGGTAGAAGTGACGGCACAGGCCACCTTCACCCGGACGCTGCTCACCGCAGAAAATGATGTGGTGAACTATGTCGCACTGTATTCGGACAGCGAGCTTACGAAGCGTGTGACGGAGCCGAAGGCGGTGACCTTTACAGCGGGAAATACAACGAGCACGGCAGCGGAATTTACTGCACTTACGGATGGCAGCACCTATTATATCGGCCTGACGGATGCGTTTGGAGAGAAGGCAGGTACGGATTATCAGCTGGCAGACAATGCGGTTACAGCAAGGGCCGCAGAAAATGCGCAGGCCGTTCTGGATATCGATTATACGACATATCCGGAGGGCGACTACAGCTATCAGGCGGATGTCTCCGTGACGATCAATGTAAAGGATGTGCAGGGGGCAGCGTATGCATCTTCTGATACGTTCTATGCAATGCTCTATCAGGATGCAGATAAGACACAGAAGGTGCTGGATGCGCCGCTGACGTTTGCCATGAATGGAGCTGCGACTCTGACACAGAGCACACAGGTGAAAGCAACCAAAGCATCTGAGACGTTCTATCTGGCACAGACCGATGCGAGTGGCACAGAGATCACAAATGCGGATCCGAATTTCCTCTATGGAATCACATATCCGGATCTGACAAATCAGGCACTTACTGTCGTATGTGGACAGAAGGCATTTGCGACGATCCAGGATCAGCTGGGCAATTCCATCGTAATGCTCCGGCTGCTGGATGCATCTTCGGATAAGCAGCTTTCCGGCGCGAAGATGGTCATCAAGGATGCAACGACCAGCAAGAATGTCTATTCCTTTACGACCGGAAACGAAGTGCAAATACTGACGAACAAGCTGGCGGCAGGCAGTTATGTCCTGACAGAGCTGACCGCACCGAGCGGCTACAGCAATACCGCGGATGTCGCGTTTGAGGTGAAGGACGGCCAGACGACGGAAGTCGTGATGCGCAATGCGTCGCATGGAAAAGCTTCGCACAAGCTGACCGTCTCCATGCAGATCTATGTCGGAGACGCGCAGGTCTATGCAAAAGATACGACGAGCGGCACTTATGCAAAAGAAAAACGTTACACATATTATGCGGCACTGTTTGCAGATAAGGCACGGACACAGAAGGTGAGCGATGTCAAGGAGATCACAGTCAGCGGACTGAACGGATCCGTAACGTTCTCGAATCTGGAGAAGGGTACCTATTATCTGGCTGAGACGGATGAGTACGGAAATGTGCTGACGGCTTCGGATATTCATGGAACAGAGTGTAAGGTAGAATATTCGGATGGCGGAAAGATTTCGGTTTCTGCTTCTTCGGAGCAGGCGGTGATCAAAAATGTTTACAGCAGCCTTCCGACCGGGTATCGTCATACGGCGACCCTGACGATCACGAAGAAGCTGCAGACAGCATCCGGTGAGGCACAGACGGATACGAAGACGTTTTATGCAGGCATTTACCGGAAGAAAGATTTCTCCGATACACCGACGGTCGTTACTCTGGATCTGAAAAATGCATCGGAAGTATCTGCAAAGCGCAGAATCCTGCTCTCCAGCTCCAATGAGGTAAGCTATTATATCGCAGAGGTGGATAAAAATGGCAAGCGCATCACCGATGAGGCATCCTTTGGCTATACGATCCAGGTGGATCAGCCGGAAGTGACCCTGAAGGGTGGAGATGATAAGCATGTCACGATTACCAATAAGACGAGAGTCTCCAAGGTAACCTTATACCTGACGAAGAAGGTCTATGAGGGAACATCCAAGAAGGCAGTCAACGAGACGTTCTATGCGGGACTGTTCAAGGATCCGGAGTTCACACAGCTCTATGCAAAGCCGATCGCACTGCAGCTCAAGAACAAGAGTGAGATCACGTTGAAGCTTTCGCTGAATCTCGGCGCAGCAGCCGGGGCGAAGATCTATGTGGCAGAGGTCGATGAGAATGGCAAGGTCGTACAGGCCGGAGCAAAGTTTGGCTATGACATCCGCGTCGTCAATGCGACCGCAGAGTTCACCCAGGAGCAGACCGAGGTACAGTCGATCCTCCTGAACTCGGTATACAGCTCTTCTTCCGATGATAACTGGAACAAGATCATCCACCGCGATGGCAACGACATCGGCGGAGGCGGAAGCGGTTCGAACGGAGGCGGCGGGGCAAGTGCCAACGGTTCCGTACAGACCGGGGATGAGACACCGATCCTTCCGTATGTCGGCGGACTGGTAGCAGCCGCACTGGTAATTGCGGCACTGCTCGTGGCAGGAAGACGGAAAAGACAGAGATAAATGAAATGATGCGATAAATGCATAAAGGAAAGGCGCTGACCTGGGAAGTATCGGGGCAGCGCCTTTTCTAAGTGAAAAAATAAAAAAGATGGCTGAGCAGAACCATCTTTTTCTGATATTTGTTAATGATTAGAGATTACCATGTTTTTAGAACAAGATAAAAAATCAGGAGTTCGAGCTTCCTTTTTGGGACTCATCCGCCTTCTCATTCTTGATCTCCCAGTGGATGAGCACGGTGAGCACGGCGCGCAGGGCGATGATGCTGCCGACGATGGCGATCTCGCTTAAGCTGCGGACGACAACGGTACGGAGGATCTCACTTCCGAGCTTGAACTCCAGCCCCATGGCAAGTCCCTGTGCCAGTGTGAGGCGCGTATCCGGAGCACGCCGGATGTAGTTGACCAGCCCCTGAATGCCTGCAAAGGTGATGACACCCACGCCGATGTACTCGAACAGCAGCATCGCCAGATTGACAAAGGAGTGGAGGATCGTTTCCAGTATTTCCATAAAATTGTTTCCTTTCTTTTGTCTGTGTATGATATCACCAGTATATCGTCAAAAAAAGGGAAAAGCAAGAATCAATTGCGGCGCAGGAAAATTTATGCTATAGTAAGGAGAACGAAATAAAAGCGGGAGCGCAAAGGAACGCTTTCAGATAATACGAGGAGGCACTATGAGTAAAGTTGCGATAGTAACGGACAGCAACAGCGGAATCACACAGGCAGAAGGACAGGAGCTTGGTGTTTTTGTCATCCCGATGCCGTTTTATATTAATGGAAAGCTGTATTATGAGGAAAAGACGCTTTCACAGGAAGAGTTCTATCAGCATTTGAGCGAGAAGGCAGAGATTTCCACTTCCATGCCGGCGATGACGGATGTGACGGAGCTGTGGGATGAGCTTCTGCAGACATATGAAGAGATCGTATATATTCCGATGTCGAGCGGACTGAGCAGTTCCTGCCAGACGGCGATGATGCTGGCGCAGGACTACGATGGCAAGGTACAGGTCGTGGACAATAAACGCATTTCTGTCACACAGCGCCAGGCCGCGATTGATGCCAGGACACTGGCTGATGCAGGCTGGAATGCAGAGGCGATCCGGGACTATCTGGTAAAGACAGCGGCGGATTCGAGCATTTATATTACACTGACCACCCTGTATTATCTGAAAAAAGGCGGACGGATCACACCGGCAGCTGCAGCACTTGGCACACTGCTCCGTCTGAAGCCGGTTCTGCAGATCCAGGGCGAGAAGCTCGACGCCTATGCGAAGAGCCGTACCTTAAAGGCAGCGAAGGCGACGATGCTTGAGGCAGTGCGGAATGACTGCGTGCAGCGGTATGGATCCAATGCGGCTGCGGATAAGGTTCACATTCATCTTGCCTATTCCGGCACGGATCTCACAGAAGCGAATCTCTGGAAGCAGGAAGTACAGGAAGCGTTCCCGGATCATGAGATCATCATGCGGCCGCTTTCCTTAAGCGTATCCTGCCACATCGGACCGGGTGCACTCGCGATCACAGCGACAAAGATGCTGGATGCGCTACAGTAAGGAAACGGACAAATGATTATTCGCTCTGATATCAGCAAAAAAAATAGCATCATAGCAAAAGGAAGCTTGACAAAATCACGACTCCGTGGTAGTGTAGTTGCATAAATTTTATATATGATTATTGACAAAGGCGTCCATATCTGTTAAGGATACGGACGCCTCTTTTTTTACCAAATGGTTTCTTTCACTCATTTCTTACGGTTTCCAATTCCGGTCTTCTGGCCGGGATTAGAAATAAATATCACACACACTTTTTGGGGCAGTGTTTTCACCAGACACTGCCCGCCCCCTCTAAGACGAGTAACGAAAACAGTTCGCATCTGTACGTGCGACAACACTATGACAGCGCCACGCCTAACTTCTGTGCCACCAATTTTTCCACGATCGAAAACGGTGCGGGACCGGCTTCGAGTACCGCCGCATGAAAATCCCGGAGTACAAAGCGCTCCTGCAACGCCTGCTCCATCGTACTGCGCAGACGCTGGAAATTCAGGTAGCCGACGTAATATTGCAGATAATTGGCCGGAGCCTGCAGGATCGCCTGATATAGCGAAGAAGCGCTGGAAGCGTCGAATCCAAGCTTTGTCAGAAAAGCCGAGACATCTGCGGGTGAATAGCCGTGATAGTGAATGCCGATATCGAGCAGAGCGGCGAGCCCGAGGGAGAAAGCACGGTTCTTCTGCTGAATGACGGAGGCATCACTTCCGCCATCCCAGAGGGAATAGGCATACATTTCCACATAAGTAGCCCAGCCTTCCGTATAGCCACCGGGCGCGAGCAGGAAGCGGAGTGGCGCAGGTGACTGTGCATGGAAGCTGACTGTCTGAAACAGATGACCAGGATATCCCTCATGCGCCAGCGTTGTATACAGGGAGAGACCGCTGCAGTTTTCCGCAGGATTCAGGTAAATGACATTTTCCGTATACTGATCGATCGGCGGAGTCAGATAAAAGGCCGGGCTCAGATAATCTTTCAGAGAGTCATCGACATATTTTACTTCACAGGAGACGGCCGGAATGCCGGGAAAATCCTGTGAAATTTTTTTGCGCAGATCCTTGAGCATGGCGACCGCATCGGTGCTGTCGTCGGCAAAGGCCGAAGGCATGCCCTCATTCGCTGAAATACCGGACGAGGACGACATCCGGTTCTGGATCGCCTGATAGTCTGCGACGAGCTGCTGCTTGATCTCCTCTTCGATCTGCGCGATGCTGCGCGCATCTCCGACTTCGCGCTTTACGAGGTATTCATAAAAGGACTGGCCTTTGGGAAAATAGAAGAGCCCCTGTTCATTTCGCCCTTTACCGAGGAGATCCGTGAGTCCTTTGCTCAATGTCTCATAGGCTGGAAGGACGTAGCCGGTGACCGCGGCCTCATTTCGTTTCTGGTAGGCGATCTTTTCATCGGCAGTGAGATTGGAGAAGGCATCGATTTTTTTCTGGAAGAGGGTGATCAGGTAGTGCTCGGAAGGAGACTGGATAAAATCCTGGCATTGCTTTATGACCTCCTGCGCACAGGCATCACTCATAAAGAGTCCGGCAGTCGCTTTTTCCCGCTCAAAAGAGAGCAGGGAGAGAAAATAATCCGGCACCTGTGTCAGCAGCGTGAGATAATGTTCGACATCGCCTTTGGTACGAAATGAGTATTCGGCGAGCAGGATCGGGAGCTGTGCCTGAACGCCAAGCGTGGGCCCGAGCGGCTCCTCATATAGGAGAAAATCAGCACCGGAGAGTTCCGTGTCGAGCCAGTCCTTAAAAATGGCGTAAGTGACCTGCTGGGAAGCATTCAGCTCTTCAAAAGAAAACGAATCCAGTGTTTTCTGGTAGTTTTCACAGGCAGCCAGGGCGCGCCGCTGTGCCATGGTACTTCCATCCCCCAGTGATACCGGGAGATTTTTCAGACCAAAGTCAGACGGATCGGCCACCGTGTAGTGCAGGCTTAACGTATTTCCGGACAGTTCCTCGCAAAATACTTGTCTGGTGAAGCGGTCAAATTTTTTTTCCGAAGTAAAGGGAAATCCGATCAGGAAAAGAATGGCGCATACAGCTGCCGCAAGTGAGAGCAGGAGCAGCAGTATGCGCTTTCGCCAAGTGAAATGGAATGCAGACATAAGAATTCTCCGTGTGTGCTCTTATGTCATCCTATGAGAAGAAACGAAAAATCAGAAGTAAAACCCATCACATTACACTACTCGGCCGGCCAAAGAGGTTACTTTGATGAATCAGAACCGTTCAGCAGCCCGAGCAGAATACGGGAAACCTGCGCGATCTCAGGGATGCTGCAGTATTCCTGGCAGGTATGTACGCGGTTCATGGAGGTCGCGATCACGAGTCCCTCAATGCCGTGCTGGGCAAAGACATTCTGGTCACTGCCGCCGAAGGTCTTATACAGAGATACGGTCAGCCCTTCCTGCTCGACGGCCTGACGGTAGGCAGCTACCGCGCTTCCCTCAAGCGGCGTCTCATAGGCAATGATATTGACGGTATCGGACCAGACAAGCGATGCACCGAGCGCAGATGTCTCTTTTTCAAAGGTCGATTTGTACTGCTTAAGAAGCGCGAGTGCGCGTTCATGCTTCAGGCTGCGGATCTCACCCTTTATCGTGCAGGACTCTGAGACAATATTCGTCCCGGCGCCGCCGTGAATCATGCCGATATTTCCGGTCGTCTCCGCATCGATATGCCCCTGCGGAAGCTGTGCGATCGCTTTTGACGCAGCTAAGATGGCATTGATACCGTCCTCCGGACGGAAGCCGGCATGAGACGCCCGGCCCTGTATGCGGGCTTCAAAAGAAAGGAGTGTCGGTGCGGCATAGGCAGCGCTGCCGATCTCCCCGCTTAAGTCGAGCACATAGGCATTGCGGGAGCGGATGCGGGAAAAGTCAAACGCATTGGCTCCCTTGCAGTACAGTTCCTCACCGGTCGTAAAGAGCAGCTCGACCGGACGGTGAGAACAGCCCTGTTCCCGGATCTCGCGGAGCGCCTCATAGATGGCCGTCACACCGGCGAGGTCATCCGCGCCGAGCACTGTCGTACCGTCGCTCGTTACCTGCCCATCCTCGTGGAAGATGGCCTGCTTCCCACAGGCAGGCGCGACCGTGTCCATATGTGCTGCGAGCAGGATCGGCGCGAGCGTCGGATTCCCCTCCACATAGGCATACAGATTTCCGGCTGTCGACCCGGTCGCAGTACCGCTTTCATCCTCCTGCAGCACAATCCCGATTCCGGCAAACAGTGTCTTAATATAATCAGCCATCTCCCGCTCTGAAAGAGACGGGGAGTCAATCGCCACAAGCGAAGCGAACGTGGATTTGATATGTTCGTGAGTAATCATGAGAATCATCCTTTCTGTTTTGGTATTCTGGGGCTTATCAATCCCAATACTCCACCTTAAATCCATTCTCCTGGCAATATTGGTCGACTTTCGATCCGCGGTAGCAGCGGATGGTCGTGGCGCGGTTGATGATCCATGGGCCGATGAAGTCCGGGTCGTGGCGGAATTCGACGTACTGCAGGCGGTTGCAGCCGTGGAACGCCCATTTGCCGATATAGCGGACGCTCTCCGGGATGCGGACGGTCGTCAGCCGTGTACATTTAAAGAAAGCACTGTCCTCAAGCACCTGCAGGGAACCCGGCAGTTCGATCGAGTCGAAGCCACAGAAATAAAAAGCCTGTGATCCGATGCGGCGCAGATGCTCCGGAAAATGAATGTTTTCGAGTGATTTACAGCGGTAAAAGGCCAGATCACTGATCTCAGAAATACTGTCCGGGAGCCACAGCGCGGTCAGGGATTTGCATTCAGAGAAAGCATATTTCTGAATTTTCCGGATACGGTTGGTATTGACGGGGGAGTGAAGGTGACGGTCTGCAGACGACGGCTCTCCTGAAACAGGCTCTGCGTGAGTGTATCAAGGGAACCGGGAATCTGAGCCTTTTGCAGCGCGTCGCATCTGGAAAAGGCGGCGGAGGCAAGTTCAGAGACCTGAGACGGCAGCGCGACGGCTTCCAGAGAGACACACCCGCAGAATGCACGCGCTCCCACGCTGGTAAGTCTGGCCGGAAACTGTACGCTGCGGATGACTCCACGATTCTGAAAGGCTTCCGGTGCGATTCCGCGGATATGGCTGGGAAGACACATATCCTCCCGCAGATACTGTCGGGCATTGCTGCGGGTGATGATTTTACTTCCCTGAGAATATGAACTGTAGTACATTTTGACAAGCTCCTTTGGTATAGTGAAACACACAATTGTTACTATCATACATTCGTAGGAAGAAAAAAACAATAAGAAATACAAAAAAATTGACAGATGGCACAAAGCTATGTATAATGTGTTCAGATGGAGCCGTGCGGTCTGGGGCGATGAACGGATAAATACTGCGAATCGCGATAGGGCGACGGACAGAAAAATAAGGCGGGAGCCTTCATATGGAAAGACAGAGCGGCGACTGGATGAAATTTCCAGACAGAATGCACTGCCGTACAGTCGGCACGCAGCGGTCTTTCCGGAAGAGTAAGCAATGATTTGCAGACGCATTTACTAAGCGACAGAGATCTTTAAAAAGAGATTTCTGTTGCTTTTTTATTTTTCTGGAAGTCTGACCGGCAGGCACTCTGGAATGCTGCAACATTCCGGAGCATCCGGCACTGGCTCGCATCAGGGGAAAACAGGAAAAAGAAAGGAAGTAGGAACATGCAGAAAAAGAATGCAAGAAGGTTTCTCAGTATGCTGCTGGCCTGCCTGATGATTCTGACTACGCCGATGAGCGTGCTGGCAGAAGAGAGCGGGTTCTTAGCGACTGAGGACGCGGAAATTCTGGATGCAGATGCAAATGGCAGTGATGCGATCCAGGGTGCAGACACAGATGGAACAGAGCAATCCGGACTGGAGATTACCGGAATAGAGACGGTAGCTTCATCAGAAGAAACATTGCGCTTCACGGAGGATCTGGCGGAGACCGAAGTAGCGTATGTACAGGGTGAGGAAGCGCAGCCTCTGAAGGTGATGGTACAGGGCGATGAGATCACTTATCAGTGGCTTCGCAGCGAGGACGGAGCGCAGTTCACCGCGATCGAAGACGCGACTGAGCCGGAATACTTCCCGTCGACGGATGAGGTCGGGACAGTCTGGTATCAGGCAGAGGCCACCAGTGCGGATGGTGAGTTAGTCACGAGCCATGTGATCAGGATTACGGTGGCAGAGGTGCCGGGCGAAGCGGCAGAGACAGAGGAGATGTCCGAGGCCGAAGAGACCGAACCGATGTCTGAACTGGAAGAGATCGCAGAGACAGAAGCCCAGAGCGAGACTGAGGCCGCGACGGAGACCGAAGCTGCAGCAGAAGAGACCGAGACAGAAAGCCTCATCGCAGAGCTGAATGCGGAAGAAAATGATGCGATGCTTCTGGCGGATGATACCGTGACCAGACCGGAGCCGATCACGAAGGAGCAGATTCAGATTTCGGACGATCTGGATCCAAGCGGAACGTATAAGGCGCTGACCGAGACAGGGTTGACGGTGAATCGCGGGGAAAATGAATGTTTTCCACAGCAGCTGACAATATATAAAACGGAAATTGATAAAAGTGCCAGAAATCTTACACTGGCAGTGACAGGAAGAACAAATATTAAGTTGGCTGATGTAACATATGCCTCAGTAGATGCTTTGAAAACATATGATCCGGACCATGATACAGCATTTAAAAACAATTATGTTGTCAGTGACGGATCAGAAGCCGGACAGCAGCAACTTGCCAACCTGTTTGGAGAGGCAGTTTTTACACAGTTAAAGGCACGGAACAATCGTGTATTTTATATCGAATATGTTGAACGTAATAGTGTTTCAAAGAAGAATTATGGTGTCGGAAGTGGCGTATTGATTGAAGAAGTACCGCATATATCTGATGCAGATGAAGTCGCACAGCAGCCGGATATCAAATCAGATACGGTAGGAAATACGCATAAAACATTTGAACTTCCGCAAACGGGAACAGTCACCTTTACCGTTGCGTTGAAGGACGATAAGGTAGCCCAGAACAAACAGGCCATGGGTACGCTGACCTATGAATGGTATCGAAACACAGAAAACAGTTATGATGGTGCCGAAAAACTGCAGGACGGAATTGATGGAACATTTGCGATTACCAGCCAGATTGCTGCAAATGGAAGAATTAAGAACTTCAACAGTAAATGGACAACAAAGGCGACCAGTAAACTTGGCACGACATGGTACTTCTGTAAGGTGACGAATACACTGTCAAATGGAAGCAGTGTCTCTTATTATTCTAAAATTGGTTCTGTGACAGTAACAGGTCCAGAGGAACCAGTATTTGGAATTATTACCGGAGAAGATCCAGTAGGAAGCATTTCTATAAGCGCTGAGGATATGGTTCCGGAACGGTCGGATCTGAAAGACGGAGCTGGAAATGTATTTCAGGATCCTGGACCAGTCGGAAGCATTTTAAATACTTCCTTACTGGTTTATCCGTCAGATACGATGACAACGGTGATTAAGCGTGCCTGCCTGTTGAATGATGTTCAGATTGGCATTCGCGGTACGGGTGGAATGGGCAGTTATATTTATCAGATTGGTGCTCGGGAAGAGTTCGACCGTGGTCGTGACAGCGGCTGGATGGGCAGTTTAAATGGCTGGTATACGAATACCGGATTTGACAATTATAAAGTCGCAGATGGCACATTACAGCCGGGGGATATCATAGCGCTGAAGTATACGACAGATCTTGGCAGCGACATTGGGGCGGCTTTTGATGATACTCAGAAAAGTAAGAAACTGAAGTCACTGAGTATTTTGCCGGTATCAGTAAAAGGGAAGGTGAGTTCGGAACTGGATTGCCTTGGCGGAGAATTTGATCCGGATGTGCAGAAGTATGAAATAGCTTTCCGGGCACAACAAGAAGGAATGATATCAGATCCATGGATGGGTGTAAGTTTATTGCCGATGGCGGAAAACCAACAGAATCGGGTTCGTGTATTTGTCGGGGAAAAAGAATATCGTGGCAAGTATAATATTCCGATTACAGAAAAAGAAACGACGATTACGATAAAGGTCGAGGCAGTGCAGGATGGCGTGGAGGATCTGGCACCAATGATCTACACGATTGTGGTTCATAAGGATCCGTCTTTGCTTGGTGACGGGGATGTGATAGTCACAGAGACCGCATCGGATGGGCATCCGAATACACCCAAGGTATACTTTTATGAATATGGATATGAACCAAGTGGAGGAGCTGGGACGGGAGAACTGAGTGCTTCTTATACAGCAGATCTGCAGGTGGAGAGTGGTATAGAGGCGTATGAGGCCAGAGATCTGACGGTATCTCTGAAAAAGGTTCCAGAAGATGTTTTAGCAGTACTGAAATATCATGATCAAGAATGGAACTTTGAAAATGGAACAGTGACGGTAAAAGATGGAGCATTGTTTACCGGGACTCGGATGTATACAATATATCTGGAAAATCGTGCAACGGGTGAGAAAGAAAGCTATTATCTGAAGCTTCAGAAAAAGCCAACGCGGTTGACCAAGTATAGTTTTCTTCCAGTTGGGACTGGAAATGTAGAATATACAGAAATATTTCAGGGGCAACTGGAAGGGACATTTTTTCAATTGGATGCAGGAGGGAAAGAAACCGGGGAAATTGGTTTTACACCATTGATTACAGATTATAATGTATATCTTAGCGGGGCAATTGAAGCTGTTACTTTTGATAAATATAGTGTGGCTACAGCAGCATCAAGCTATGCTATGCGTTTAAAGGTGAATGGAGAAATTCTTTACGAAAGTGAATACAGTACAAACTGGGCCGGTTTTGTTGCGCAGGCAGAAGAGGAACTTCCGATCAGTTTGAAGGAAGGAATCAATAATATCTCTTTGGAAATTTTTGATTTAACAAATCAGAAGTGTACTCGCACCTATACGCTTCATATCATAAAAAAAGGGATGACAGCTGCAGAACTGCAGGAGAAAATTCTGGCATTGCCAAAAACAGAAGATCTGAGCTACAGCAGGGATCGAAAGACGGTAAACCGCCTGAAAGAGACTTATGACAAACTGAGCGATGCAGACCAGAAGGAGATTTCGCAGGAAGCAACGGAAAAGCTGGAAGCTGCAGTGCGTCGGATCGAGGAGCTGTATCAGGATGGAATCACAGCGATCGAGACGCTCAAAAATCTGATCGATAGCTACAGCGGAAAGGTAACAGAAGCAAATTATAAAGAATATGAAGAAGTTGTAACAGAATCAAAGCGGCAGTATGATGCATTGACTGACTGGATTTATGAAAAATTTATGTCAGAATGCATAGTGCAGTATAATGCAATGAATAGTGCAGTGAAAGCTGTTCAGCGCGGAAAGATTGCAGCGAATGAGACCATTGGTCAGGCGACGGACTATATTGATGACTTTATGGTTTCGGCCAATGCCTTTAATCTGACATTGGGTGCTGCGGAAGATGCATATCCGGTGAATTTTAAGGACTATGTTGCTTCAAACTTGAGAAGCGGTGAGGCCTGCCTTCCTTTTAATACACCTGGAAGAATAAAAATCAGCATTGAAGATCCGTCCATCTTTACGATTAAGTCGGTAATGTCTACTTATATTGATAAAGGTCTGGGTGGCGGAAACAAGCCATATGAGAATGAACTGTACTACATGATCCCGCTGAAAGAAGGGACGACGACCTTCACCGTCACACTGACCGATGAGACGGGAACTTATTATGGGCAGACACCGCGGATGATCGTGCATGTCAACAGCGACGGAGAAGCCTCCATCGAGAAGCTTGCGGAGAAGTTGACGAATATCAACACGCTTCCGTATACGACCAAATACGATACATGGTATTACTGGCAGGGAACAGAAGGGGCGGAGTTCTCCTTCAAGGTAAACGGCACAGGCGCGACGGTCGCGGTATGGAGCACAGACGGAAAGCAGAAGACCGAGTATCCGGTCGATGCAAACGGAAATGTAACGGTGCTGCTAAAGGATGGCTATAATCCGATCGAAGTCAGCGCAGTGTATGAGGGATCTCGTGTAACGCAGGTGTATGGTATGCGCGGAAAAGCACTGACTTACACACTGACAAATGAGACAAGGCCGGGACAGCCTTTTAAACAGGGAGACCAGGCGATTCTCCAATTTACAGGGATAAGTACACCAGTGCGGAAGATTTTGAGAATTTATAATCCGTCGACGATGCAGATTTGGTTTGATACGGATATGCCATATCAGGCACAGATTATTTCCGGCGGTACACAATATACTGCTGGAGCGATTACTTTTACCATAACGGGCTCAGGAACGATTAATCTGAGCAGTGGTCGGTTGTTTGAACGCTGGTGGGGAGAGCCACTGTATTCGGAGACGGCACAGGGAAATACGGGAGAGATTGCAGGACAGTCTGAGGGATTTTTCTCCCACATCCCGGATCTGACCTTTACGGCAGAAGTAAATCCGGACTATAAAGCAGACATTAAGGTGACACCGACATTGAATGGTGGAAATACGGTAAAGCCGGGGCAGACGGTGACGATGTCGCTGGATGAACTGGATCTTGATGAGATCACAAAGGTATATCCGATTGATACCACGAACACATTTACAAAACTGCAGACAGCACAGACGCAGTTTACGACCAATATTCCGGGACTTTCCAAGGTCGTATCGGAGGAATATACGCGGAAAGCAGCGACACTGAAGATGTTGAAGACAGTTACATTTACCGTGCCGGAGGATACACCGGACGGTGATTATATGATCCGGGGTGGACTGGTTTACGTCATGCATGGAGATGCAAATTATGGCATTTCACCGGATTATTGTTTAGATTGCAGATTGCCGATGTGAAGATCACCGTCCAGCACGACCACGTCTACGGCGACTGGACGATCACGAAGGAAGCGACCTGTACAGAGGCAGGCGAGCGTCAGATGGTGTGCAGCATCTGCGGTGATGTGAAGTCAGAAGCGATTGCGGCGAAGGGACATCAGTATGATGCAGGCCAGGTGACAAAGGCATCGACCTGTAAGGAAGCAGGCATCCGGACCTATACGTGTACCGTTTGCCATGCGACACTGACGGAGGCACTCCCGCTCTCCGGACACAGCTATGGTTCCTGGACGACCACTTCTGAGGCGACGGTATTTGCACCGGAGCGTCAGGGACGCACCTGTTCCGTATGCGGAACCAGAGAGACTCGCACGTATGGAAGCGCATTGACACCGACGATCAAGACGAATGCAGAGAAGCTTCCGCTGAAAGTAAAGCAGAAGACGACCGCATTTAAAGTGATCGGACTGGCGAACGGAGATTCCGTTGCGGCTTATACGTCCAGTAATACGAAAGTATTTACGGTATCGAAGAACGGTACGCTGACGGCAGGCAAGAAGGCCGGCAAGGCGACCCTGACGATCCGGCTGGCGAGCGGACTGGAGAAGAAGATTCCGGTCACAGTACAGAAGAGTACCGTGACGACGACAAAGATTACCGGATTAAAGTCAAAGGTGACACTGGAGAAGGGCAAGAAGCTGGCATTGAAGCCGATACTGACCCCGATCACCTCGCAGCAGAAGTTTACCTACACCTCTTCGAATAAGAAGGTAGCGACGGTCAATAAGAGCGGCGTCATCACGGCAAAGAAGGCAGGAACTGCGAAGATCACTGTGAAGTCCGGTAAGAAGAAATTTACCGTGACTGTAACGGTACCGAAGACGAAGACGACCGCGATCAACGGCGTACCATCGACGGTCAGTGTGAAGAAGGGTAAGACCTACACTCTGAAGGCAAAGCTTTCGCCGAAGGGCAGCGAGGAGAAGATCACCTACACTTCTTCAAATAAAAAGATCGCAACCGTCAGCAAGACCGGAAAGATCAAAGGCGTGAAGAAAGGCACGGCGACGATCACTGTGAAGTCCGGAAAGGCATCGGTGAAGGTACAGGTAACTGTCAGATAACTATTGTTCCCCGTTTTGTCGGAAATTCATCTGGTGAAGCGGGGGATTTCCTTTCTGAAAGTGTTGCGTTTTTCAAAATTATTGAGTATACTATAAATAAGCCAACAGGCTTGTCGGTCATCACGGCTAGAATATGATGAACGTGTATGTTTCACTTCCGAGAACGACGGGGTGTTGCAAAGCGTAGAATATCGTTCACGTGTACGAAGGGCTTACCGAAAGGCAGGCCCTTTTTAGAAAGGAAATACTGACGATGAAACTTGTCGCAATAAATAATTCGTTATTACTTAAATAATAATGGCGATAAAGAAATACTTCAGAAGTCTACAAGACCATATGTATAAGTGAGTTTTTTATAACATGGATGTTAAAATGATTAAAGCAAGCGAGAAAGATGTTCAGAAATGGATTATGGAAGATAAGGCTAATTATGAGTGGTTAATGGAATCGAAAAAGCAATTAGAGAGAGGCCTGCTTACAAGGCATGAACTAGTAGAGGTTTCAGAGGATGAATAAGCGATTCGTTACAGAAACATAGGGCAAAACTTGACAGTACCCGTCAGGCTACGTATAATAAGACGGAGATGCCGGAAGGAAATGTTCCGGCAATATTTGACAAATCAAAATGCGGAGAGCAGTGCCGTGAACAGGTTAGATTCCTGTACATAAAAGTGCGGTGCCGTAAAGTCGGCGAGCGGCGGTTTTCCGGTGATTAGGATAGAGGATATTGTTCGCGCATAGAGAACACCTATTAAGAGTAACGCCCCTCAAAAGGGGGTGTTGCTTTTTTTGTTTAAAACAGTTTCGGGCAGCAGCAAAACGTACAGGAAGTCCGTGCAGATTTATCTGCTAAGGGCTGAAGGTACATTTTGGGGTATATTAAAACACAAGGAGGATATTTATGGAAACAAAGCGGAAAAAACGTCTTATGAACGCAGTCATGGTCATCCTGATCCTGGTCATCGCGGCATGCGGAGTGCTCGCGGCAGGCAGTATCCGTGGCTGGTTCGATACTGGGACGGAAAGCTGGATCACAAGTGGACACGTAAGTGGTGTAGTCAGTATCGAGCGGAACGGGATTGGCTACAGCCTGCAGGATGGACAGGGGATCAAAGATGGCGATGTCATCGAGACGAAGCAGGGATCGACGGCGGCTCTGCAGCTCGGTGAGTCTAATACGATCGTATTAAATGAAAATACGGAACTGACGGTCACATCATCCGCGGCGGATGCCGTGGAGCTTTCGGTCGGCAAAGGGGAACTGTTTGCGGACATTCCAAAGGCAGGGAAAGCGTTTACGCTGAAGCTGGATGGGCATGAGGCAACGGTCAGCGACAGCGTATTTTCAGCGAGTGTCCAGACGGGCAGCATGACGTTTGATGTCCTCATGGGCGAGGATGACGTGACGGCTTCGGATGGTACGGCAGAGACGGTCGCATCCGGTGAGCGGCTGCAGGTGAGCGAGGGCGGGGATGGCAAGGTATCTGCGTCGGTACAGAAGCTCTCTGCCGGGTCGATGAACGAGTTCGCGATCGTGCAGGCCCAGAAGTGCGACCGTAAAAACGAGCTGTGCTTTTCCGTCGCAGAGCTGCAGAAGGTGCTCGATGACCGTGCGGCAGAGAAGCAGGCAGCGCTGGAAGCGAGCCTGAACGCGGAAAAGATCACGCTGGATGCGACAAAGAAAGCAGGGGAGTCCGAGTCTGAGACCGGTGCGGCTGGCACTGGGGAGACCCAGAAGGATGGGCAGGCAGATGCTTCCGGCAGCGGTTCAGCGGACGGCAGTTCGGTGGAGGAGTACACGCCACAGGACAATGCCGCATCACAGGGCGGAGGGGACGCATCTTCCGATATACTGGAATGTACGATCGAGATCCGCTGTGACACGATCCTTGACAACATGGGGAACCTGACCGCAGGCAAGGAAACCTACGTGCCGGCCAACGGCTGCATCCTGAGCACGAGCACCGTAGAATTTGAAAAGGGCGAGACGGTCTATGACGTCTTATCCCGCGTCTGCTCTTATGCGGGCATCCAGATGGAAGCCTCGTGGACGCCGCTTTACAACAGCTACTACGTCGAGGGCATCAACAACTTATATGAATTTGACTGTGGCAACCAGTCCGGCTGGATGTATAAGGTAAATGGCTGGTTCCCGAACTATGGCTGCTCTTCCTATTATCTGGAGGACGGCGATACGATCGTCTGGACGTATACATGCAATGGCCTCGGCGCAGACGTCGGTGGCGGTATGGGCTGATGGAAAGCAGGTGGAGGACAGTATGAAGAACTATAAAGGACTATATCGGCTTTTGAATGTGACGATGGCATGCTCGCTGGCGGCCAGCCTGTCGCTGTACCCGGCACAGGCCGAAGAAACAGCGACACAGGCACAGGAAAAGGCGGCAGCAAAGGATACGGAAGTTTCCGCACAAAGCGCACCGGAGGAGACGCAGGCCCCGGTGCAGACAGAGACAACGGCGGCAGAAGAGAAGCAGACATCCGGGACTGAGGCGGGCACGGAAAAAGAATCCGAGGTGGCATCTGAGGCCGGGACAGAGGCTTCCGGCCAGGATGTGACGGATAAGAAGGACACAGAAGCCGGGACTGCCGAAACGGAGTCTGATGCAGAAAAAAGCTCGGAAGCGGATGATAAAAAGAAGGATGAAAATACAAAGAAGGACCAGGCCGGTGAGACAGACCCGGCACTGGCGCAAGCGCTCTCCTTTACGGTAAGTACAAAGGATGGCACCACGCTTCCGGTCTCTGCCATCCAGACACCGGCACAGGTGACCTGCCAGGGGACGACGCACCCGGTGGACTATGCGGATGGTATGTTTCAGGTGACAGTACCAAAAGGGACGGATGCCCTGCAGCTTTCCGTGCAGAAGGCGGGAAAGGACTGCGGGACGGGCCTTGCGGATCTCTTATACATTGCGCGTTGGGGCGGATATTTTACCGAATCCGGGGACAAGTGGCAGCTCTGCCCGTACCTCTTAGACGGCGATACGGCGCTGTACAGTGCGGCACAATTATCCGGTGTCAATGTATATCCACTGCAGCTGCAGGACGGCACCTGCACCCTCCCGCTCGAAAAGTTTACCTTCAAAGGCTCCGGGATGAGCGTCGAGCAGCGGACGGTCTACGGTATCACCGATGAGGACGGGACGTATGCGGAGCTTGCACTCGGTGTGCTCGGTGAGAACGGGACGATGGGCGTGCGTGCGGTGCTGCTCGTGAAGTTTGCGGATGATGAAAAGGATTCGCAGGAGACAAACGGACGTACTGGTGGTGCTGACAATGAAAAAGATTCAGAAGAGATAGAAGAATCTGAGCTGGAAAGCGAGACTGCATCCGAGGCAGAGACCGAAACGGAGCTCTCTATGGAAACATCCTTGGAACTTACCTCCGGGATCGCCCTCTATGCATCCCCGGCTCAGATCTCGGATGCCTACACCGCGACCGGGCAGGAGCTTGCCGGGTCGGCGAAGCAGTCGATCCCGTCGATCGGCTCGATCAATGGCGAGTGGCAGATTTTAGGGCTTGCGCGGAGCGGGCAGGAAGTCGATGCTTCGGTCTACAGCCAGTACAAGGCAAATGTCATCCAGGCGGTAAAGGAATGCAAGGGCGTCCTGCATGAGAAGAAGTACACGGAATACTCCCGTGTCGTCCTGGCGCTTACAGCGCTTGGCGAGGATGTCACGAACGTCGGCGGGTATAACCTGTTAGAGCCGCTATCGGACTTTGACCAGACGGTATGGCAGGGCGTAAACGGTGCGATGTTTGCACTGATCGCATTTGATTCCCATAAGTATGAGATCCCGACGGCGGCAGCCGGGAAGACGCAGACGACGCGGCAGAAACTGATCCAGTATATTTTAGATCATCGTACCCCGGATGGCGGCTGGGCGATGTCCGGCTCGGTGGCAGACCCGGACCTGACCGGCATGGGGATCCAGGCACTGGCCCCGTATTATGACAGCAACGCACAGGTAAAGGCAGCGGTCGATACGGCGCTGCAGCGCCTCTCGGAGCTTCAGCTCTCCGATGGTTCGTATGCGTCCGGCGGGTCGAGCACTTCGGAGAGCTGCTCGCAGGTCATCGTGGCACTTACCTCCCTTGGGATCGACCCGAACACGGACAGCCGGTTTATCAAAAACGGGAAATCCGTGATGGATGGCCTGCTTTCGTTTTCCGTCGCAGGTGGCGGATTCAAGCATTTATCCTCCGGCACGATGAACCAGATGGCGACCGAGCAGGGCTACTATGCACTGACGGCCTATGAGCGGTACAAAAACGGGCAGAACCGGCTCTACGACATGACGGATGTGGCAGTGAAGTCCGACTATGATAAAACGGCAGAAGTACAGAGGCTGATCAAAGCACTCCCGGCGGTCTCAAAGATGACGTATGAACAGGTCTCCTCCGTGCGGGCTGTGGTTTCCCTTTATAACTCCCTGAATGAGACACAAAAAGCTCTGATTCCATCAGAAGAAAAGGCAGCCCTGCAGCAGGCATCCGAAAAAGCGGACGAGCTGGAAGTATCGCATGTAAAGGGGATCATTTCCGCGATCGGGAAGGTGACCTTGGATAAGGACAAACAGATCACCGAGGCGAACACGGCCTACAATTCTTTAAGTGAGACGCAGAAAGCGAAGGTTGGCAATTACAGCGTGCTGGAAAAGGCATTAAAGGAGCTGCAGAAGCTCAAAGCAGGAGCATCCTCCGGCAGCGGCTCTGGCGCTGGATCCGGCAAGGAAAATACGACGAAAAAGCCGTCCGGTTCCACGAAATCCATCAACCTCTCTTCCGGGAAGCGCGGCGGCACGGCGGGTGGCAGCACATCCACGAAAGCGGGCGGCACGTCCACGAACAAAGAGGGGGAGAGTGAGACGGATGCAAATGGAAAGGTCATCAAACGGGAATCCGGAAACCGCACCGGTGGCACGGCCGCAGTCCATGCGGAGACGTCCACGGCGGGCACGGTATGGACGGTGGCTGCAAGGAAGGTGACATCTGAGATCGCGGATGTCCTGTCCGGGACGAAGGAACGGAAAAGGCTCCCGGCTTCCGCAGATGACTATTCGCAGGACCAGATCGCGGCGCTGACGGACACGTATCAGGCGTATGCGGCGCTGAGTGAGGATGAGCAGAAGGCGGTGCAGGAGTCCCCGCGCTACCAGAAGTTTGAAAAAGCCTTAGAAAGTCTTGGCACCCGTTACCATTATGATGAGACGACCGGGACAGACCTGCGGGACAATGCGGATGATGCGCTCCCGTGGTACGTACAGCTCTCGGTACGCCCGCAGCTGCTCACAGAAGAGCAGGAGCAGAAGATCAAAGACGTGCTCGGAGAAAAGAGTGAGATTTTCTCGATGAGTGAGATCGATTTTGTCAATACCTTAGACGGCGAGGGCTGGGAGCCGGAGCAGCTCGTGAAGGTGAAGCTGCCGATGGTGGACCTTGGCGACTATGAGACGGCGGTGATCGTCCACCAGAAGCAGGATGGCTCCTTAGAGTTCTTAGATGGGAAAATTTCCGGGAGCGACATCGTATTCCAGGCATCGGAGTTTTCTGAGTACGGCATTGCGGGCATGATGGGCGATACGGCCAACCTGCTGGATGCGGCCGGAAATGACAGCCGGAAGGTTCCGGTATGGCCGTTTGCAGCGGGCGGCGGTGCGGCAGCTTTCTGTCTGCTGGTTCTGGTGCTCGTGCGGCGCGCGGGGAAGAGACATGAAGCGTGATGTGTTCGCGGACTGCCATCCGCTAATTAATTTTCTGTTTTACATCGGGGCGCTCGTCGGTGGGATGTTCTTCCTGCATCCGGCGTTCGTCCTGTGCGCCGTGTTTTTTGCGGCGCTGCATTACCGGATCGTGAAGGGGCGTGCGGCATGGCGTTTTT